>NZ_CAJPHM010000001.1:0-491986 GCF_905339955.1 Burkholderia sp. BCC1996
GTGACGCTGATCGGCGCGAATGGCGCGGGCAAGACCACGACGATGAAGGCGATCACGGGTCTCAAGCCGTATTCGGCGGGCGACATCGAGTACGACGGCAAGTCGATCAAGGGCGTGCCGTCGCACGAGCTGCTCAAGCGCGGGCTCGCGATGGTGCCGGAAGGCCGCGGGATCTTCGCGCGGATGTCGATCATCGAGAACATGCAGATGGGCGCGTATCTGCGCAACGACAAGGAGCAGATCAAGCAGGACGTCGACCGGATGTTCGGCTTCTTCCCGCGCCTGAAGGAGCGTGCAACGCAGCTCGCGGGCACGCTGTCGGGCGGCGAGCAGCAGATGCTGGCGATGTCGCGCGCGATTCTGTCGAAGCCGAAGCTGCTGCTGCTCGACGAGCCGTCGATGGGGCTGTCGCCGATCATGGTCGAGAAGATCTTCGAAGTGGTGCGCGAGATCTCGAAGGAGGGCATCACGGTGCTGCTGGTCGAGCAGAACGCGCGCCTCGCGCTGCAGGCGGCCGATCGCGGCTACGTGATGGATTCCGGCACGGTCACGATGGAAGGCGACGCGAAGCAGATGCTCGACGATCCGAAGGTGCGGGCTGCGTATCTGGGTGAGTAAATGAGCGGGCCCGGTGCGGCGCGGCGGCGGATGCCGGCGTGCCGCGCAAGGGCTTTCGAAAGGCTGTCACGGGTTGCCGTGACAGCCTTGGCCGGGTCGACGCCTTGAATTGTCGCGAGGGACCATCGGTCGCCACCAATATCGGTTTTCATTCTCGCCTTGCTTGACATAATTAACATCGGCATCGGAATGTATACCGATGAAGTGCGGTGGTCTAAGCAGATTCTCGGGAATCGAAAGAACGAGTCGGCGGGCCGGGATGACCGGCACCGAGAACTCACACTCCGTATGGGAAGGAAGCGACTCAGTACGCATGAAGCGGAAGGGCCCACGGGAGGGCGTTCCAGCGGCGTTCGCGCCGATTTGAACTGCTTGGACGCCCGACTGACCTCTGCGCCAAAGCACGGCGTTTCTGAGGATTCTAGACTTGGCGCGATCGGCGTGGCAGCCCGAAAGATGAGAGGCCCAATTCCGTCATTTCGCCAAGTTCTCGCAACATCGGGGCAGGTTCGATCACGGTTGTCGTTGAAGAGGAGTGCGAGTCCGATGGTCTATATGTATCTTGGGCGAGGAATGTAGCGGGATGATTTGCCGGATAGGGGGAACGCGCCGCAGGCTTAGGCTGCGGCGCTGACGAGGTCTCGTAAACCCATTACCTTCTCCGAAATGCGGTTCCAGGTCGAGGAGCGGATCGGCAGGTTACACGCTAGCGCGCTGAAATGGTCGGCTGCCGAGCATACCTGGTCAATGGCCGCAGCGGCGGCGCTCCTCTTCAGACCTGCTTTGGATGCAAGGTCGAGCAGGTGCGATCGTCCGATCTGCAGTGCCTCGCCACATACATCCAACTGGTGATAGCCGCCCGGGCCTTCGTTGAATGTCAGATCGTACCCGGGCGAGACACTCCACGAACCGTCTCGCTTCATCAGGAACGACAGGTTCTTCGAATGGTCGTCCCGGTTGTGAAAGACCACATTGAATACGCAGCGTCGGTACATTTGCAGCACCTCACGCTCGTCCCGGGTGAGGAAGCGGGTGAGCCGCAGCACGGATAGATAGTCAAGCGTCGGATGGCGGAAGTTCGCATGCGCAAGCCCGGAAACCGTGTGTATCGGGACGCGCATCCCATCAACGCGATCGAATCGCTCGATGCCAAACGCGGTCAGATCGTCGCCCAGAGCGAAGAACTGCGTCGCCGGCATGGGAATGCCTGCCAGACGGGCCATGTCCGCGTAGACGTATTCGATTGCGCAAACTTCCGGGTCCTCCCCCTGACCGGGGAACTTCACGAGCCACGGCGAACCGGGCGCGTTCTCCCGTGGGGACGCGATGCCCGTGGTCGGGTCGATGTTCACGCGGACCTTCGGGCGAGCGCCGTGCGGCGCACCGCCCATCAGTGCCAGTTCTTGCAACATGTCGTCGCCGCTGTCGGCGAGGACGTTGCGCACCGCCTGCGCGATCTGGAGCAGTTCGAGGTCGCGCCGCTCGAGTTGCTGGGCGGCCGGCGGCTCAAATGCCAGTGCCCCCATCGAACCTTCCCCGATGAAAGCGAGCCGGTCGAGAGGCGAGACCGTGGTGATGTCGATACCGTTCTTGCGGAACAGGCGGTCCATCAACAGCATGCCCCAGCCATCCGGGAGTGCATCGCTCACAAGGCCGGGCAGGCGGTTTTGATGCGGGGGAAAATCGTCGTATGCATCGCGCGATAGCTTCAGCTGATAGGGCGACAGTTCCAGCCCACGAGCCAGCGCCTCCGGGGTGTACTGGGCCAGAAGGGTGCGGCCGTCGTCCGCCAGCTGCGCCAGCGGGAAACGCTCGCCCCAGCCGGCGTAGATCACGGTGAGTTTTTTCATGACGTTGCCTTTTTGTGGCCCGCACGGCGACGTGATCGGCTGGTAGCCTCCATCTGCTCAATGGTCACGGGGCGCGTGACGAACACCGGCTCAAGCTGCTGGAGAAGTCCGAGCGTGCCGGCCACGCGCAACATAACCTCGACCGTGACCAGCCCGGTCCGCTCGAGGTTGCGCACCGCGCCGAGAGAAACGCCCGCTCGGGCGGCGGTGTCAGCCTGCGATTGGTTCAGCGCCAGACGACGCGTGCGAAGGCGCTGCCCGAGCTCTCCCGCGACTTCCTGCGGCGTTGCAAGGTCAAATTGCATTTGGATGGCGGTTCGTATCGAAATTTCCGCACAACAGTCATTTTAATGACGATTATATGATGTTCAACTGTCCGTGCGTCCGCTCAGACAGTCTCCCAGGGCTGGGCGAGATTGACGATGTGATGTAGGGTTGTGGCAATATCGCACTCAGTGAGGTTGCCATGATCGATGTGCAGGAGAAGCCGTCGGCTGCCCTCGAGCTGAAGCTGGCTCTGCCGGCCGGAACCAATCCGGCGGTCGTGTTGTCGCTGAAACAGAGCTTCGAGGAAGCGCTCCTGATCCTTCTGGAAGACTTCTCGTTCGAAAGGAGCCTGGTCCTGCGAGCCGACGAAATTGCCTCGATCGTTACACGCCTGTCGGCACCGACCATTCCGCTGATTGAGGAGCGCATCCAACGACAGAAGACGATGCGCGAGATCCTCGCGCATGGTGAGTGGCTCACGGCCGAGCAGGTCAACGAATTACAAGCTGCGCCGCCAGCTAACAAGTCCCAGCCAACGAACGACTGGAAGCGCCGTGGTCGCATCTACAGCGTGAGCCTCGACGGCAAAGACTATTTCGCGGCGTATCAATTCGACGAAATGTGCCAGCCGCTGCCGGTGATCAAATCCATCTTGGCTGCGCTGGGTGAGGTCAGCGACACGTGGCGCATCGCGGCGTGGTTCCATTTCCCGAACGGATGGATTACCGGTACCGGCGCACATACCGGGCAAGCTATGGCTCCGAAGGATGCGCTTGATCGCCATGACGCTGTTGTCGGTGCGGCGCGGCACCTGAGCGGGGCGTCGTACGTCGCCTGATGGAGGTCTGCGCGCCCGGACGAATCGGAACGGTTTCGTGTCGTTACCGTCACGCCCGACAGTCCCCAGGTGTGGTACCGCGCCTACCGCACCCGCTACCCCGAAGCATCGGCTTGGCGCGGGTAAATACCACAATGTTCGCGTTCGTGAACAGGCATGGTTACTCGGTCAAGCGTTCCAAGCACGATGTTCAACGACGCAACGGGCGGATGTCCGTTAATGGCCCAGTGGTGAAGAAAAAAGTCTCCGTGCCAAAATTTCAACATTGTAGGATCGCATCGCGGCTTCATCGCGCGAACGCGGCTGTCGATGTCGGCGAGGGATACAAGATGCCTGTAAACAGAGTTCGTGGACAGGTCGCCATGGTGAAACGCACGCATCCTGAGTAAGGCGAGAAGATGTTGGCGCGGATTGAAACAATCCATCTCGGCCGCTGACAGTCGATCGGCAATCGAGCTTGATGACCAAGAGACTGTTCCACCCGATGAAAGATGGCGGAACCAGGACTATGTCCAGTGTGCTCATTGGGTGCTTTATGAACATGCTTTGACTGCCGCGGATATTACGTTTCCGCGGCTAGCCACGTCATAGTGGAGAGATTTACTCCTGAATCAGGAATCGATTGCGGTTCTTGGCATCTTTGATCCAGG
Source organism: Burkholderia sp. BCC1996 (assembly GCF_905339955.1). Taxonomy (NCBI): domain Bacteria; kingdom Pseudomonadati; phylum Pseudomonadota; class Betaproteobacteria; order Burkholderiales; family Burkholderiaceae; genus Burkholderia; species Burkholderia sp. BCC1996. The sequence continues at coordinate 4,224 of NZ_CAJPHM010000001.1, forward strand.
CAGGCGCGCGGCCGCGGCCCGACCAAGTTGCGCCGGTCTTGGGATTGCGATATTTTGCTTCTAGCGGCGCCTTTGTCTGCTTTGCCGACCGGCCGCGACGTATACCAAAGATATCCTGCTCGGTAATGCCGTACTCCGTGACCTTGGCACGGATGTCGTCAACAACAGCTTGGAATTCAGCTATCCGGGCGGCTTCAGTCTTCTCTGCCAAGGTGTCCATTTGAGCTTTCAGCTCCTTGTAAGTCGCCATCTTTTTATCCTCTAATTGTGTTGCGCACATGATAGCGGTTTCGACCTACGTGAAGGAGCGAATCGCGAGTACGCATTGCTCGTTCGGGTTCGTGGGCTTCGACGCATTGGCATTCAAGGTGAGCATTGCGATCCTCCTGAAAGGTTGACCGATCATTGCCGGCGCCAGCGCTATCCCTGACGCATGATTGGCGTGGCACTGGCAATGTTTTGCCAAATCCGACGCTTTGCCAACGCAATGACAAAGCTCTCTGTCGCAGGAGCGACAGGTACGAAGCTCGATAGCCAGATAGCGCCACAGGGCGAAGCCGTGAGAATATGGCTTCGGTCGTCTCGACACTTTGCGCATCCGCGCAGCATGCATCCGCTGCGACAGTGTTGTGATGCGGTGGCATCGCTGGCGCGAACGGCATGCGCGTACCGACAACCATGAAGGCGATGGGTATCGTCATCGAGGCCGGCTGCTGCGCGTCTGGGCGAACCGGCGGACGCTCGCAGTAATAGTACCGGCTCGCTGGCGGGTGGAGGGTAACCGGTTCAGGTGCGCTTCGATGATGCCCTGCAAGCTCGCCGTCTGCAGCGCAATCGGCCCCCGGCAAAGCTGCGGGTGGCCGCCGCGCTGGAGGTGGGGCGCTGCGGATAGCGTGCGATTCGATTTTGCTGAGCAGGTGCGTTCGGGGTCTCTGCCACGAGATGGGGCGGCAAGCGACCAAATATCGCCCCCGCCTCTATCGACATCTGATCGGTGTCGGTCCCGAGGCCTTCGAACAGGTCCGTGAATCTGAACTCTGTCTGCCGCGCGAGGGGAGTCCATCCAATCGAACGGTGGGGTTCATCGCAAGCTCTGCGATTTGCTGTCCGGCAACTTTTCGCGTCTGCGTCAGAAGGGTCGTCAAAAGCGCACTGATCGGCGATGGCCACGACTCGCCTGGTTAGGCCGGACTTTAAAGACCCGCGGTCTTTAGAAGTTTCGACGGCGAGATATCCAGGGCGCCTGCGATCCTGATGAGGTTGAGGATCGTCAGATTGCGCTCCCCTCGTTCGATGCGACCCATATGACTTCGGTCGATCCCGGTTGCATGGGCAAGCGCCTCCTGGGAGACGCCGAATTCCAGCCGACGAGCGCGAACCGTCGCGCCAATTGCGGCCAGATGTCCTGCATCGTCCAGTTTGCCTGATACCCTTTGCATCTCATCATGGTCGCGGTATGATGGTCGTTTGGCCACGGCATTTACGACCCATTTATGCGGGTGCTGCCAGGCTCTCGAGCGTTGGGGAATATGTTTCTGATTCAGGACGAAAACCGTTTGCCGCTTCAGTCGGCGGTGGCCGGCGCGGGCGCAGGCGTATGGGCCGTGATGGAGCAGTGGACGCCTGGTGATTTGCTGGTCCTGCGAGTGTCGGAAAAGCGAGCGCGCGGTGTGTCGAACGTGATCTGGATGGATCTCACGTCTGGAGCGGCGTCGCTTGATCAGTTTCTCGATGGCGATAACGTGCTGCGTGGGGCGGCGGTGGTGAGTACCCGCCGAGGGCGCCCGGTGGAGGAGTGGTATCTGGATCCCCTGAGCGAGATCCGGGTGGGGGCGACTGAAGTCAGCGAGAGCGATCGCGTGCTGTTGATGGTGACGCAGTTCACAACGACGGCAGGGCGGAGGTTTTCCGTGCCTCATGGTTTCGCGACGCACTACGCCCGCGGCAGGCGCGTCTGGCAGGCGCGCGGGACGGCCTCAGGCTCGGGGCAGTGACCTCGCATAGACCGTGTGGGCTGGCACTGTCATGGGGTGCCGTCACCGAAGCAGTTGGGGCACTCGAATGGGCAATTCATCGTGTCTTTGGATGCTTGGCCGCGCGCAGGTGAGCCCTGCAGATTGGCGGTCGTGACAAGGGGCCGACGCGGTGCCGATATCGGTGCACAACAAAGTCTGCTGGAACGTAAGGTTCGCCGTTCGTGTACAAGAAAGTCTGCTGCGTTCCAAAATCCGTTGAGCATTGCACAATTTCAATCGAGTTTTGACTATCGTGAGCCACTCCTGATCGGCGGGTGCTGTGCTCGATCGCACTTTTATTGTGGTGCCGCCAGTCGGCATCCCGACGAGGATGCTACAAGTTGCTACCTGAGCGGGACGCGGTCTGCCGGTGCGACGTGTGTGACGACGCTCGCCGGAACGCCGCGCTGACTTGGCGCGCGCGTTTCGCTTCTTCCGCATGCAGGTAGGTCGAGGTTGTCGCAACCGAGGCGTGACGCAGATTGTCACGCACCGCGACGAGCTCGACCCCGGCGTCCAGCGCGTGCGTGGCATGTGTATGACGCATCCAGTGGGGGCTTGCGCGCCGTAGCTTCTCGGCGAGCGCCGGATCGCGCGCGGCCACGCGCTCCGCCGCCGCCCGGAAAAATCCCCCCACCACCTGCCGCAGCCGCGCCGCACTGATACTGGCATGGGCGTGGCGTCCGGTGCGGTGCTCTTCATTTAGCGATGCCACCAACGGGGTCGCCGGATGCCAGCGGGCACGCCTGACCGGCAGAGCCCGCGCCTTGAGATACCGACGCAGCGCGTCCCGCGCGAGCGGCGGCAGGGCGACGCGCCCCGGTTTTGCACCCTTGCCAGTCACCTCGAGCCATAACGCGCTCCGCGCGTCCGCCGCAATGTCACCGAGCGTCGCGGTGACCAGTTCCTGCGCGCGCAGCCCGGTCGCGTAGCCGAAATCCAGCACAAATCGTAGCCGCTCTGCAGCCGGTGTGGTCCAGCCGGTCCGCTGCAGCTGGTCGGCCGCAGCCCGCACGATCTTCCATTCGCGGCCGGTCAGTGCCCGTCCGGTATCGAACGGCGCGCGCGTTGTCCCACCGCGTACCGTCACCCCCGCAAACGGGTTGAGGACCACATAGTGCTGGCCCACCAACCACCCGAAGAGCGCGCGCAGGACCGCCAGCGCATAGGCCGTGGAGCGCGTTGTCAGGCGCCCGGCAAACGGGCGCCAGGCCGGTGTGGCGCGCGGGCACGGCGGCCCGATCCAGCGTGCGGCGGGCGTGGGATGCCGCAGGAACGCGCGATAGGCAATTGCGTCGTCGGTCGTGAGCGACGACAGCGGGGTGCGGCGTTCCACAATCGCCCACAGCAGCAGCCGCTCGGCCTCGCGCCGGTAGGCGCGGGCGGTGTGCGCCGCCTCGTGCAGCGCCAGCCATGCCTCGATGGCCTGGTAGTCGTTGGTCGCGGCGAGGCCGCAGGTGTCACGTGGGGCCCGGAAGCGGCCGTGTGAGCCATCGAGGGCCGCGGGCAGGGACTCAAGTGACCACAGCGGGACGAGTTGAGTCCCGTCGGCCTTGTAGGTGATGAGCGCGGCGGCGCGCCGGGTCAGCTCGGGATGCGCCGCGAGGAACGCCTCGACACATTGCGTACCCTGGCGTCCCAGCCCCGGAATCGTCCGCCACCAGCCTTTGCGGTGGGCCCTGCGCACCAGCAGATCGGCGAGCGAGGCGACGCACGCCGCGGCGAGGACGCGTGCGATGCGCGGCGGCAGCCACCGATCCACGGGGTCGGCCGGCTGCGGCACGGGAAGGGGCGTGGTGCGCAACACGTCGAGCGCCGCGACGACTTGCGCCGCATGGCGGGTCCGGTCCGCGGCCGGGTGCATGAAAAGCGCGATCAGGTCATCGCGCTGGCGGGCCATCGCGCACGCGACAAGTTGGCGACGAATGCGGCCCAGCAGTCCGCGCGATGACTGGCCATCGTCGCGCGCGTGGTCGAGGTAGCGCATAACGGCGGCGCGCGCGGTGAGTCCTTCGTGCCAGGCATGCAGGGCTGCCAGCTCGGACAGGCTGGGGAGCTCGGGCGGGGCAGCGGGCGTTCCGGCTAACGATCCGTTCCCCGTGCGTGAGCGCGGGGCGGGAGCGGTTTTCATACAACCAGTTTAGGTCGTCAGGAAGATGCTTGCGATAAGAGTATTTATCGCAAATAACTTGAGGGGACATCCTCCGCCGAACGTGTTTTCACCCGACCCTGACAAGAGGCTGCCCCAAAAAACAAAACTAGAAGCGAGGGGGGCCGACGACGGCGCCCCGACAGCGAGCCATTTGTGCGGAACGATTGAGGATGTGCCGGCGCCCGGAACCAGGTGCGCCGCAAGCGGACGGTTGCGATCGATCGAAATGCGCAGTTTCCTTGGCTGTACAGTCAACGACGCGGTTTTCGCTATAGATATCCGCAACCCCAGACCCATAGCTGGGATCGTGATCGAACGATTGACCGCGCGTTGACCCTGCGGTTCGTGATCGGGTGCACGGCGAATACTAGTACCGGTCTCAGCTATCCGAGCTAATCGTTTGCAGCGGAGTCGTTGAGTGTCCTGTCGGGCTAATGCCAACCACGCAAGGTTTACCGAGCCACTCGGAAATTAGCACAGTGGACGTCTCGGGAAAATGCAGTTGGTGTGCCGGGACGGTAATATAGCTGCACCCTCGGCTAGGGGGCAGCGTTATCGCGTACGTGGATATTTTGATATCGCGGGAAATCATGAAATGTGACGCGTAACGCCTTGGTTCCAGCCTTGTTTGCCGTCGTTGTCATGCGATTGTCATTCGATGGACTCCGAGCTGGAGAAATTGCGAGAGAGACCTTTATCAAGAAAATTCAAGAATATGGCCTTCAAGACACCACCTACAGATGTATCGGTTCCCGAGACTCCGGACAAGTTGTTCCGAGAGTTAACTCGTCGGAAGTTCCCTGACGTGTTGCCGCACCAGGCCGAAATCATGCAGGCCTATGCAGCGCAGGCGATCGAACGGCCCGACGTTGCTCTGCAACTGCCGACGGGCAGTGGCAAGACACTTGTCGGACTGTTGATCGCGGAATGGCGTCGGCGGAAGTTCAAAGAGCGCGTGGTGTATCTGTGCCCAACGCGGCAGCTAGTTCATCAGGTCGCCGAGCAGGCAAATGAGAAGTACGGTCTGTCAGTTGCGACGTTTGTTGGCAAGCAACGTGACTATGCGCCATCGAGCAGGGCTGACTACCAGCAGGCGGAGAAGGTTGCAATTACCACATACTCGGGGATGTTCAATACGAACCCCTTTTTTGATAACGCTGACGTCATCTTTGTTGACGACGCGCACGCGAGCGAGAATTACATTGCTGCGTACTGGACGATGCGTGTCAGCAGAGTAGAGGAGGAGCATGTCGCACTCCATCAGGCTTTGACAAACGCGCTTGCGAAGCACTTGACGCCGACGGATTTGTCACGCCTTCGCGGCGTTTGGGAAGACGTTGTTGACCGGACATGGGTGGACAAACTTGCGACCCCGGCACTTCTCGCGGTGCGAAGTGAGTTCATTGAAATTCTTGATGCTCATACGCAGGGTAACGATCTTGCCTATCAGTGGTCTTTGCTGCGCGATCACCTCGATGCATGTCACGTGTACTTGTCGTCGCAGGACATCTTGATACGACCCATCCTTCCACCGACGTTCTCTCATGCTGCCTTCGATGACGCCAAGCAGCGCGTATATATGTCGGCAACGCTTGGCGTAGGAGGGGATCTCGAGCGGTTGACCGGACGTAAGTCAATTTACCGACTGCCCGCCCCGAAGGGCTGGGATACGCAGGGGGTCGGCCGGCGATTTTTCATTTTCCCCGAGATGTCGCTGACGACTGCCGAGATTCCTGCGCTGAGAGCGGAGTTGATGAAACGGGCGGGGCGGAGCGTCGTTTTGGTACCGAGCGACAGGATCGCGGATGCCATTGCTGATCAAGTTGATGAGTCTCTGAAATATCCTGTTTTTCGTGCGAGCGATATCGAGGAATCCAAGACTGCATTTGTCAGTAGCCAGAATGCAGTAGCGATCGTGGCAAATCGATACGACGGTGTCGATTTCGCGGGCGACGAATGTCGTCTCCTGTTTATTGAGGGATTGCCGAAAGCGATGAACTCTCAGGAACGATTTCTGATGACGCGCATGGGAGCGAACACGCTCTACAACGAGCGGATCCAGACCCGCGTGGTGCAGGCGATTGGTCGATGCACACGATCACTGGAGGACTTTTCTGCTGTTGTGGTTTCCGGGGAAGAGTTACCTGACTACTTGGCCGATATTCGCCGCCGCGAGTACTTCCATCCCGAACTCCAAGCGGAGATCAAGTTTGGTACATACCAGTCCAAGAACACGACAGTTGCCGATCTGATCGATAATTTTGAAATATTCCTTGAGAACGGTAAGGCGTGGGAGGCAGCAAACCAATCGATCGTCGACGATCGTAATCGCTCGCATCAGACCTTCCTGCCGGGTATTGACGACTTACAGGCAGCAGTCTCCTGGGAGGTCGACTATCAGACGGCACTATGGCGCCATGATTACGAGACGGCAGTCGGCGCCGCGGAGCGGGTGCTGGGTGCTCTGGCTGCACCTTCGCTTCGCGGGTATCGAGCGCTCTGGAATTATCTCGCAGGTTCCGCCAGCTACCTCGGCGCTGATCGTGGCATCTCATCACTCGAGTCGAAAGCGCGCCACTATTTTCGCGAGGCGTACAAATGTGCTCCTGAGCTCAGTTGGCTGACGGAATTCGCGAGACGAGAAGTCAGTGATGTTGTCACCGCGAACGCTGCCGATCTCGCCCTCCAGCGACAGGTCGAGAGAATCGGTGCAGAGCTCACCCGGCTTGGTGCTACTCACGACCGAGAGTTTGCAAAGAAGGAACGCTTGATTCTGGAAGGTCTTTTGGACCCGGCGCGGTTTGAGCAAGCTCAGGTGGAACTCGGTAGTCTGTTGGGATTCGTCTCGGGCAAGGTCGAAGAAGAGGGGTCACCAGATCCCTGGTGGATCTGCGAGTCACGATGCATTGTATTTGAGGACTATGTAAATACCACGGAGGCCGGTGAGTTGGACGTCACAAAGGCTCGACAGGCGACATCGCATCCGGATTGGATGCGTGCACATGTCACCGAGTCGGCGGGGTGCGAATATTTGCCGGTGCTTGTCTCGCCGGCGAAGAGCATTCGCAAGGCTGCGGTGCCTCATGCAGGCGGGCTCTCATACTGGAAACTTAGTGAATTCCAGAAATGGGCAGAGATTGCGTTGCAAACGATCAGAGAGTTGCGTGCCACATTCTTTGAGCAAGGTGATCTTGTGTGGCAGGCCGACGCAGCTAATTTGCTCAAGGAGCGCGGTATCGATTTCGACTCGATCTCAAGGTATTTGCAAGACAAGGCCGCTGTCGACTGCCTGACTCATGTTTAACTACTGCAGATCGAGAACTGACTAGGACTACTAGTATTTGGCCCCGGGATGTCCGTCCTCGGGACGGCGCCTTGGGGCCAAGGAGCTATTCGATCGCGTCAATGACCGGTTTCTGACAAAACGATGTGGACCTGGCGTCATCCACCAAGTATCACGTAGATCCAAAGTAGATATAATTGTCTTGAGGTTTTGCGTCGGTGTTTCTACAACGGATCAGCATTTGGAGTGGTGTCGTGGAACTCAAAATTCAGAAGTGGGGTAATAGCGCTGCAGTTCGTCTGCCCGCCGTGTTGCTCGAGCAAATGCATGCTTCTGTGGGAGACTCCCTTAACGCCGATGTCCGCCCGGACGGCGTATTGCTGACACCCGCACGCCGCAGGTACGCACTCGACGATCTGATCGCTCAATGCGATGCGAAAGCCCCTTTTCCAGCGGACATGGCTGCGTGGGGTGAGGTCAATCCGGTGAGGCGTGAGGTATGGTGAGGCGGGTGAAGTTTGAGCGAGGGGACATAGTGCGTGTGAGCCTGAATTCGACCGTTGGGCGCGAGCAGCAAGATAACTTTCGTTCCGCGCTCGTGCTGCCTCCGGCAGCGTTCAATGCCCTTGAGGTGGCGCTTGTCGCGCACATCACGCAAGGAGGCGAGTTTGCACGCTTTGCTGGATTTGTAGCCAAACTCAACACCGAGCTCTCCGCGATACCGATGGCCCGCTTATAAGCCCTCGAGGAAGCGAGTATTTGCTCGCACATATTGGGATCTTCCATACCCAACAGAGAGGCTCCCATCCGGCCTTGAGACGTTGGAACTCTTTCGATTCCGCATGCAATGCGTCCCAGTCATTGCACCATCGCACGAAGGTGTTCCAAGGATCAGCGAACTCCTTGAGAAACCGGCGATCAGGTTGACGTCCTGATCTGCGATATCGTTTGACGCCGTTATCGAACCGATTCTGTCTCTGCGCTTGTCTCTTGGTGACCTCTTGCATCTTGATGAACAGCCGCGATTTCCGACCGGATCTCGATCGAGGACGTTCAAGCGGTATCTGCGGCTCGCGCTCAATGAGGTAGTGTTCCAACGGCCCTTTGATATAGCTAAACACCCGATCGTCCGTATTCAACGGGGAATGCAGGCGCGCAATCGCGATTGCGCGTTCGTGCTGCTCCGCTTCCGGCGCTTGCTCAAGCGTGGAGAGCCGATAGAGCGCCCACGCACGAATGTACTCACGCACCGGCATGCCCGGTAGAGGCTCTCGCGTCCATGACAAGATGCCTCTTACGCGCTCCGCCGAAAGATGACCCTTGAGCAGTTCCCAGAGCGGGGAGTTAAGCCATAGACGCGCCATGGCACCACCGGGAAGCGCATTCACGGCCCCAGTCAGATCGTGCCCGTATTTGCCTCGCGGACCCAGAGTCGGCGCGCGTTCTCCCCGCAAATATTGATAGACGATCTTGCTGTTGCTCGAGGTGTGATCGCTCAACTGGTTACTGCAGATTGTCGGATCCACGCTGAACAATTGGCTCAACCACGACGCCGTTCTGTTGGTGTAGTGAACGGCGGACACGCCCCATGACATACCACGCAGCCCCGCCAGCCGACGATGCATCGGCACCTTTCTTTTTTCCTGCACATCGGCCGCTGGCAGCTGCAACTCCCGCCAGTACCGAAATTCATTTGGTGACAAGGGATCCATTTGCTCGGCCAAGACCGCGGACAGCGCTGGAATACACCATTACACGTTAAGTACAACCGACCCCCAACATCCAACAAATCCCGGTATATCGCTCTCCCCGGGATGGCCCTATTTGTTGAAGCGCATTCCTTTTGCTATTCGCAGCACGCTCGCTAAGCTGTTCTGCTATGAACTTGCGCCGGACTCGTGCTGGCGACGGCGGGAATGCATCGCGTCCCGAAAATGGGTACCGATTGGTACATGGAGGAAACGCTATGAACGGACCATAGATTGTGGGGCTGAAAGGAAAAAAGGCCTTTGGGCGGCAACCCAAGAGGCCTTTTCGGAACTGCATCGAATTACCTGAATCGACGGTCCCATCCTACTCAGCCCTTCCCCGGGAGTCAAGCGAACCCCGATTTTTTTAAAAAATCGCGGGTAGCGCTCGTCCCGACGCATCCGGAGCTGTTGTGCGCGACGACCGCCGTCGTATTGACGAGCGGTTTTGAAACCGCTCGTTGCACCAGCGCCGCCGCTGGTGGCGCGCGTGTGGGGGCAGCGCATCGACTAGTACCGCGTATCCATGTTCGCTGTGGAGGGCACCGTCATGTCCAATGATTACCAGTTTTACAGAGACCCACGCAAGCTTGAAAGGTCGGGCGGCAATGTCCCGCTTTGCGGCGACAGCAGTCTGTCAGATAAAGCCCGAGTCCGCTTTGCCAAAGAGGGGCGCGGCTCAGGCGAATGGGGCACCTACGTGCCGGGCAGGACGTTTCGCGAACTGCGAGGCGTCGGCCGCATGCACCGATTCTCCTGTAGCCGTTGCGGCGGACGTCAGATCGCGCTGCCTTCGGATATGGCGTTGGCCACCTTTCTCGAAGAGCACTGGGATCCCCGGACGCGCGATCTGCGTGAATATTTCCCGTTGGTGGACGTAGACGAAACGGTACGCATCGCGCGTTCCATCGGCGTCAACCATCCGACATATAGGGACGGCAGCCCACGCATCCTGACTACGGACCTGTTGGTCTGCAAGCTCGAATCGGATAACTACAGTTGGACCGCGGTTCACTCGGCTTCGGCGCGCGATTGTGCGGCTGGAATGTCCTCCGGCTGGCTGATCATCCGAGAATTTTGGCGACGGGCGGGTGTGGGCTCGCGCACGACGTACTCACTTGGGCTCAACAGCTTCCGTGTACGCAATCTCTGGTTGCTGTTCGGGTACGGCGAGCAACTCGTCGCGTACGGTCTCAATGATCGCGAGCAGTGCGCACAAGAAGCAGTGATTCGACGATTACGTCGCCGCAACGACGCCCGAATTTCGGACGCCTGTAGCGCCGCCGCACGCGCGAGCGATCTCACGCGCGCCGAGTGTGCACGTGCAGTGCTTCAGTTGATTGCCTGCCATGCGATGGAGTGCCGTCTCGACGTGCCTATTCTCTTAGAGCAATCAACGGGCTTCATCCGAATTGCAGACGACCCACGGCAGTTTGTGAGCTCGTTCCTTGCGCGCGATTCCGATTTCTCTGTCGATGTAACAGCGGGTCAGCGAGCAGGGAGCATTAGGAATTGAAGAGGCAACCCGGCAAAAGGCGCGCGCGATCAATTGGAGATGCCGTCTCGTGGCCTGTGCGTGTCATCAGTTGATGGGAGGTGAGATGAAGGAAGAGGTACAGCGCTTCGCGCTGCCGGCATGTCGAGAGCTGGTGCGCGACGAATCGAGTGGAAAATTGTATCGGGTGGTGCTCGCCGGCGGCGGGGCACCTGACGTTGCGCTATGCCATGTCTTTGGCAGTCACTTGGAGATCAGGCACGTCCCAATTACCGAGTTTCAAAGGCGAACGGCGTCCGACTGCCAGAGTGAGGACCGGCTTGTTCGGGTAAAGGAGGATCCGTTTGATGAATTCAAACAAGTTACAAGCCGAACGGAGGGCCACGTTTGGAAGAGCCAAGATAACTGGAATCGTATCAAGGCGTTGGTGGAGAATCTTGATCTATTCAAGAAGACGTTATATCCCGGAGCAGAACGACGGCAGACGTTCGAAAAACATGCGAACGACCAGCGCGTCAGCATTCAACTGATTCGGCGACTACATCGCCTGTATCTGCAACGAGGCATGACTCCGTCGTCGTTAGCCAGCGACTTTTGGCGATGCGGCCGCGCAGCGCAACCTGCACGTCTTCGCGACGGCAGCGACGTGAAGGCCGAGTTCAAGGAAAGGCAGTTCACGAGCCGACCGGGGCGTCGGCCATCCGGCGTGGGTCACTACGCTATTCCCTCCGAGCAGCTAAACCGGCTCTTCGAGCAGTACGTCGACATCTATTTGACCAGCAAGGAGGGACCATGGCAGGTTGATGTACCCGATAGACTAATGGAGCACATCAAGAGCACGAGCGCAAGCGCAGAGTTTCCAGCGCGGCGCCTAGGAAAAGAAGCAAAACAAGCTCAGCGGACGGGCCGCGCACGCGCCGAACAATGGCCGCATGCGACGCCGACGCGAGATGGCCGGCGCCGGCGTCGAACCATGCAGGACATGGTGGACCATCTCAACTATGTTTGCCGTTGCACCCGGGAAGTGCGGGATGCCGCCGGCCAAGTCATCAAGCTCGAGCTGGCACCGTTTGAAGAAGTCACCCTGCGGCAATTTCAACACTATTGGCTGACGCGGGTTCCGGTCGTTGTTCGCAAGCGCCGCGCTATGGGAGAGCGGACGTACGCGCTGACCGGACGTCCCAAACACGGGCATGCGCTGCAACACTGTGTAGGGCCTGGTGCTGAATTCATGATCGACGCCACCGTCGCAGATGTGTACTTGGTATCGCGATTTAGCCGGATTTTTGTGGTTGGGAGGCCGACCGTTTATCTGGTGATGGACGTCTGGAGCCGAATGATTGTCGGGGTTCTCGCCACTTTGGACCCGCCATCCTTTGAGGCGGTAGCGCTGGTCCTTGAGAACATCGTCACACCCAAAGACGAGTTTTGTGCGAGGTATGGGCTCCACATCGACCAGCATCAGTGGCCTTGTCAGTATCTTCCATCGATCGGGTTTATGGCCGATCGCGGTGGCGACTACATGAAGGCCGAAGCATGGAAGAGGGTCGACCAGCACATGCATCTTGCAATCAGCAACCCCAAAGCGCGTGATCCTACGAAGCACGGACTGATTGAACGCACGTTCGGAACGATCCCGATACGTTTCGAGCGGGAAAGCTTCGGCGTTGTGGAGAAAGACGCAACGACACGTGGAGCGCCGCACTATGCATGGGATGCGACAGACACGCTCAGCGAATTCACCAAAAAGCTACTGCGAGCCATCCTTGTCTACATCCAAACACCCATAGGGCGCGAAGGCGCGGAGCCGGACATGATTTTCCAGGGCATGGCCGATACGCCGCTTAATCGCTGGAACTGGGGCATGGACAATCGCACTGGATCATTGCGCAAGCATTCGTTGGACGAAGTCCGTATGGCCACGTGGCCGCATGCGACCGCCAGACCCACGGACCGGGGACTTGCCTGGCAAGGCGTGTATTACACCTCTCCCTACATTGAAAGCACACTTATTCATTGCTGGGGCAAGCACGCTCGCGAGGCGGTGCCGATCCAGTTCAATCCGGGCGACATGTCACAAATCATCCTGGTTGGGAAGGACCGCCCGGAATATGGCTACCAATCGGGTACAAACAAGCAGATGCCAGGCGACGTTGAGCTTATGGAATGGAACATCAGGCGTCTGGTCGACCGGGCGAACTCCCGGCAACAAAAACAGGCGCTGCAGCCTCAGCGCGTGATGGAAAACCTTAACAACGCGCAGGAAAGTCGTAGTTCAAAGCAGGAGCAAAAGAAGGCCTTGCGTCGCGCCGGGCTGACTCATCCTGAGACGGTCGGAATGCGCGCGGCACGCGAAGAAGAAGGAAGGACCGCCAAGAGGCAGCAGGTGTCAACCTCAACGGCTGGTTCACGCGATTTGGACCAGACGGAGGATCCAACCGAATCGGAAATCGCGGCTCGTCTCCGTCGCAACACGCTGGGCTTGCTTGGCGACTAGCGGCAAAGCGATGAGCGGCTCATGAGCTCCGATGACGAGTGCGAGTGTCGCATATCGTATATTTATTAGGAGTACTTCGATGAAATCGAATGGCAATGGCGGCATGGAGCAGGGCACTTATAAGGATGTGCCGGTGCAGATCGAAAGCGACTACATTTTTCGCAACATGTGTCCGTCTGTTTCTGCAATCTATCACTCTCAAGAGCTAGAACTAGGGGAAAATTCTGATAACCCACTGATTCTCGCGTTGCCCCCTTTAAATCCGATGCAGTTGATCACTGACGGAATGGCGATGACGTTTACTGTGCCCCATGCGCCGAGTTATCGAAAGTGGCCGCTAGAACGGAAGCTTCTGGCGGTCAACCGCGTATCAGATGTCCTGGTATTGACGGTCGCTCATGTCGAGATGTTGGGTTGGTTGCATATCGCATTGCGTCACCGCTACCAGGACCTTATGCCGACGCGCTCCTTGAAGAAGCGTGCGCAAGAAAACTATGTCTTGACGCAAGCGGGAACTCCGAGGCCGATCTGTCCTCCGGGCGATTCACATGCTGCATGCAAGCTGGTATTCGGCATTTCGGGCGCGGGAAAAACGACGCTTGCGAAGATGGTACTGAGCACGTTCCCGATGATTGTAGAACATCAAGAGTTTCAGGGAGTTGCGGCAAGATTCGTGCAGGTGGTATGGGTTCTCGTTTCTTGTCCACCCAACGGTTCTGTCCTGACGCTCATGAAGGGGATCTTGTATTGGTTTGATCTCCACTTCCGGACACACTACGTCGACGAAGTGAAGTACCGCTCGAATACTGCGGACTACATCTTGAAGGTGGATGACGTGCTACGTCGCCATTTTACGGGTGTGCTGGTGATTGATGAAATCCAATTTGCCTTGAAGACGGCAGAGAAGACTCAACTAATCGATTTTCTAACTAATTTACTTAACAGCAATCACTGTACATTCATATTGCTCGGAACGCCCGATGCCAAACGGTACATCGTTAAGAGTTTGCGTACTGCTCGTCGCGTGGTCAGTGACGGGTTTATTTTGATGGACCCGTTTCCGATCGATGAACAATGGACGCATCTAGCGAAAGCAATGATCAATATCGATTTCCTTCCGCTCCCACCGATCGAACCCGACGAGATCATACGCGTGTTGCACGACGTGAGTGCTGGGTTACCCGCTTTCGCTAAGTTGGCGTGGAAGCTGACGCAGTACATGGGACTGCGTGCAGGTGAGGTGAGGGTTACGCCCGCGCTCATCCGGGAAGCGGTCAAGGTTGGTTTCGGCCCGGTCAAATGTTTGCTACATGCGTTACGTACAAGGGACTATATAACCTTGGCCAAATGCGAGGACCTTGCAACCGCGGACGTCGAAGCGTTTCGGGAAAGGATCGAGCGTGAACGTCGGCGGCGCAAACTCGGTATGGATCCGGAGAGCGATGGCTTTCTTGTAACGTTCTCGGTCTCCGTCGCCATGTTGATTGAAATGGGGCGAACGCAGATCGAAGCTGAGTCCCTGGTCCGTCGCATTCTGGAGACTGACCGGAAACTATCTTCCGAGGAAGTGATACGTCGAGCTCTGACGGAGGCGGTCAAATCGCCAAATGCGCCTCCCGCATTGAAAACGTGCAGGCGGGCGAAGTCGAAACAAACCTAACCGGCATCTCCCACAAAATAGGCAAGTTGAGGTTTATATGGCTATCTTTCTCGACGAACCATTGCCTGATGAAGCACTGTTTAGCGTGATTGTACGATATCTTGTGGACGCTAGGGTTGCGCCACGCTGCGCGTCTCTGAAAGCTTCTATAGGCTCGGGTGCTAGTCTGTTGATCGGTATCGCACACAGCCTGGATCGCATAGCTAGCGAAACTGCCATCGTCTGGGGAATGAGTCCGACCGAGATCCGCAATAGGTTGACGCTTTACCCGTACTATGCGGCCCTGTGCAATCCTAGTACGGAAGAACCCATACAAGGCGACTTAGCATATCGGTCGTCGTGGCCGAGCAGAGCGACTCCGGGGCGCCTCGGTTTGCGACATTGCGAGATGTGCTGGAAGGAGGACATCGCCAACGGCATCCCTCGGTATTGGCGGCGAACACATCAAATACCCGGCATGCTCATATGCTTGACGCATCGACACCCGCTTAACTATAGCGGGTGCGGTGCCTCCCAATCACTGCTTGAAACCGGCAGTAGGTTTGACGTAGGACGCCGCATCGAACTTGGGGGCTCAAAAGATCAGCGTGAGGCACGCTTTAGATTCGCCGCGCTCAGCGAAAAGGTGCTCCTTGGCGAGAAAAACGCCTGCCGGTATCTCGGGAGAGGCGTCCGAATCGAGTGCGCGCGAGCCCTCGGATATGCAGCGGGCAATTTTGTTGACATCGAGCGGATGGCAGGCAATCTCGTGGATATGTTAGGACGAGCGTATTTCGAGCAGGTTGGCATCTCTTTGCATAACGAATCTTGGATACGTCGTGCTTTTCTACGGAGTAAGAGTGAGCCTAGTAGCACGTTGAAATACATGCTCCTGGAATTTCTGCTTCAAGACCGCGTTGATCGAATGGCAACGGTGGGGTTTCCCGTATGTCCTGCGGCTGCGTCAGCGCATGATCGTCAACATCGACTCACGGTTCGAGAACTCCGCGAAGAGGCTCACTGTGTTTGCTCATGTGGATTCTCTTTTCTTTACGTCAGCGATCGGGTGAGCGGCGTCAGAGTGCTGCGTCCGACGCATGACGGCCTGGATCTTGCAATGGCTGCTGCATACCTTATCAATCGTGGCTATTCGATCGCTAAAGTAGCCCATTGGTTGGGTATCGAGAAGAGGGCTCTGGAAAGCATGTTAGAAAAGCAGATCAAGGTCAGATCGTGGCGATGTCAACGGCAGCGCGCAAGACATCTTGCAGCCTGGATCGAACTCATTGATCGATGTGGCGAAGCGGACACTGCGATAGCAAACGGACATGGGCACTGGCGCTTCGTTGCGGTGTTGGAACGGAGCCTGCCCAGTCAACTGATTCCAACGAAAGGTGCGTCTCCGAACACGGTGAAACATGGCGATCTATCTTGATGAGCAACTGGACGACGAGCCGCTCTTTGGAATCGTTGCTCGCTACCTTGAGTCCGGGCCCACTCAATCTATTAAGCCGACGATTCGCAACTTATTCGGACGGCCACTCAGGGCATCTTACACGAGCGGCGGATTGGATTTCGTGGCGCGCGAAACTGAAGCGTGTTGGTGTCTTTCGCCGACGCAGATTGCCGAAAAGATGACGGCTTTCCCATATTGTGCTGCGATGTCGTCGCCCGAGCGAGCCCAACTCATTCTTGATAGGATGTGCGGAATATTGCCCGCCGGGGCGAAGCACGTGCGCATGATGGCGAGTTGGACGATTGGGTGTCACGGGCATCGATATTGCCACGCGTGTCTTCGCGAGGACAAGATGACAGATGGTGTCACGCACTGGCGACGGAGCCACCAACTTCCCGGTGTCGTCATCTGTCCTTTGCACGGCGAGGTGCTATGGGAACTTGGCAATCACGCTAACAACGGGAATTTGGGATATGTATCGCCTTCCGCCGCTATTCGGCTGGGGGCAGCACGGATCGACCTGAATATGACCAGTCGACAAAAGAAGTGTTGCCAGAGGGTCGCCCAAGTGTCCGCAGATCTACTCAATGGTAGTCTTGCGGTTGATACTTCTAGCTTTGCCGAATACTTTCGGGATTTTATGCGCGGTGCTTCACGCTACCTGCGTGGATCAAAGCACGGGGACTGCATGAATAGGCTAATGAGCCAATGCTTCGGAGACGAGTATTTAAAAATGCATGGTGTGATAAGAAAAGGGTTGGCATTTTTCAATACTCTGAGCGAGCGGAGCCGGCAACACCCCATGCGAAACGTGATTGCGCTGTCGTTGATGCGCCTCGTTGAGGAACAGCCGGTGCTTCTCGCGGACTGGCGATTCAAGGACATCTATGACTATTCACTACCGCAGGAAGCGAGAAAAGCTTTGCCTGAAGTAGTCTGCCCGAGCCAATTTGCACGGCACGGACCTAGCTATATAGTTCCGAAAGTACGCCGGAGGCGGGGTCGACTATACGCCGTTTGTGATTGCGGAATGCGCTTTATGTGTGCGGAAACGGCGGAGGGTGCCACATTGATGCGTGTCACTCGATGGACGCCCGATTACGATAACGAAGTGCGTCGATTGGCGAGGCGCGGGATGACGGCTGCGGCGATCGCCCGTCGGATTGGGGTTCCCTATAATACTGTCCGTTCTATGATGTCGATCAACGGTCGATTTCATACCCGTGTGCTGCCGATCACGTCGGGCAGTTCCGCAAAGCGCCGCTCGGACCGATGATTTGATATTTCTATCGCCGGACAGCAAGATGGATTCTCGATGTTCAGCCGATCCTTCGATTCGTCCCTGCTTAATCTCTCCTTCAAACCTCTCGCCCCTACTATCGAGTGCGGACTCTTGTGTCTCTGCGACCGCGATCCGGCTGCGTTGTCACGCGAAGTCCCGACTTTCTGCGATGTCTTTGGGGCGACGGAAGAGTCTCTGACGCCCGTGTTTGCAAGCAATCGGAGTACAGACATTTTTGTGCGCTTACAGTTGGTCGGTCGGACTTCAGCGTGTCACCCGTTCCCGTACTGCGCGAACAGCCACCGCCGCATCGCATCGAGCGCTTCAGTGTGCGCATTGGCCTGCGGAAAGACGACGTAAAACCCGAGCGACATCGGAAACGAAAAGTCGAACACGCGCCGCAGCCGGCCTTCCGCGATATCGCGTTCAACCAGCGGCTCGCTCGTCAGCGCGATGCCCTGGCCGGCGACCGCGGCGTCGATCGCGAGCAGCGACTGGCTGAACCGCGGCCCTTTCGTCGGATCGGCCCGGCCTTTGCCGCCGAGCTTGTCGATGAACTCGGGCCACAGATCGTGCGCGTCGTGCAACAGCACGTGCTTTGCCAGGTCCGCGGGCGTCCGGATCGGCGAGCCGCTGTCGAGCAGTTTCGGGCTGGCGACGGCAAAGATGTCGAGCGGAAACAGCAACTCGGCGACCAGGCCGGCCGGGAACGGCGGCTTGCTCAGTCGAATCGCGATGTCGACGCCGTCGGCCCGGAACGACGCCAGCCTTTCGTCGGCGATCACGCGCACTTCGATGTCGGGATGCAGCCGGCCGAAGTCCGACAGGCGCGGAATCAGCCACTTCGACGCGAACGACGGCGTCGTGCTGACCGCCAGAACCGTCGGGCGCTGCCCGAGCGCATCCGTGGCGTCGGAGATGATCTGCAGCGCACGCTGGACCGACGAAAAATACTCGAGCCCTTCGCGCGTCAGCGCCAGCCCCCTGGGCAGCCGCCGGAACAGCTGAACCTCCACGACGTCCTCCAGATGCCTGACCTGTTGCGCCACCGCGCCCTGGGTCACGCCGAGTTCGTCGGCGGCCAGCCGGAAATTGAGGTGTCGCGCGGCGGCCTCGAACGCGCGAAGCGCATTGAGCGGCGGGAACCGGCGGGTACGCGATAGCGCCTTCATGCAGTAGAAATTCTACAGGGTGGGTGGAGAAATCATGGTTCGACAAGCCGATTATAGAGTCCTACAGTACTGCCATGGACGATGATCGCGGCGCTGCGCCGACCCATTCAGGAGAACAGCATGACTGTAGAGAAAGTGGCTTTGGTGACGGCGGCGGGCAAGGGCATGGGCGCCGCGATCGCGCGGGATCTCGCGAGCAACGGTTATCGCGTCGCGCTGATGTCGCCGTCCGGCAGCGCGGTCGAACTGGCGAAGGAACTCGGCGGGTTCGGCGTGGCGGGGTCGGTCACCGAAGACGCCGACATCGCGCGCTTCGTGAACGAGACGCTCGCGAAGTACGGCCGTATCGATGCGGTCGTCAACAATACCGGGCATCCGCCGAAGGGCGACCTGCTCTCGATCGACGACGACAAATGGCACGAAGGGCTCGACCTGATCGTGCTCAACGTCGCGCGCGTGCTGCGCCGCGTGACACCGGTCTTCCTGAAGCTGGGCGGCGGCGCGGTGGTCAACATTTCGAGCTTCGCGGCCGACGCGCCCGAGCAGGCGATGCCGGTGTCGTCCGCGCTGCGCGCGGCGCTCAGTGCGTTCACGCGCCTGTACGCCGACCGGTACGCGAAGGACAACATCCGCATCAATTCGGTGCTGCCCGGCTTCATCGACAGCTGGCCGGAGACGCCCGAGATCGTGGCCCGCATTCCGGTCGGCCGTTTCGGCAAGACACAGGAGATCGCGCAGACCGTGACGTTCCTGCTGTCGGAAGGCGCAGGCTACATCACCGGGCAGAACATTCGCGTCGACGGCGGCATCGTCCGCGCGCTTTAAGCCGCTGCCGGGCAGGGCGGTGCGCGCGCGGACGTTGCGCCGGCTGCCTCAGTTGTGCCGTTCGCCGATCCGGTTCTCTTCCGGGCTCCAGACGCTGAGCCCTTCCGTCGGGTCCATCGGCTGATCCCACGGCCGCGCGGCGATCGCCTGCATCGTCGCGTCGAACCCGGCCTGCCGGCGCGCCGCGATGCCGTCCGGCGTGAAATCGATGTCCTTCCACTGATCGTCGCCGTCGAGCCGCGGCGCCGCGAGCTTGATCACGTGCATCGTCGTCTGGCAGCCCCACGCGGCGAGCGCCTGCACGTCGGCCGACGTGCGCTCCGCCTCCGGCAGCCGCATCACCAGTTCCTTGATCACGTGGCGCAGCCGGTGAATCTGCTGTTGCCGCGCGATGTTGCCGTCCGTGCGGCTCGCGTACTGGATGTCCTTCTGCCGCTCCGACACCTGCCAGATGCTTTGCGGCTCGGGCCCGACCGGATTCCACATCTGCACCGAGAAAATGATCGAGCTGCGGCGCGGCGCATCGTCGAGCACGACCTCGACCGGCGTATTCGAATAGATGCCGCCGTCCCAGTAGGGTGCGCCGTCGATCCGCACGGCCGGGAACGCGGGCGGCAGCGCGCCCGAGCCCATCACGTGGTCGAGGTCGAGCGGCCGGTCGCGCGAATCGAAATAGCGCATCGTGCCGGTGCACGCGTTGACCGCGCCGACGGTCAGTCGCGGCCGGCACGCATTCAGCAGGTCGAGGTCGATCAGCGACGCGAGCGTGTCGCGCAGCGGCTCGACCACGTAGTACGACGCGTGCTCGACGCCGACCCGCGCAAGCGGCCCGAGCCACGCGGCGGGATTCGGCCGGAAGAATCCCGTGAGGCCCGCGCCGATCACCGCGAGTTCCGAGCCGATCTTGTCCCACGTCGTCGGGAAGCCCGGCACGGTCACGGCGGGCCGTTCGGTGACGTGGCGCCAGAATTCGGCCATTCGCTGCGCGCGGTGCGCGGGCGCGTTGCCGGCGATCAGCGCCGCGTTGATCGCGCCGATCGACGTGCCGATGACCCAGTCGGGCTGGATGCCCGCCGCGTCCATCGCCTCGAATACGCCGAGCTGGTATGCGCCCAGTGCGCCGCCGCCCTGGAGCACGAGCACGACCTGTCCGGGTAGCGTCGGGTGTGCGGGTTGACTTGCCGTCATCGCTTGCCTCGTGGTCGGTGACGGCCGGCGGGGGCCGGCCGGTTGGAACCAGTGTAGGCGATCGGCGGGCGTCGCTCCGCGGTGCCGGATCTTCGCGCGCATGGTGCGGCGCGCTGCGCCGCGTCATTCCACGGTGATGGTCTCCTTCATGTACGGATGAATCCCGCAGAACACCTTGTAGACCCCCGGCTTGTCGAAGCGGAACGAGTAGGTCTCGTCCTGGTCGAGCGCATTCGAATGGAAGATGCCCGCGTCGTTGACGACGGTATGCGGTTCCGCGTCGAGGTTCTTCCACGTGACCGTCGTGCCGGCCTTGATCGTGGTCGACATCGGCGAAAACATGAAGTTGTGGATCGTCACGAGCGGGCCGGCCGGGGGTTGCGCGAATGCGGCGAGCGGCGTGCCGGCGGCGGCCGCGCACAGGGTCAGCGCCGCCAGCAGCGTCGAGGGCTTGAGGAAGGTCATGTCGGTCTCCTTGCGTAGCGGAATCGGGCGAGGGATCAGGCGAGGGATCAGGCCAGCGTCGTGTCGCGCAGCGACGCCGCCACGGGATGGCCGGCGAAGTCGACGGTCGTCACGCCGAGCATCGCGGGCAGCCGGTCGCGCGGCACGGTGAGCGGCACCGGGCCGGGGCCGTTGCCGGCGGTCGGCTGCGGGAACGCGGTGGAGCGCGCGGTGTGGAACGTCACGTTGCCTTCGACCTTCGACACGATCTGGTGAATGTGCCCGTTCAGCACAGTGACCGAGCCGAAGCGGCGCAGCAGCGCCATCGTCTGCGGTGCGTCGCCGGTGCCCCAGCCCCACGGCTCGTAGATGGTCCACATCGGCATGTGCGAGAACACGACGATCGGCGTGCTCGACGATTGCCCCTTCAGATCCTGCGCGAGCCACGCGAGCTGCTCGTCGCCGAAGCTGCCGAGCCCGTTCGGCTTGAAGTGCATCACGTTGACGAGCGCGACGAAGTGCACGCCCGCGTGATCGAAGCTGTAGTAGCCGCGGTTGTCCGACGCCTTGCCGAAGCGGCTGAAATATTCGGCACCCGAGCCGTCGGTCACGTCGTGTTCGCCGGGCACCGTATGCAGCTCCGGCACGCGCAGCGCGGACAGCAGCTGCGACGCCTGGTCGAACTCCGCTGCCTTGGACAGGTGCGTGATGTCGCCGGTATGGATCGCGAGCGCGGGCGTGGCGGGCATCGCGTTGACGAGCTCGATGGTCTGCCGCAGCGTGGCCGCGACGTCGGGATTCGCGTCCTTGTTGAAGCCGATGTGCGTGTCGCTGATCTGCACGAACAGCGGCCGGCCCTTGTCCGCGGGGAGTGCGGCGCCGCTTTGCGCGAGCGCGAGGTCGAACGGCGTCAGGATGCCGCCCGACAGTGTAAACAGCGTGCCGAGGCCGCCGAACGCCATGCATTGCAGGGCCTTGCGACGCGACGGGCGGGTGGGATTCGATGAAGACATGTGAGCCTCGCATTCGTGTGACGGAACCGGACGGCCGGATCGTCCTGGAATAAGCCGGCGCCTTCGTATGCCATACCGCTGCGGCGGCGGATTTATTCCCGCGCGTTGCGAGGTTGCTCGCGGCTTGCGGCGCAATGACGGACCACCGGCCGATGACCTGTCAATGTCCTGTAAGTGACACGTCACGTTTGCGTCATGTCCGCCCGATAGCCTGCGACACCGAATCACTTCTCCGGAGCCCCTCATGCCGAATCTCGCGGCAACGGAAACCAGCGGTGCGGGCGGTCATCGCACGCGCACCATCGGCTTCGCGCCGTACTTGCCGATCGTTGCCTGCGGCATCGTCTACGTCGGCGTTCACCTGAGCGCGGATCCCGGTCCGGTCAAGGAGGGTTCGGTCCTGCCGATCATGCTGCCCGCCGTCGCGCGGGTGCTGGTCTTGCCTGCGTCGATCGTGCGTTCGGCGGTCCTGTACCGGGCGCGCCACAAGCCGTTCTGAGCCGCGCCGGCTAACGGGCATCCGGCCGCGCGTCAGCGGCCGATCCCATCGATTTTCAATTCGACCAAGACGCTACCGATGGATATCAGTTTCTTCGATCCGAATCGCACCGCCAACGCGTCCGCGTGGCGCGTGCTCCCCAACCGCTGGGATGCGGTCGCGTTTCCGCTGATCATCGGCATACTCGCAATGGCGATCGTCGGCTTTCATCAGACGATGGCGCCGATCGCCGTGCTGCAGACGCAGAAGATCTCGCTCGATCCGTCGAACCTGCCCGAATACGCGTTGCGCACCACGCTGCGGATGCTCGCCGCGATGGTCGCGTCGCTGGTATTCACGCTTGTATACGGCACGCTCGCCGCGAAAAGCCGCCGTGCCGGCATGGTGCTGATCCCGATCCTCGACATCCTGCAGTCGGTGCCGGTGCTCGGCTATATCTCGTTTACGGTCACGTTCTTCCTCGCACTGTTCCCGGGCCGCGTGCTCGGCGCCGAGCTCGCGGCGATCTTCGCGATCTTCACGAGCCAGGCGTGGAACATGACGTTCAGCTTCTACCAGTCGCTGCGCACGGTGCCGCGCGACCTGAGCGAAGTGTCGCGCGGCTTTCACCTGACGCCGTGGCAGCGCTTCTGGAAGCTCGAAGTGCCGTTCTCGATGCCGGGGCTGATCTGGAACATGATGATGTCGATGTCGGGCGGCTGGTTCTTCGTCGTCGCGTCGGAGGCGATCACCGTCGGCAACCAGACGATCACGCTGCCGGGCATCGGCGCGTATCTCGCGCAGGCGATCGCCGACCAGAACCTCGGCGCGGTGGGCTGGGTGATCGTCGCGATGTCGGTCGTGATCCTCGCGTACGACCAGTTCCTGTTCCGCCCGCTCGTCGCGTGGGCCGACAAGTTCCGGATGGAAAACACCGCGTCGGGCGATGCGCCGCAGTCCTGGCTGCTCGACATGCTGCGCCGCACGCACCTGATCCACCAGCTGCTCGTGCCGGCCGGCTGGCTGCTGTCGCAGGCCGCGCGGATTCCGTTGCGCGTGCCGGCGCTCACGGGCAAGCGCTCGCGCGGCACGTCGGCGCGCGGTTCGTCGCGCGTCGGCGATATCGTGTGGGGCGCGTTCGTGATCCTGCTGACGGTGTACGTCGGGTGGCGCGTCGTCAGCTTCGTCGCGACCGGCGTGACGATGGGGGAGGTCGGCCATGTGCTGGTGCTCGGGCTGATCACGTTGCTGCGCGTGCTGGTGCTGATCGCGATCGCGTCGGTGGTCTGGGTGCCGCTCGGCGTGCTGATCGGGCTGCGCCCCGCGCTGGCCGAGAAGATCCAGCCGCTCGCGCAGTTCCTCGCCGCGTTCCCGGCGAACCTGCTGTTCCCGGTGTTCGTGATCGTGATCGTCCACTTCCATCTGAACGCGGACATCTGGCTGTCGCCGCTGATCGTGCTCGGCACGCAGTGGTACATCCTGTTCAACGTGATCGCCGGCGCGATGTCCTATCCGAACGACTACAAGGAAGCGACGAAGAACTTCCGCATTCGCGGCTGGCAGTGGTGGCGGCAGGCGATGCTGCCCGGCATCTTCCCGTACTACGTGACCGGTGCGATCACCGCATCCGGCGGCGCGTGGAACGCGAGCATCGTGTCGGAGTTCGTGCAGTGGGGCGACACCAGGGTCGTCGCGCATGGCCTCGGCTCGTACATCGCACAGATGACCGCCGCCGGCGATTTTCCGAAGATCATTCTGGGCATCGCCGTGATGTCCCTGTTCGTCACCCTGTTCAACCGTCTGCTGTGGCGTCCGATGTACGCCTATGCGGAATCCCGGCTCCGTCTCGATTGAGAGTAAGCGCGATGCAAAACCAGACCGTAATCAACGCCCCTGTCCAGACGTCCCAGCCGCTTCAGCCGCCGCGCCTCGGCGAGGAAATCCTGCGCGTCGAGCACGTGAATCGAGGCTTCAACAAGTCGCAGGGCGAGTTGCTCGTGCTCGACGACGCGAACCTGTCGCTGCGCGAAGGCGAGATCGTCGGGCTGCTCGGCCGTTCGGGCTCGGGCAAGTCGACGCTGCTGCGGATCATCGCCGGGCTGATCGAGCCGACCGGCGGTGACGTGACTTATCTCGGCAAGCCGCTGCGCGGCCCGGCCGAAGGCGTCGCGATGGTGTTCCAGACCTTCGCGCTGTTTCCGTGGCTGACCGTGCTGCAGAACGTGGAGGCCGGCCTCGAAGCACTCGGCGTCGGCGCACGCGAGCGGCGCGAACGCGCGCTCGCCGCGATCGACCTGATCGGTCTCGACGGCTTCGAGAACGCGTATCCGCGCGAACTGTCGGGCGGCATGCGCCAGCGCGTGGGCTTCGCGCGCGCGCTCGTCGTCGATCCGACGATCCTGCTGATGGACGAGCCGTTCTCGGCACTCGACGTGCTGACCGCCGAGACGCTGCGTACCGACCTGCTCGACCTGTGGACGCAAGGCCGCATGCCGATCAAGTCGGTGCTGATCGTCACGCACAACATCGAGGAAGCGGTGTTCATGTGCGACCGGATTCTGGTGCTGTCGTCGAACCCGGGCCGCGTGATCGCCGAGATCAAGGTGCCGTTCAAGCATCCGCGCAACCGGCTGGATCCGGATTTCCGCAAGCTGGTCGACGACATCTACGCGAAGATGACGGCCCGTCAGACCGGCGAGGCGACGAAGAAGGGGCTCGAGCTCGGCAGCTGGATGCCGCGCGTGTCGACCAACCTGATGGCCGGCCTGATCGAGACGCTCGCGATGGCGCCGTACCACGGCCGCGCGGACATGCCGGAAATCGCGCGCACGCTGCATCTGGAAGTGGACGAACTGTTTCCGATCGCCGAAGTGCTGCAGTACCTCGGCTTCGCCGACGTGCGCGAAGGCGACGTGTTCCTGACGCCGCCCGCGCGCGTGTTCGCAGAATTCGGCACGCAGGAACGCAAGCTGATGTTCGCGGATCACCTGCTGAAGCACGTGCCGCTCGCCGCGCGGATCCGGAAGGTGCTGAACGAACGCCCGGGCCATCGTGCGCCGCGCGTGCGTTTCGAGCAGGAGCTGGAGGATTTCCTGTCGGACGAGGCGGCCGAGGAAACGCTCGATGCGGTGATCGACTGGGGGCGTTACGGCGAAGTCTTTTCGTACAACGACAAGACGGAAGTGTTCAGTCTCGAGGACGTGGAGAGCTGACGTCCTCGCCCGAATGACGCGCGACCGTCATTCGGGCAAATCCCGCTGATTCGCGTCCTGCTCGCTGCCGCCCGTACTGAGCCGCTCGATCTTTTCCATCCGCTGCCGCGCGAGCTCGGGAAGCCGGTTCGTCACGCCGATCACCAGCGCTTCGGCGAGCGCCAGCGCCGGCACGTTGGTCTGCAGCATCGCGAACGGGCGCCCCTGGATCCGCAGCACGATCTCGGCGAACGCGCTGATCGGCGAGCGCCATTCGTCGGTGATCAGCAGCACGCGCACGCCGAGCTGGTGCGCGGCCTGCGCGAACCGGATGCTGTCTTTCTGATAGCGGCGAAAATCGAAAATGACCAGCACGTCGCCGGGCCCCATGTCGGTCAGCGACACCGACGAGAGATTCAGGTTCGGCTCGACGTACTGCACACGCGGGCGCGCATACGCGAGCGTGAACGAAAACAGCGACGCGAGCGGCGCGGTATAACGCCCGCCGCCGCAGAACACGCGGATTTCCGGATCGGCCAGCAGCGTCACCGCTTCGTCGAACGCCGCCGCGTCGAGTCCCTCGATCGTGGTGGCAAGCGATTGCGAGAGCCGCTGGAAGATCGCCGCATGGCTGTCGCGCATCCCTGATTCCGAGTGGAACGCGTCCATCCGCGCGAGCGGCGAATTCATCGCGGTATCGATTTCGTCGTGCAGCGCCTGCTGGAACGACGAGTAGTTCGGGAAGCCGATGCGCACGACGAAGCGGAACACGGTCGGGTCGCTGACTTCGGCTTGCTTCGCGAAGCTCGCGATCGGCCCGAGCCCGAGGCTCGGATAGCGCTCCAGCAGCGCGTGCGCGACCTTCTGTTCCGACGGCGTGAAGCTATCCATCTGGGATAGCAGCAACGCCCTGATGCTTGTCCCCATCGGGCACTCCGGCTTGTTTTTATCTGAATGAATGACAAACGGCAGGCATGCGTCTGCCGGCGACGCCGTGCATGTTAGCCGATCGCCGCGCCGCGGACCGTGTGAGGCCACAGATTAGAGGGGCGCATCATTCGGGTCGTCAATCGGCTGATTATGTAATGTATTAAACATTATCGATCGGAACCTTTCCATAAATTCATCGGGAATTCAGTAATTACCCTAGGTTTTGACATGAAAATGCCGATGCTATGATCGCGGCCTCGCCGGAATGTATGGTTTATTACATGCCGGATCAGCAGCGTCGTCCGGCCTTCCGAGTCGGTTGCGCATCCCGGTATGGCCCGGTCATTCGTCTGGAGGATTCCGTCATGAGGCGGCTCGTCGTACTCACCCTGTTGTCGGCCATCAGCGCAGGCGCGCTCGCCGCTTCGGAACCCGCGGTGGAAGCGAAGAACGGCATGGTCGTGTCGTCGCAGCACTTCGCGTCGCAGATCGGCGTCGACATCCTCAAGGAAGGCGGCAACGCGGTGGACGCCGCCGTGGCGGTCGGCTACGCGCAAGCGGTGACCAATCCGTGCTGCGGCAACATCGGCGGCGGCGGCTTCATGACCCTGCACCTGGCCGACGGCCGCGACCGCTTCATCAACTTCCGCGAGACCGCGCCGGCCGCGGCGTCGGCGAACATGTATCTCGATGCGAACGGCAACGTCATTCCGGACGACAGCCTGTACGGCTATCGCGCGGTCGGCGTGCCGGGCACGGTCGCGGGTCTCGACCTCGCGCAGCGCAAGTACGGCAAGCTGACGCGCAGGCAGGTGATGGCGCCGGCGATCCGGCTCGCGCGGGACGGCTTCGTGCTGACGCGCGGCGA
Source organism: Burkholderia sp. BCC1996 (assembly GCF_905339955.1). NCBI lineage: Bacteria > Pseudomonadati > Pseudomonadota > Betaproteobacteria > Burkholderiales > Burkholderiaceae > Burkholderia > Burkholderia sp. BCC1996. The sequence goes on from NZ_CAJPHM010000001.1 coordinate 31,900, forward strand.
TACGGACATTCTCGACACGACGATCGAGCGCTTCAGGAAGGACCCGGAAGCTGCGCGCATCTTCCTGCGCCCGGACGGCACGCCGCTGCAGCCGGGCGACCGCCTGGTGCAGAAGGACCTGGCACGCACGCTCGAGCGCATCGCGGAGCAGGGCCCCGACGCGTTCTATCACGGCGAGATTCCGAAGATCGTCGAAGCCGCGGCGAAGCGCGGCGGCGGGGTGATCACGGCGGCCGATTTCGCGTCGTATCGCGCGCAGGACATGGCGCCGCTGACCTGCACGTATCGCGGCTACGAGTTCGTGTCGGCGCCGCCGCCGAGCTCGGGCGGCGTGACCATGTGCGAGACGCTGAACGTGCTCGAAGGGTATGACCTGCGCAAGTTCGGCTACCAGTCGGCGTCGGTGGTCCACTACATGACCGAGGCGATGCGCCACGCGTACGAGGATCGCAACACGCTGCTGGGCGACCCGAACTTCATCGACAATCCGGTCGCGAAGCTGACGAGCAAGCAGTATGCGGCCGAGATCCGCAAGCAGATCAGCGGCGACATGGCGACGGCATCGGTCGACGTGCAGCCGGGTGTCGGTGTGCACGAGAAGCCGGAGACGACCCACTACTCGATCATCGACCGCGACGGCAACGCGGTGTCGACCACGTACACCGTCAACGGCCGCTTCGGTGCCGTGGTGATCGCGCCGGGCACGGGCTTCTTCCTGAACGACGAGATGGACGACTTCACGGTCAAGGTCGGCGCGCAGAACCTGTTCGGCCTCGTGCAGGGCACGCGCAACTCGATCGCACCGGGCAAGCGTCCGCTGTCGTCGATGGCGCCGACGATCGTGAAGAAGGACGGCAAGGTGTTCATGGTGGTCGGCTCGCCGGGCGGCTCGCGCATCATCACGATCACGCTGCAGACCGTGCTGAACGTGATCGACTACGGGATGACGCCGCAGGATGCGGTCGGTGCGCCGCGCATCCATCATCAATGGCTGCCGGATCAGGTCTATTACGAGACCCGCGGCCTGTCGCCCGACACGCTCGCGATCCTGCGCAATATGGGCTACAAGATGGTCGAGCAGACGCCGTGGGGCGCCGCCGAGCTGATCATGGTCGGCCTGCCCGGCACCGAGGCGGTGAGCCATCAGAGTTCCGGTAACGATTCGTCGGTGTCGGGCAACGTGCGCGTCGGCTACATCTACGGCGTCAACGATCCGCGCCGCCCGGCCGGTTCGGCAATCGGCTACTGACCTGAGCTGATTTGATTTGATCTGATTGCACCACGCTGAACGGTTGCCCCGGCGTTCGCCATCGCGCGAGCGCCGGGGCAGCGACAGCGCGTCCGTTCGCGGACGTCCGCAGTATCGGGCGGGGCGGGTGCCCGGAATGCCGGGCCCGACCGACCCGCAATGCGCGCCGTGGCACGGCACTGACGCGCGCATTTTTTTCATTCCTGCTCCGTGCGTCGAGTTCCGTTATGAACAAACGAATGTCTGCGGCAGTCTGGATCCTGCTCGCGATGGCGGCCGGCATCTTCATCGGCTACATGATCTATACGCAGTTTCCGGACAAGCAGTCCGCGACCGAGATCGCCGGCTACATCTCCCTCGTGTCCGACGTGTTCCTGCGGTTGATCAAGATGGTGATCGGCCCGCTGGTGTTCTCGACGCTCGTCGTCGGCATCGCGCACATGGGCGACGCTTCGTCGGTGGGACGCGTGTTCGTGAAGGCGTTCGGCTGGTTCGTCACCGCGTCGCTGATCTCGCTGCTGCTCGGGCTGCTGATGGCGAACCTGCTGCGCCCGGGCGAGAACCTCGGCCTGCCGCTGCCGGATATCGGCGCATCCGCGCATCTCGCGACCTCCAAGTTCACGCTGAAGGATTTCGTCAGCCACATGGTGCCGAAGTCGATCGCCGAGGCGATGGCGAACAACGAGATCCTGCAGATCGTCGTGTTCTCGATGTTCTTCGGCGTCGCGCTGTCGGCGCTCGGCGAGCGCGGCAAGATCCTCGTCGCCGCGATCGACCAGCTGGCGCACGTGATGCTGAAGATCACCGGCTACGTGATGAAGCTCGCGCCGCTCGCGGTGCTGGCGGCGATGGCCGCGACCGTCGCGGTCAACGGGCTGTCGGTGTTGTTGAAGTTCGCGGTGTTCATGGGCGACTTCTACGTGAGCCTGTTCCTGCTGTGGAGCACGCTCGTGATCGCCGGCCTGCTGTTCCTCGGGCCGCGCGTATTCAAGCTGCTGGTGCTGATCAAGGAAGCGTTCATGCTGTCGTTCGCGACGGCGAGCTCCGAAGCCGCGTATCCGAAGATCCTCGACGCGCTCGACCGCTTCGGCGTGAAGCGCAAGATCTCGAGCTTCGTGATGCCGATGGGCTATTCGTTCAATCTCGACGGCTCGATGATGTACTGCACGTTCGCGTCGCTGTTCATCGCGCAGGCGTACAACATTCACCTGTCGCTCGGCACGCAGGTCACGATGCTGCTGGTCCTGATGCTGACGTCGAAGGGGATGGCCGGCGTGCCGCGCGCATCGCTCGTCGTGATCGCCGCCACGCTCCATCAGTTCGACATCCCGGAAGCGGGGCTGCTGCTGATTCTCGGCGTCGACACGTTCCTCGACATGGGGCGCTCGGCCACCAATGCGGTCGGCAATTCGATCGCCAGCGCAGTGGTCGCGAAGTGGGAGGGCGAGCTGATGTCGGAGTCCGAAGCACAAGCGCATGCCGCGCATCTCGACGCGGAACTGGAACGGCAGAACCGCGATCCGGCCTATGGTGCCGGTCAGGCGACGTCCGTTTAAGCGGCACACGCCTCGTCGATGCACGCCGCCAGCACCATCGCGGCGGCGTTGCCCGGCGCCGAGCCGAGCAGTTGCGGCGCGTAGACGCTGTCGCCGCGCGCGATCGGCCGCCCCGACAGCGCGCAGACGCCGCGCTTGCGCGTCGTGAACAGCCGCCACTTCTGGTAGCCGTAGTGGCCGGTGCACGCGTCGCACCACGAAATCATCACGGTGTCGGCCGTGGGCCGCTCGAGCACGCTGATCGACGGCTGGCTCGTCGCATCCCACGACGGCAGGCGATCACGCGTGATGCTGCGCCGTCGCGGGGCGACCCATGAAACGGACGGCATGTCGAAGCTGCCGATCGCGGCGACGGTCCTGAGCCAGGCAACTGCACTGTTGCTCATCTTTGCTTTCCTCGAAACGTTGGGCGACGCCGCGAAACGCGACGTCACGACAGGCGGATGCGCGGCTGCACGCAGCCGTTGATCCGTTCGGCGAGCCACAGCAGCGTCGCCTTGGAGAATCCGTGCAGCGCCTGCTGGTGGCGCCGGTACAGCATCAGGTGGCTGAATTGCGCGAAACGCCCCTGGATGAAGCCGCCGCGAAAGAACCCGAATTGGCCGAGCGTGCCGAACGCGTCGTAGTCGCTGATCGACACGAGCGCGCCGAAATCGTGGAACACGAACGGCGGCAGCGGCTTGCCGTCGAGCCATGCGGGCAGGTGCTTCGCGAGATGTTCGGCCTGCTGGGTCGCCACCTGCGCGGTGGGCGGCAGCGGCCGTTCCTGGCCGTCGGGCTGCAGGCTCGCGCAATCGCCGATCGCGAACACGTGCTCGTCGGCCGTGGCCTGCAGCGTGGGCCCGACCAGGATCTGGTTCGCGCGGTTCGTGTCGAGCCCGCCGAGTGCCTGCATGAAATCGGGCGCCTTCACACCCGCCGCCCACACCATCAGATCCGCTTCGGCGAACGAACCGTCGCCGTAGTGGAAGCCGTTCGCATCGGCCGCCGTCACGCGCGTGGACGTCAGCACGTGAAAGCCGATCTGCTCGAGCCGTCGCTGCGCCGACGCGGAAATCCGCGGCGGAAATGCGGCGAGGATGCGCGGGCCGCTTTCGAGCAGCGTGAGCCGCAGCCGCTCGCGCACCGTCGCGTCGCCATACGCCTGCGCCACTTCCAGCAGCCGGCTCAGTTCCGCCGCCAGCTCCACGCCCGTCGCGCCCGCGCCGACGATCGCGACGCGAAACGGCTCGTCGCGCGCGATGCTGCGGAACACGCGCATCCGCAGCGCTTCGTTGAAGGTTTCGGCCTGCCGCTGGCTGTCGATGAAGTAGCAGTGCTCGCGCACGCCCGGCACGCCGAAATCGTTGGCCTGGCTGCCGAGCGCGAGGATCAGCACGTCGTATTCGAGTTCGCGCGCGTCGATCACGCGTTCGCCGTCCTGCGAGCGAATCTCGCCGAGCTGCACGCGACGGCGCGCGCGATCGAGCCCCGTCAATTCGCCGGGCTGGTACGTGTAGCCGTGATCGCGCGCATGGGCGAGAAAGATCACCTGCTGTTGCTGCACGTCGCGCGTACCGGCCGCGATCGTGTGCAGCATCGGCTTCCAGACATGGGTCGGGCTGCGGTCGACCACGGTGACCTGGGCGCGCCCGGTGCGGCCGAGACGTTCGCCGAGGCGGGTTGCGAGCTGCAATCCGGCGATGCCGCCGCCGACGATCACGATGCGAGTAGGGGTTGTCATGAATAAATCATCACGTGATGAATAAGGTATGATCCTAGCGCTTCCCGGCTTCGCGTGTCAACGGAGCGGGCAGGCAACCCGGTTCCGCGGACGCGAACCGGGGCCCGGACACGGGCATTCGATTCATTCAACGGGAGCAGGAAAACGTGGCTGAAGTCACTGAGCGCGCGCCGTCGAAGCGGCGTACGCGCGGGCGGCCGCTGGCGGAGGCGTCCGTCGGACCGGACGTGATATTGCGGGCCGCGCGCCGCACGTTCGCGAAGCGCGGCTACGACGCGACGAGCGTGCGCGAGGTCGCGCGCGAGCTGGGCATCGACGCGGCGCTGATCGCCCATCATTTCGGCGCGAAGGAGACGTTGTGGCTGGCTGTCGTCGAGCAGATCGTCGACCTGGCCGAGCCGCTGTTCGACGCGTTGCGCGCGCTGCGCACGTCGTCATTGCCGCATCGCGAGCGCGTGCGGCGCGCGATCGAGCTGTGCGTCGATCACGAGTTCGCGGAGCCGGACATCGGCATGTTCTTCTCGACGGCAGCGACCGAGGAGGGCGGGCGGCTCGACTGCCTGCAGCAGCGGATCGTGCGCCCGTATCACGACGCGATGTTTCCGCTGCTGGCCGACGCGGTCGAGGCCGGCGAGATCCGCCTGGTCGATCCGAACGTGCTGTTCTTCATGATCGCGAGCGCGGTCGGCACGACGGTGTCGTATAGCCACATGATGCTGGAGTTCACGTCGCTGCCCACGCGGCAGGAGGCGTTCCGGCAGGCCGTGCTCGACGTCGCGCTCGGCATCCTGAGCGTCTGAGCGCCGCGCGCGACGCGAAGCCGCCCGGCGCGCCGGCGCGATCGACCTTACGCCGAGCAGGGCCCGGACTGCCATTGTTTCCAACCGTCAATGTTCGGGCAGACTGGCGCCCTCACGGGCACGGCGATCGCGGTGAGCGGCGGGGCGGGCGAGTCGGGTGACGCGGGACGCCGGCGCGGCATCGTGCATCGCGCCGGCCGCCGCGCATGCGTCAGTCGAGATCGGGCGGCGTGTCGCCGAGCCAGCGCCGTGCGCCCGGCCCGTTGCGTCCCGCGCGGTCCTCGGGATTGGTCAATTTGCAGCGCTTCAGCGACAGGCAGCCGCAACCGATGCACTCGTCGAGATTGATGTAGAGCCGCTGCAGTTCCTCGATCCGGTTCGCGACGCGCTGTTTCCAGCCGCGCGACAGCCGCTGCCAGTCCTTGTTGGTCGGCGCGGTGTCTTCCGGCAGGCTCACGAGCTGTTCGGCGATCTCGTCGAGCGAATAGCCGATCTTCTGCGCGAACACGATGAACGCGATCAGCCGCAGCACCGCGCGCGAATAGTGGCGATGGCTCGAGCCGTTGCGGTGCGACTTGATGAGCCCGCGCGTCTCGTAGAACCGCAGCGTCGATGCCGGCACGCCGCTGCGCGCGGCCACTTCGCGGATCGACATCAGCGGCCATTGCGGGATTTCGTCGATACCCATGACGCCCTCCGGGAAAGCTTGACTTGAAGTTAACTTCAACTTTTATGCTACGCGGCAGTTTAACCCGTCGCGAGGCATCATGCTCTCCTTATCCCTACGCAGGACCTCGCCTTTGGGCGCGGCCTGCGCACTGCTGCTGGCGTTGTCGGGCTGTCACGACGGCAAAGGCGAAACGGCGGCCCAGCCGCTTCCCGAAGTCGGCGTGACGACCGTCGCGCCGCGCACGATCCGCCTCGCGGACGAATTCAACGGACGCGTCGAAGCAGTCGACGCGGTCGAGCTGCGGCCGCGCGTGAGCGGCTATCTGCAGCGCATCGCGTACAAGGAGGGCGACCTCGTCGCGCAGGGCGCGGTGCTGTTCGAGATCGATCCGCGTCCGTACCGGATCGCGCTCGACCGCGCGAACGCACAGCAGCAGCGGGCGCGCGCGGCCGCGAGCCTCGCCGATGTGCAGCTCAAGCGCGTGCGGACACTGATCGATGCGCATGCAACTTCCCAGGAGGAACTCGACAACGCGCGCGCGACCGCCGAGCAGGCGCGCGCCGACCTGCGGGCGGCCGACGCGGCCGTCGCCGACGCGAAGCTCAATCTCGGTTTCACCGAGGTGCGTGCGCCGATCGCGGGGCGCGTCGGCCGCGCGATCGCGACCGCCGGCAACCTCGCGCGTGCGGACGACACGCTGCTCACGACCGTCGTGTCGCAAGACCCCGTCTACGTGTATTTCGACTGCGACGAGCAGAGCTACCTGCGCTACAACGCGCGGCGCGCCGACCCGAAGCATCGCGCGATCGGCGCCGATCCGGTGCGCGTGGGTCTCGCGAACGAGACGGGTTTCCCGCACGCGGGCACCGTCGATTTTCTCGACAACCGGCTCGATCCGCAAACCGGCACGATTCGTGCGCGCGTGCGGCTGCCGAACGCGGACCACACGTTCACGCCCGGCCTCTATGCGCGCGTCCAGCTCGTCAGCGGTCGCGACCAGGATGCGCTGCTCGTGGACGACAAGGCGGTGCTCACCGACCAGGACCGCAAGTACGTGTACGTGATCGGCGCCGGCGACAAGGCGCTGCGTCGCGACGTCACGATCGGCCGTGCGCTGGACGGCGAGCGGATCGTCGAGAAGGGGCTGGAGCCGGGCGATCGCGTGGTCGTCGACGGCGTGCAGCGGATCTACTATCCGGGTGCGCAGGTGAAGCCGAAAGTGCTGCCTGCCCGCGCGGATGCGGACACCGGCACCGGCCCGGGCAGCGGCACGCAGGCCGTGGCGGTGGCCGTGGCCGACGCCGGCGCGCCGGCCGCACGGTAACGGGAGGCCCGCAATGGATTTCTCCCGCTTCTTCATCGACCGGCCGATTTTCGCGGTCGTGCTGTCGATCGTCATCTTCGCGATCGGCCTGATCTCGATCCCGATGCTGCCGGCCGGCGAATATCCGGAAGTCGTGCCGCCGAGCGTCGTCGTGCGCGCGACGTACCCGGGCGCGAACCCGAAGGAAATCGCCGAATCGGTCGCCGAACCGCTGGAAGAGGCGATCAACGGCGTCGAAGGCATCATGTACATGAAGTCGGTCGCCGGTTCGGACGGCAGCCTGCAGGTCGTCGTCACGTTCCTGCAGGGCGTCGATCCCGATACGGCCGCCGTGCGCGTGCAGAACCGCGTGAGCCAGGCGTTGTCGCGCCTGCCGGACGAGGTGCGCCAGTACGGCGTGACCACGCAGAAGCAGTCGCCGACGCCGCTGATGTACGTGAGTCTCTATTCGCCGGACAACAGCCGCGATTCGCTGTACCTGCGCAACTACCTGACGCTGCACGTGAAGGACGAGCTGTCGCGCCTGACCGGCATCGGCGACGTCGGCGTGTACGGCTCCGGCGACTACGCGATGCGGCTCTGGCTCGACCCGAACCGGCTGGCGTCGCGCGGGCTGACCGCGAGCGACGTGATCGCCGCGGTGCGCGAGCAGAACGTGCAGGTGTCGGCCGGCCAGCTCGGCGCGGAGCCGACGCCGAAGCAGAACGACTTCCTCGTGTCGATCAACGTGCGCGGCCGGCTGCGCACCGCGCAGGAATTCGGCGACATCGTGCTGCGCAACGGCGACGACGGCCAGGTCGTGAAGCTGTCCGACGTCGCGCGCATCGAGCTCGGCGCGGGCGACTATACGCTGCGCTCGTACTTCAACGACAAGCATTCGTCCGTGGTCGGCATTTTCCTGTCGCCTGGCGCGAACGCGCTCGACGTCGCGAAGGCGGTGTATGCGAAGCTCGACGAACTGTCGAAACGTTTCCCACCGGGCGTCGCCTATCGTCCGGTATGGGACCCGACCGTGTTCGTGCGCGAATCGATCCGCGCGGTGCAGCACACGCTGATCGAGGCCGTCGTGCTGGTCGTGCTCGTCGTGATCCTGTTCCTGCAGACCTGGCGCGCGTCGATCATTCCGCTCGTCGCGGTGCCCGTGTCGGTGGTCGGCACGTTCGCGTGGCTTTACCTGCTCGGCTATTCGATCAACACGCTGACGCTGTTCGGGCTCGTGCTCGCGATCGGGATCGTCGTCGACGATGCGATCGTGGTGGTCGAGAACGTCGAGCGCAACATCGCACGGGGTTTGAGCCCGCGCGACGCCGCGCACCAGGCGATGCGCGAGGTGTCGGGGCCGATCGTCGCGATCGCGCTCGTGCTGTGCGCGGTGTTCGTGCCGATGGCGTTCATGTCGGGTGTGACGGGCCAGTTCTACAGGCAGTTCGCGGTGACGATCGCGATCTCGACGGTGATCTCCGCGGTCAACTCGCTGACGCTGTCGCCCGCGCTCGCCGCGAAACTGCTGCGTCCGCACGGCGCGCCGAAGGATGCGTTGACGCGCGTGCTCGACCGCGCATTCGGCTGGCTGTTCCATCCGTTCAACCGCTTCTTCGAGCGCAGCTCCGATCGCTATCACGGCGTGGTCGCGCGCACGCTGAAGCGGCGCGGCGCCGTGTTCGCGGTCTACGCGGCCTTGCTCGCCGCGACCGCGCTGCTGTTCAACGCGGTGCCGGGCGGCTTCATCCCCGTGCAGGACAAGCTGTACCTGTTCGCCGGCGCGAAGCTGCCGGAGGGCGCGTCGCTCGCCCGCACCAGCGCGGTCACCGAGCAGATGACGAAGATCGCGCTCGGCACCGACGGCGTCGAGATGGTGCCGGCGTTCGCCGGGCTGAACGCGCTGCAAGGCGTGAACACGCCGAACATCACGAACTCGTACGTGATCCTGAAGCCGTTCGACCAGCGTCACCGCAGCGCCGCGCAGATCAACGCGGACCTGAACGCACGCTTCGCGGCGATCGGCGGCGGCATCACCTATGCGCTGATGCCGCCGCCGATCCAGGGCCTCGGCAACGGTTCGGGCTACTCGCTGTACCTCGAGGATCGCGGCGGGCTCGGCTACGGCGAATTGCAGAAGGCGCTGACGACGTTCCAGGCCGCGGTCGCGAAAACGCCGGGGATGAGTTACCCCGTCAGCTCGTACCAGGCGAACATCCCGCAGCTCGAGGTGAAGGTTGACCGGCTGAAGGCGAAGGCGCAAGGCGTCGCGCTCACCGACCTGTTCAACACGCTGCAGGTCTATCTCGGCTCGATGTACGTGAACGACTTCAACGCGTTCGGCCGCGTGTACCGCGTGATGGCGCAGGCCGATGCCGGTCACCGGCAGACGGCCGCGGACATCGCGAACCTGCGCACGCGCAACGCGAAAGGCGAGATGGTGCCGATCGGCTCGATGGTGACGGTCGCGCCCGCGTATGGGCCGGACCCGGTCGTCCGCTACAACGGCTATCCGGCCGCGGACCTGATCGGCGACGCCGATCCGAAGGCGATGTCGTCGTCGCAGGCGATCGCGAAGCTGCAGCAGATCGCGAAGGACGTGCTGCCGCCGGGCATCACGCTCGAATGGACCGATCTCAGTTACCAGCAGGTCACGCAGAGCAACGCGGCGATCGTCGTGTTCCCGCTCGCGGTGATGCTCGTGTTCCTGGTGCTCGCGTCGCTGTACGAGAGCTGGACGCTGCCGCTTGCGGTGATCCTGATCGTGCCGGTGTGCATGTGCGCGGCGCTGTTCGGCGTGTGGCTGTCCGGCGGCGACAACAACGTGTTCGTGCAGGTCGGTCTCGTCGTGCTGATGGGGCTCGCGTGCAAGAACGCGATCCTGATCGTCGAGTTCGCGCGCGAACTCGAAATCCAGGGAAAGGGCGCGATCGCGGCGGCGCTCGAGGCATGCAGGCTGCGGCTGCGCCCGATCGTGATGACGTCGGTCGCGTTCATCGCGGGCTCGGTGCCGCTCCTGATCGGCGGCGGCGCGGGCAGCGAAGTGCGCGCGGCTACCGGCGTCACCGTGTTCGCGGGGATGCTCGGCGTCACGTTGTTCGGGCTGTTCCTCACGCCCGTGTTCTACGTGGCGATCCGCAAGCTCGCGCGCGGCACGCCGGCCGTGTGGAGCGAACAGCACGGCACCCTCGAAGGAGAAAACCGATGAGCGCTGCATTCCGTCTTTCCGCGCTCGCGCTGTCGATGACGCTCGCCGCGTGCGCGGTCGGCCCCGATTTCAAGCGGCCCGCTACGGCGAGCGCCGCGCGCTTCGCGCGCGACGCGCATCCGGCCACGCACGACGCGTCGCCGCCCGATGCGTCGGCCGCTGCCGATGCCGCGTTCTGGCGCGGCTTCGGCGATCCGGCCCTCACGCAGCTGATCGATGCGGCGCTCGCCGCGAACCAGGACCTGCAGGTCGCCGTATCGCGCTACGACGCATCGAACGCGCTGCTGTCGCAGGCCGCGTTCGACCGCTATCCGACGATTACCGCGAGCGGCCGGATCGGCCATCAGCTGACGAGCAGGGACCAGGCGTTCGGCGCGCCGCGTAGCCAGCGCGATACGCCGATCTCCAGTGTCGGGATCAATGCGGCGTGGGAACTCGACCTGTTCGGCCGCGTGCGCCGCTCGATCGAGTCGCAGCGGGCGGAAACGGCTGCGAGTGCGGCCGACGTGCGCGCGGTGCGTGTCGTGATCGCGGGCGAGGTCGCGAGCACGTACGTGGATCTGCGCGGCTCGCAGGAGCGGCTGCGGATCGCACGCGAGAACGCCGACAACCAGAAGCAGACGCTCGCGCTGATCAATGCGCGCGTCGGCGCGGGACGCGGCTCCGAACTCGATGCGGCGCGGGCGCGCGCGCAGTACGAATCGACGACGTCGCGGATCGCCGTGTACGAAGCGGCGATCGGCGTCGACGAGCATCGGCTCGCGGTGTTGACCGGGCAGACGCCGGATGCGCTGATCGGCCGGTTCGACATCCCGAACGCTGCCGCATCGAAAGGCGTGCCGGTACCGCTGCCGGCGCTTGCAGCCGACATCGATCCCGGCACGCCGGGCGACCTGCTGCGCCGCCGCCCCGATGTCGCTGCCGCCGACGCACGACTGCACGCGGCGACCGCGCGCGTCGGCGTCGCGACAGCCGACCTGTTTCCGCGCTTCACGCTGTCGGGGCTGCTCGGCGGCGCGACGAGCAGCTACGGATTCTTCCGTGCGGGCAGCGATACGAACCTGATCGCGCTCGGCATCGACTGGTCGTTCCTCGATGTCGGCCGCGTGCGCGCGCGGATCGCGGCGAGCGACGCGGACGCGGCCGGCCAGCTCGCGCAGTACCGGCAGACCGTGCTCGGCGCGCTGGAGGAAACGGAGAACGCGCTGCTGCGTGTCGCCCGCACGCGGGAGGAGACCGCGCACCTCGTGCGCGCGGCGGACGACAGCGCTCGCGCGGCACAGCTTGCACAGACGCGCTTCTCGGCCGGTGCGATCGACTACTACGAAGTGCTCGACGCGCAACGGACGCTGCTGCAGGCGCAGGACGCGGCGGCCGACGGGCGGATGCGCAGCGCGGCATCGACGGTCGCGCTGTACAAGGCGCTCGCGGGCGGCTGGCCGTCGGGAACGGCGCAGCAGGCAGCCGGTCCGCTCGCGCGATCGGGGCAGTAGGGCGCGGGTCGCGCGGCGGGCAGGGACGTTGGGTCTGCCCGCCGGGCGATCGACTTCGCATCGCCGGGTGGGCGCTTGCGTCCCCGTTGTCGGCCAGCGAGGGCGTCGCATGGACTGACGACGGTCGATGCGGCGCCGGTCCCGTGGATCGGCATGACGCTCCGTGCGCCTGCCTCACAGCGATTACGGCCGTTCAGCGGGGCTGGATCGCCGGCCGGCTCTCGCGCCGGCGGCAGCCCGGCGCACCTTGCATCGCCCGGGCCGCCCGCGCGGCGCGCCAACCGGTCGATTCCCCGTCGCGAAACATTGTTCTGCCTCGTCGTAAACGTCTCGAATGCGTGATATTTGCGCTGCCCGATCCGGTTTAGAGTGGCCGCAAATCGATGACGATGTGTCGTATGGCCGCAGTCGCGGGCCGTACAGACGCGCCAGAGGAGCTGGAGACAAATGACTGAAGGCAGGATTACCCAAGTCGAATCGTTCGGTTTCGAACGCATTCCCGACGTATCGCGCTATGCGCGTCCGATCGATCTGTTCCGGTTGCTGTTCGGCGGCTGCAACACGTTTTCCACGTCGGTGCTCGGCAGCTTTCCCGTGCTGGTCGGGCTGTCGTTCAAGGCCGGCATGTGCGCGATCGTGCTGGGCGTGCTCGCCGGCACCTGCATCCTCGCGCCGATGAGCCTGTTCGGCCCGCGCAACGGCACCAGCGACCCCGTGTCGTCCGGCGCGCATTTCGGCATTCACGGCCGGATCGTCGGGTCGTTCCTCGCGCTGCTCACGTCGATCGCGTTCTTCTCGCTCGCGGTGTGGAGCTCGGGCGATGCGCTCGTCGGCGGCGCGCACGACATGGTCGGCGTGCCGGTCAACGGCTTCACGCTCGGCGCCGCGTACATGGTGTTCGCGGTGCTCGTGCTGATCGTCTGCATCTACGGCTTTCGCTTCATGCTGTGGGTCAACAAGATCGCCGTGTGGGCCGCGAGCCTGCTGTTCGTCGCCGGCCTGTTCGCGTTCGCGGGGTTGTTCGACCTGAACTACGCGGGCACGCTGAACCAGGGCGGCGCAGGCTTCTGGGCCGCGTTCGTCGGCGCCGTGCTGGTCGCATTGAGCAACCCGGTGTCGTTCGCGTCGACGCTCGGCGACTGGGCGCGCTACATTCCGCAGCAGACGCCGAAGCGGCGCGTGATGGCCGCCGTGTTCGCCGCGCAGATCGCGACCTTCGTGCCGTTCTTCTTCGGGCTCGCGACCGCGACCATCATCGCGTCGAAGGCACCCGCGTTCATCGCGTCGAATGACTACGTCGGCGGGCTGCTCGCCGTGTCGCCGCGCTGGTTCCTGCTGCCGATGTGCCTGATCGCGATCATCGGCGGGATGTCGACCGGCACGACCGCGCTGTACGGCACGGGCCTCGACGTGTCGAGCATGTTCCCGCGCTTCCTGAATCGTGTGCGCGCGACGCTGCTGATCGGCACGATCGCGATCGCGTTCATCTTCGTCGGCCGCTTCTGGTTCAACCTCGTCGAGAGCGTCGCGACGTTCTCGACGCTGATCGACACGTTCAGCTGCCCGTGGATGGCGATCATGGTGATCGGCTACGTGACGCGCCGCGGTTACTATCTCGCGGACGACCTGCAGGTGTTCAACCGCGGGCTGCGCGGCGGCCACTACTGGTTCACGCACGGCTGGAACCTGCGCGCGATGGGCGCGTGGCTGCCGGCGGCCTTCATCGGACTGTCGTTCGTGAACCTGCCGGGCCAGTTCGTCGGGCCGCTCGGCAACCTCGCGGGTGGACTCGATCTCAGCGTGCCGGTGTCGCTGGTGGTCGGCGGGCTGCTGTATTTCGTGCTGCTGACGGTGTATCCGGAAGCGGAAGGCGTGTACGGCGCGCGCGGACGTTTCCTCGTGCGCGGCGGCAGGCAGGCGGCGCGAAGTGTCGGCGCCCCGGCGATTCAGCCGAAGGGGTATTGACCGCCGCATCGCGCGTCGCTGCGCGCTGGAAATACCGGTGCCGCCGCGCGGGAGATCCGCCGGCGGCATGGTTGTTTCAGGATGCCGGGTTGTATGCGCGTATGGAAGGCCGCCCCTGACTTCTCCCGCGCGCGGCCGAAAACGACAGCGCCCGCCGGGCAGGCGGGCGCGTGTCGACTCCGCTGCGGATCAGTGGAACGTGCTGCCCGCGAGCATCCCGCCGTCGACGATGAATTCCGAACCCGTGCAATACGCGGATTCGTCGGACGCGAGGAACAGCACGAGGCTCGCCACTTCGTCGGGTTTGCCGATGCGTGCGATCGGCAAACCGCTGTAGATCGACGACGGGTCGAAATCCGCGTATTCCGGCGGGCGTGCCATCACGGTGTCGATGCCACCCGGGTGGACCGAGTTCACGCGGATCCCGTAGCGGCCGAACTCGAGCGCGGCGGCCTTCGTCATCCCGCGCACCGCGAACTTGCTCGACACATACGCGCTGCCGCCGGCCACGCCTTCCATCCCGGCCGTCGACGACACGTTGACGATCGAGCCGCCGCCCGCATCCTTCAGCGCGGCCAATGCCGATTTCATGCCGAGCCAGCAGCCGACCTGGTTCACGTCGATCACCTTGCGATAGTCGTCGAGCGAACAGGACTCGATCGGCACGAGCTTCAGGATCGCCGCGTTGTTCACGAGGATGTCCAGCCGGCCGAATTGCGCGAGTGTCGCGTGGACGGCGGTGCGCCAGTCGTCTTCGTTCGTCACGTCGAGATGCTGGTAGCGCGCGGCGTCGCCGAGGTCGGCCGCGACGCGCCGGCCCGCGTCGTCCAGCACGTCGGCGATCACCACGCGTGCGCCTTCGGCGACGAACCGGCGTGCCTCCGCCTCGCCCTGGCCGCGGGCGCCGCCCGTGATCAGCGCTACCTTGCCTTCGAGTCGTTTCATCGTGTGTGCTCCTGTGAGTGTAGGGGGACGCGTGCGGGCCCGCTCAGGCCGCGGCCGACGCGTCGATGATGCGGACCGGATCGGTGCCGTCCCAGGTACGCGCTTCGGCGATGCCGTGCGCGATCATCGCGCGCATGCCTGCACCTTCGATCACTTCGACGCGCACGCCGGGATCGTCGGCGTCGTCGAGATAGGCGACGCGCGTGGCCGGGTTGTGCGCGTCGAACACCACGCGCAGCCCGCGCGCCGTAAGTTGCGCGACGGCGGCATCGAGATCGTCGACCACCCATGCGACGTGATGCAGGCCCGTGAGCAGTTGTCCGTGCGCATCGCGGTACGGCGACGGCGCGTCGTTCGTCACGTGGATCAGTTCGATCTGCAGATCGGCGCGATACGCGAGCCCGACGTCCATCGTGACCGTCGTCGCTTCGCCGAGGCAGCGGCCGTCGAGCCGCACGTTGCGGAACACGGTCCAGGGGCCGACATCGTGGCGGGCGCGCCAGCGCGCGATGCTGCGGTCGAGATCGGCGACCACATAGCCGATCTGGTCGATGGGGCCGAGGATAGGGTCGTTCATGGTGTCTCCGTGGCGGGCGCGGCGCCGTTTCGTGCGGCATTCGGCGCGTGATGAATGACGGTCATGATGGCAACAAAGGCGGCGCGGCGTGCCGTCCAAACGGACTAGCTGCAGGCTATCCGGACGGCGCTGGGCGCTGCATCGCTGACGACGGATTTGCGTACAGGACAGGACGAGCGAGGAAGCAGGCAAGCGGCAAGCGGCAAGCGGCAAGCGGGCAAGCGGGCAAGCGGGCGGCGGGCGGCGGGCGGCAGGAAAGCAGGAAAGCAGGAAAGCAGGAAAGCAGGAAAGCAGGAAAGCAGGGAGGAGCCGAAGCTGACGAAGCGCGTAAACCGGATTCGCGCATTACCCCGCGTTCGGCCTCTTGACCGTCAGTCGGCACACCGTTGCAAGCGCAAGCAGGTTCGGATCACGTTCACGCCGATGCAGGAAGCTGAGGCCGATCGTCTGGCGGATCGTCGGTCCGGCGAGCGGCACCAGCGCGATCTTGTGCGAGAAGAGGTCGCGCACGCGGCCCGGCAGCAGCGAATGGCCGACGCCGCCCGACACGAGGTTGATCAGCGAAAAGATGTCGCCCACGCGCATCACGACGTTCGCCGTGACGCCCGCGGCCCGGAACGCTTTCGTGAAACCGTCTTGCGTCGCGAAACCTTCGCCGAGCGACACGAACGGCACGTCGCGACAGGCGGCGAGATCGACCGCATCGCATTGCGCGTACGGCGAATCGATTGGTGCGGCGAAGAACATTTCGTCCTCGAACAGCGCGATCGATTCGATTTCGGCGTCCGGTTCGGGCAGCGCCATCAGCGTCGCATCGATCGCGCCTTGCCGAAGCTTGTCGAGCAGGTCGGCGTTCGAGCCGAGCACGAGCTCGGCCTGCAACTCGGGCCGACGCTCCTTCAGCGCGATCACGACCTCGGGCACCGTACGGATCGTCAGCGAATAGAGCGAGCCGATCTTCAATTGCCCGGCGCCGTAGCCGGCCGCTTCGCGCGTCGAGCGGATTCCGTCCGTCATCGTCTTCAGCACGTCGCCCGCGACCTCCGCGAGCACCTGCGCGGCGTCGGTCGGAATCAGGTTCCGTCCTTCGTGGCGAAACAGCGCGCAATGCATCCCTTCCTCGAGCGTGTGCAGCGCACGATGCACGCTGACCGTGCTGACGTTGAGCGCCTCGGCGGCCTTCGCGAGGCTGCCGGTTTCCATGAAGGCGAGAAGCACCTCGAGCTTGCGGAAGGTGATCTCTTCGTTGATGCGATTGCGCATGGTCGGGGCAGCGGGAAGGGCGATCGGCGATTCTGACGCAGAACCCCGGCAGCAACAATGCGCGAATGTCCGGAATGGCCGCGGGACGGTGCCGCGCCCGGGCGACGTTTAATCTGCGGCTAAGTATCCGCTGCTGCCGTTAATTGATGAGGGTTTTCGGCGTCCCTATCATCGGTTCGTGCCGGTTGTGCGCGGGCGCCAGGCGGCGTTCCATCCCGCGTACCGCAGCGCGCAACGGTTCACGAGCGGCCGGCACGGCCCCACGAGACTGCAGGAGACAAGCATGCGCGACCTACGTCGGAACACGCGGCATCGGCAAGTCATTGCCGCCGTCGTCGGCAATACCCTCGAGTGGTACGACTTCATCGTCTACGGTTTCTTTTCCGGCATCATCGCGCGGCTGTTCTTTCCCGCCGAAAGCCAGTATGCGTCGCTGCTGATGTCGCTCGCGACGTTCGGCGTCGGCTTCTTCATGCGTCCGGTGGGCGGCATCCTGCTCGGGCTCTATGCGGACCGCAAGGGTCGCAAGGCCGCGATGCAGCTCATCATCTTCCTGATGACGCTGTCGATCGCGCTGATCACGTTCGCGCCGTCGTACGCGACGATCGGCCCGGCGGCGCCGATCCTGATCGTCGTCGCGCGGCTGCTGCAGGGCTTCGCGACCGGCGGCGAATACGCGAGCGCCACCGCGTTCCTGGTCGAGAGCGCGCCCGCGCACCGGCGCGGCCTGTACGGCTCGTGGCAACTGATCGGCCAGTGCCTCGCCGTGTTCTCGGGCGCGGCGATGGGCGCGTGGGCCACGCAGTCGCTGTCGGATGCGGCGCTGCACAGCTGGGGCTGGCGCGTGCCGTTCGCGCTCGGGCTGCTGATCGGGCCGGTTGGCTTGTGGATCCGCCGTCACATGGAGGAGACCGAAGCGTTCCTTGATGCGAGCAAGTCGACGGTCGAGCCGCCGGCGAGCGTGTCGCGCGTGCTGCGCGACAACCTGCGCGGCGTGCTGGTGTCGATGGGGCAGACGATCACCGGCACGGCGGTGTTCTACGTGATGCTCGTCAACATGCCGACGTTCGTGCACAAGACCTTCGGGCTGCCGCTCGACCAGGTCTTCAAGGTGCAGATGGTGGCGGTCGCGCTGCTGACGGTGACGATTCCGGTCGCGGCGATCGTGTCCGACCGCATCGGCCGGCGGCCCGTGCTGATCGCCGGCACGCTGTCGCTGCTGACGCTCACGTATCCGCTGTTCTCGTGGCTGGCCGCCGCGCCTGGCATCGGGCGCCTGCTCGTGATGCAGCTCGTGATCTGCACGATCATCGGCATCTGCTACGGTCCCGCGCCGACCACGCTCGCCGAGCAGTTCGCGACACGATCGAGATCGACCGGCGTCGCGCTCGCGTACAACGTTGCCGTGATGGTGTTCGGCGGTTTCGCGCCGTTCATCGTCACATGGCTGACGCGTGCGAGCGGGTCGCCCGTCGCGCCCGCGTGGTACGTGCTGTTCGCCGCGTCGTTCGGGCTGGCCGCGAGCGTGTTCATGCACGACGGCGCGCCGTGCGTGCTCGCGCGCCGGCAGTTCTCGGGCGAGCCGCTGAGCGCCAAATAGTCGTTCGCCATTCGGGGCGATCAGCCATCGGCCCGGGCGGCATGCGACGTATCGGCGCCGCCGATGGTCAGCATCGCGGACAGCGGCCTACCGGGGCCGCCGCCCGCTCGTTACGCTGGCGCGATCATCCACTCTGTCCGGAAGGTCGCCATGTCCCGGCTCGACTACACGCTGCTCGGCCCCTGCCTGCTCGCCATCGCGATCGACGCGATGGGGTTCGGGCTCGTCTACCCGATGATGTCCGCGATCTTCAGCGATCCGCACGCGGGCATCCTGCCGGCCGACGCCGGCGAACACGCGCGCAATTTCTACCTCGGTGTCGGCTACGGGATCTATCCGCTCTTCATGTTCTTCGGTTCGTCGCTGATGGGCGAGTTGTCGGACTGTTACGGCCGCCGCCGGATCCTGCTGCTGTGCGTGCTCGGCCTTGCGGCCGGCTACGCGCTGATGGCGGCCGGCGCATGGCACGGGAGCGTCGCGCTGTTGCTGGCCGGCCGCGGGCTCACCGGTTTGATGGCAGGCTGCCAGGGCATCGCGCAGGCGGCCATCACCGACCTGAGCACGCCCGGGAACAAGGCGTACAACATGAGCATCATGTCGCTCGCGTTCAGCGCCGGCGTGATCGTCGGCCCCGTGCTCGGCGGCGTCACGTCCGACCGGACGATCTCGCCGCTGTTCGACTACGGCACGCCGTTCGTGCTCGTCGCCGCGCTGTCGCTCGTGTGCGCGTTCTGGACCTGGGCGTCGTATCGCGACACGGCCGCGCCGCGCGGCGACACGCGCATCGATCCGCTGCTGCCGCTGCGGATCATCGGGGAAGCCGCACGTCAGCGCAACGTCGCGTTCCTGTCGGTGGTGTTCTTCCTGATGCAGGTCGGCTACGGACTCTACCTGCAGACCATCATGCTGCTGCTGCAGGCGAAGTTCGGCTACACGAGCGCGCGGCTCGGGCTGTTCAGCGGCGTGATCGGCATCTGCTTCGTGTTCGGCCTGCTGTTCGTCGTGCGGCTGATGCTGCGCGTTTGGCGGGTGGTCGACATCGCGAAGACGGGCCTGCTCGTCGCGGGCCTCGGCCAGATCGCGTCGGCACTGTTCCCGCACGAGCCGGTGCTGTGGGTGCTCGCGATGGTGGTCGGCTGTTTCGACATGGTCGCCTACACCACCATGTATACGGCGTTTTCCGATGCCGTCAGCGAGGACCGGCAGGGCTGGGCGCTCGGCGTCGCGGGCTCGGTGATGGCCGTCGCATGGGTCGTGACGGGCGCGCTGACGAACCTGCTGCCGGTATTCGGCGAGATCGGGCTGCTGCTGATCGGCGGCGCGGGCTTTCTGCTCAGCTTCGTGATGATGGTGAGTTACGGGCGCAAGCAGGCCGGCGGGCGCACGGCCGCGCTGTCGTAGACGGTTGCGCGCAGGTTGGCCTGAACCTGTCGGACGTTGTCCCGCGGGTCGCTGTCGCGCGTGAGCGCGCGGCCCGACACCGGTGCCTCGCGGTCGCGGCTGGTCAGCCCGCGGCGGCAATCTGGCGCGGGGCCGCGTGCGGCGACGTGCTGACGACCGGGCAGGTGCTCGCGCTCGATGTCGCACGACACATGCGTGGCCGGTGCGCTGGCCGCGTTCAAGCGTGCGAAGCGGTCGGCCGCGCATCGGCGCGCGGCCCGCCCGGTCAGAACATCGTGTTCCCGTTCGCGGCTTTTTCGGGCACCGGCTGGATCACGTCCCAGTGCTCGACGATCTTGCCATCCTTCACGCGGAAGATGTCGACCACCGCTTCGCCGCGATCGCCCGGGCGCTCGGTCGCATGCACGTGCAGATAGACGAGGTCGCCGTCGGTCGCGCTGCGGACGATCTGCGCGCGCGATTGGGGGCTCTTCTGGAACGCGCCGACGAAGTACGACACGAACGGCTTCTTGCCGTCGGGCACGTGCGGGTTGTGCTGCTTGTAGTCGTCGGCGACGACGGCGGCAGCCTCGAGCGCTTCGTGCTTGTTGAAGAAGCGGTCGTAGAACGTCAGCACGAGCTGGCGGTTGGCTTCCTCGGCGGCCAGGTCGCGCGCGGCCGGGCCGGCGGCCGGCGCGGCGGTCGATGCGGCGAGCAGGACGAACGCGGCAACGGTACGAACGGGCGAGCGGAGCGATGACATGCGGCAGGTTCCTTGTCTGGAGATGCGTGGACGGACGCGCGGTGCGTGGTGTGCGACTGCGGATGACGCCGATCGTCGTCATCGGCGGCGACAGGGTGCCGGTGGTGCGCGTGCGCATGCTTCGTAGAACTGGCAAGTCCGCTCGGCCATCGAGTCGATCGAATGGTACAGTTGCCGCGAACCCGTCACAAGAAGTCACCGCGGTGTGAACAGGTCACACCGCGGTGACCGTGCATTGCCCGTGAAAGAGAATCCCGTCATGTCGTTTCCGTCCGCCGACGAATCCGTCGAACTCGATCAGCCGTGCCCGATCCGCGATGTGCTCGACCGCATCGGCGACCAGTGGAGCCTGCTCGTGCTCGAGGCGCTGTCCGGCGGCACGATGCGTTTCAACGAACTCGCCCGTGCGATCGGCGACGTGTCGAAGCAGATGCTGTCGCGCACGCTCAAGCGGCTCGAGCAGGACGGCTTCGTCAGCCGCACGCTGTATGCCGAGGTGCCGCCGCGCGTCGAATATGCGCTGACGGACCTCGGGCGTTCGTTCCTGACGCCGATGCACGCGCTGATCCGCTGGGCCGACGAGCATCATCGTTCGATTTGCGCGGTCCGTCGCCGTGCGCGCGAGCAGGAAAGCAGCGGGCGTTGAGCGGAGTGCGTCGTGCGGTCGCGTGACGGCCGGCGACGGGATGCGTGCGTTGCGGCAGCGGCAGGTGATTTCGTTATCCGAACGTTTCGGGGGGGTTGCTTTCGCATGCGGTGTCGCGAAGGGCGCAACGCACGCGTGGCGATCGGCGTTTGAAGGGTGCCGACGACTGTCGTGACCGTGGCAAGCGCGATCGGCCTCCGCCCGGTCGGTCAGCTCGTAGGCAGGACAGGGCGGCGTGTCGATCGGCAAGGGCGTGGAAGCGGCGGATTCGCGCCGACCGACGGCCGGCGCGGACGACTTAACGCCAGGTGCCGTCGACGTAGACCCACACTTGACCCTGGCGCCGCCAGTATCCAGGTACCCACCTGCGCCCGGGGCGGCGGGCGACCCAGCGCCCGGACACCCATATATAGTGGCCGCGCTGCCAGCGCCAGTAGCCGTCGGTCCAGACATAGCCGTGCGGCCGTGGAGGCGGCGGCCGGCGATCATGCCGCGGTGCAGGCGGCGCGAAGCCCGGGCGATCGGAATAAGGCGGCCTGCCGGGGCCCGGAGGCGGTCCGGGCGGCCGGTACCCGGGTGGGGCGGGCTGGGCCGAGACGGTACGCAGCCAGCCGCCGGTGGCGGCGAATGCGGCGGTCAGTCCGACGGCGCGCAGCAACGAGCGTCGATTCATGCGGGTCCTCTATATATGTAGTCGAAGCCGCCTTACATTAGCCCGCCGGTCCCGGAGCCGGGTTACGCGGGTCGTTAAGGCTGTTACCGCATGTCACGACGGCCCGGCGGCTGCCGGGGCGCCGCCGTCGATCTCCCCGTTGAAGTTGGCGCCGACGGCCAATGGGGTCGGCTACGGCCGCGCGGCCGAATGTTTACCGTTCAGTCGCTGCGTTTTAGGCGGCCAGGCCCAATATTTGAGATCAATTCGGGTAAAAATTACCGTTTTCGTGTGGTTCCATCGATTCCGCTTGTTGTTTCTATGCAACCGTCAAGACGATGACACGAAAGAATGGTGGGATGAAAGCCTCCAAAAAACATCCGTCAATAGGTCAAAAAAAGACGTTAAAACAAATACTTATAACGCGTCCCCACTTTCATTATTTCTAGTTCTGGAAAAGCTTATTTCTTTATTTGCAGATCGCGTCCCTAGGGTACACCCCTAAACTCACGGTTCCCAAACGGGCAACTATCCGGGCGCGGCCAGAAGGACCGATGGCGCTCCCGGGCGGTTGCAGACCGTTTATGAACAAGGTCGCGAGACCTGCCTCTTTTTAGAAGGGAGCTCCACGAATGAACAAGACTCTGATCGTTGCAGCAGCTGCAGCATCGTTCGCTACCGTCGCTCACGCGCAAAGCAGCGTCACGCTGTACGGCGTGCTGGACGCAGGCATCACCTACCAAAGCAACGTCCAGAACGCAGCCGGCCAAGGCAAGTCGCTGTGGTCGATGGGTTCGGGCATTGACCAGAGCCGCTTCGGCCTGCGTGGTTCGGAAGACCTCGGTGGCGGCCTGAAGGCGATCTTCACGTTGGAAAGCGGCTTCAACATCGGCAACGGCAAGTTCGCGAACAACAACGGCATGTTCAACCGCCAGGCTTTCGTCGGCCTGTCGAGCCAGTACGGCACGGTTACGCTGGGTAAGCAGTACGACTCCGTCCAGGACTACCTGGCACCGCTGACCGCAACGGGCTCGTGGGGCGGTACGTACTTCGCTCACCCGTTCAACAACGACAACCTGAGCACGAACGGCGGCTACTCGGCTAACAACACGATCAAGTTCGCAAGCGCGAACTACGCTGGCCTGCAATTCGGCGGCACGTACTCGTTCTCGAACAGCACGAACTTCGGCAACAACCGTGCTTACAGCGGCGGCGTGTCGTACCAGTACCAAGGCCTGAAGCTGGGTGCAGCTTACTCGCAAGCGAACAACCCGAACAACAACGGCACGGGCGCAGTTGACTCGTCGTCGGCTCTGTTCAACGGCCAAGGCCGCCTGCGCACGTACGGCGCGGCTGCTGCATACGCATTCGGCCCGGCGCAAGTTGGCGCAGCATGGACGCAATCGCGTGTCGACAACCAAGCTAACGGCGCGGCTACGTTCCACGCTGACAACTACGAAGTCAACGCGAAGTACAACCTGACGCCGGCGCTGGGCCTGGGCGCAGCGTACACGTACACGAACGCGAAGGTTGCTGGCGAAAGCACGCACTGGAACCAGTTCGGCCTGCAAGCTGACTACTCGCTGTCGAAGCGCACCGACGTCTACGCACAAGCTGTGTACCAGCGCGCTGCGAAGAACGGCGTTGGCGCATCGATCTACAACGGCGACGTCAACACGCTGCCGAGCTCGTCGATCAACCAAACCGCAGCAACGGTTGGTCTGCGTCACCGCTTCTAAGCGTGACGGCTGGGTAACCAGCTTCGCAGTATCGAAAAAGGCGCCTTCGGGCGCCTTTTTTTTCGCCCGCCGCATCGGCGATGCGGGCTGCGATGACGCTGCGTATCGTCCGGCCGCAAAAAAAGCGAGGCGCTGAGCCTCGCTTTTTGCTTGGTGTGCCGACGTGTGCGCTGCCGGCCGGCTGCATCAGCGCGTGTATTCGCCGTTGGCTTCCGGCTGGAACACGATCGCGGCGACCTTCATCAGCCTTTCGGCGCCGCTCGGCTGCAGCACTTTCACCAGTTGACCGCGTTGCGTGCCGAGCAGCGCCATGCCGACCGGCGAGAACACGTTCAGGCGGCCGAGCTCGAGATTGGCGGCGTCCGGATAAACAATCGTCCAGGTGGCCTGTTCCTGGGTCGCTTCGTCGAGCAGTGTGATCTGCGAGTTCATCGTGACGACGTTTGCCTTGATGGCGTCCGGTTGCACGATATCTGCGCGCTCGAGCAGCGTGTCGAGCATCGTCTGGAAGCGCGGGTTGTGTTCGGCGTGCTTCTCGAGGCGAGCAACGTCGAGTTCGGTCAACTGGTAAAGGCGTTGTTTCATGGCAGTTCTCCAAATGA
This sequence comes from Burkholderia sp. BCC1996, assembly GCF_905339955.1. Lineage (NCBI taxonomy): Bacteria > Pseudomonadati > Pseudomonadota > Betaproteobacteria > Burkholderiales > Burkholderiaceae > Burkholderia > Burkholderia sp. BCC1996. Next base: position 56,034 of record NZ_CAJPHM010000001.1, read on the forward strand.
TCGGCATGGGGCAGGCGGAGCGCGCCTATGGGGATCGCCCGGAGCCTGTCTGACCTGGCTCCGGGAAGGAGACCGAGCCGTCAGATCAGGCGCCGGGCAGGCGCGAGCGGCGCCTGGGCCGTGCGTCGAGCGAGGGGATGCGCCGGCTGGCCGGCGCGCATGCGCACGCCGACCAGGCCAGGCGGCGAAACCGAAGCGAGCATGGGCGCGTGCATGGTGAATGGGGTATCGAGAGGTGAATAAAACCTTACGATTCTACAACACAACCTTCCGGATCGGTGCTTCGGTTGTCGGCCTTTCGTCAGGCATTGTTGTGAAAATGATTTAAGTAATAGCGATCGCGCACGGTGACAGCGGTCGATTTTTTCCGAAAATGCAACGCTGTATGTTCAAACCAAGGGTTTCCCCTTGGTATCGCCAGCACTACACTTGATCCATCGCTTCAGACAGTCCCGCCGGGAGCGACGTCAAAAGAGAACATATTTCGGAGGTCCACCATGAAGTCGATCATCTACGCAGCGATCGCTGCATCCGTTCTTGCCGCCCCGATCGCATCGTTCGCACAGTCCGAGCAGGGCTTGACTCGCGACCAGGTTCGGGCCGAGCTCGTGCAACTCGAACAGAACGGCTACAAGCCGCTCGCGAGCGATTCGCAATATCCGGACAACATCCAGGCCGCGGAACAACGGATCCAGCCGAACCAGCCGATGCTCGCCCAAGCCGATACGAGCGGTTATGGTGCGGTGGCGACGGGCGCAGGCCAGTCGGGCCGCCGCATGACGCATGAAGCCGCGAATCCCGTGAACTCCGTCTACTTCGGCAACTGAACATTCCCGGGTCTGCCCGAGCACAGCATGTGACCGACGGGACGCGCGCCGCTTGCGCGCGTCTGCGTCAGCAGAGCAGAACCTCCGTCGCCGCATTCCGGCGGCTTTTCCGCCCAGACGCTCGCGCGTTTGGGCCTTTTTCGCTGGGACGGATCAGGCGGACGTGACCGTCGGGGTGCCGTGGATATAGTGTTCCAGTTGGCTGATCGTGAATTGCTGGTCGGCAATCACGCTCTTCACGAGGTCGCCGATCGAGATCAGGCCGATCAGCTTGCCGTCCTGGATGACGGGCAGGTGGCGCATCCGGTGCTCGGTCATCAGTGCCATGCACTCGTCGGTGGATTGCGACGGTTCGACGTAGCGCACCTTGGCCGTCATGATTTCCTCGACGCGGGTGGCTTTCGACGAACGGTCCTGCAGCACGACCTTGCGCGCGTAGTCGCGCTCGGTGACGATGCCCGCGATGTCGTCGCCGTCCATGACCAGCAATGCGCCGATTCCCTTTTCCGCCATCAGCTTGATGGCGTCATAGACGAAATCGGCTTTCTTGACGGTGTAGATCGTGCGGCCGGAATCCGGCTTGGCTTTGAGAATTTGCGCGACAGTCGTGCTCATTTGCTTTCTCCGTGTGCGGGACGATGCAGCGAAGGCAGGGCGTGATGCGCGGCACCCGACGGGCCCAGTATAGCCGGGCCTGCTGCGGCAGTCGCGTGACGTTTCCAGATTAGCGGTAAACTCCGGTCACGCACTATCCACACAACTCCTACATTCCAGATCGTTTCGATTGAATTCATGATGTCTTCGCGTCCCCAATCGCCCACGCAGGGCAATGGCCAGGCAGACGAGTGCGTGACGCTCGTCGCCACCGCGTCGCTGCCCACGCGCTACGGTACGTTCACGTCGTACGCTTTCCGCGTATCGGGCAGCGATGCCGAACATCTTGCGCTCGTGATGGGCGACGTCACCGGCGAGCAGTCCGTGCTCACGCGGCTGCATTCCGAATGCCTGACCGGCGACGTGTTCGGCTCCTTCCGCTGCGATTGCGGCGAGCAGCTCGATCTCGCGCTGCGCTACATCGCGGCGGAAGATCGCGGTGTGCTGCTGTATCTGCGCGGCCACGAGGGGCGCGGCATCGGCCTGAGCAACAAGATCCGCGCATATGCGCTGCAGGAGCAGGGGCGCGACACCGTCGAGGCGAATCTCGACCTCGGCCTGCCCGACGACGCTCGCGAATACGATTCGGCCGCCGCGATCCTGCGGATCCTCGGCGTGACGTCGGTGCGCCTGATGAGCAACAACCCGAAGAAGTTCGACACGCTCGTGAAGCACGGGATTCCCGTGTGTGAACGCGTGGCGCTCGCAGTGCCCGTGCGCGAGGAAAACGAGCGTTACATCCGGACCAAGCAGGTCAAGTTCGGGCATTACTTCGAAGAAAACGAATAATCGCGTTCGACGCGTGGGCGCCCGATCGGGCGTCGCGCTCATTCCGTGAACGCCGGGCGGGACGATGCGTCCCGCCGCATTCGATTCCCGTCGCCGGTTCTCGCGACTGTCGCCGCTGGTTGCCGGCGCAGCTGACGAGCGCGATTGCTTCATCCCTCCGCTTCGCCTTCGAGCTCGCTCCTGCGTTACGAGAACGGTGTGCGCGGCCCGATGCACCCCATACCTTCTGCACATCCCGATCACGGTTGATCCGCCATTGAAGATAGAAACCGAACGTTTGACGTTGCGTCGCTGGCGGCCGGGCGATGCCGGTGCGCTGGCTGCAATGCACGCGGATCCCGATGTGACCGCGTGGCTGGCGCGTGGCCCGATGTCCTTCGATGAGGCGGAGGCCGTCATCGCACGCTTCGAAGCGCATTTCGACGCGCACGGTTTCGGTGTGTGGGCGATCGAGCGCCGTGCGGATGGCGCGCTGATCGGGCTCTGCGGGTTGTCGCGTGAAGTTCGTGACGAGCATCCGATGGCGCCGTGCGTCGAGATCATGTGGCGCCAGGCCCGCACATCGTGGGGGCATGGCCATGTCGCGGAAGCGGCCGCTGCGGTATTGGTCGACGGGTTCGGCCGGGTGGGGCTCGGCGAGATCTTTGCGTGGACGGCTGCTGCCAACCAGCGATCGCAGCGTGTTGCGCAGCAACTCGGGATGGCGCGGCAACCGATGCGCGATTTCGAGCATCCTGCGTTGCCGCCGGGGCATGCGCTGCGACCGCATGTGGTGTTTGTCGCGCACGCAACGCCCGTTCGTCCGGATGATTACGTCAGCGCGTAACGTGCCCCGGTCACGCTTGCCCGCTCACGCCACCTCGCGTTCTGCAGCACGATCCGGTAGCCGTCGGCGTCCTCGAACGTCTGTCCGCACGCATCCCAATATTGGATTGAACGATGTCGCCCGCATGAAGCCGTGCGCGACTGCGCGTGCGCACGCGGCTTCCCATGCCGGGCGGTCGGGAAGATAGAAGACGATCAGGTCTTCGGGTGTCGGCGACGGGGCAACCGGATGCGCCGGACAGTGCGTGAATTCAAAGTGGTAGTCGAGTTCTTCGCGTCCGGGCATCACGCCGGAGAAACCGTCGTGATCGTCGAAGCGCGCTAGCACTGCTAGCTCGAATGCGTCGCGGTACATGTGCTCGGTTCTGGCGAGGTCGGCGACGGGGCGGGCGATGCGCAGGTGGGTGTGCATGACGATGTCGGCTGGGGTGAGCGATTCGTCGATGCCGCCGGGCAGGCGCGGGGGCGCTGCTCGCACGGGGCTTTGATATGTCCCCGATAAATTATCGCAGGCAAGAAAAAGCCCGCTACTGGAGCGGGCTGAATCCATGTTTGGAGACATGGAGGAGACGGATGTAACTTTAAGGGAAAACCCGAGGGATGGCAAGCCCTAGTTGTAATTGTGCAACGCAGCGCGCCTTGAGCTGTCCTGACCAGGCTGGTGCTGCACGCCATCCAGCTGTCGCGGGCGTTCCACCGTGTCGTGCCGAACAGCCGCCGCACCGTCGCGTATCCGCGGAGCCGCCGCCGGTCCTACATTGCGCCTGCCCGCGCGTGCGCGGCAAACGCGCCGAACCGCTCCTGCGCAACCGGCACCGCGTACTTGTTGCGCATTTCCGTCTCAATCCACGCGCAGGCCTCGCGCGCGCAGTCGGTCAGCGCATGCCGTGTCGTGTGTCCGTCGATGTCGTAGACGAAGCGCACGCCCACCTCGTCGTCGGCGACTTGCCGTTGCAGCTGATTGAGCTGCAGTTGCGGCCCGTGTCGCTGCGACAGCGCGCGCAGCTCGTCGAAGTGATATTCGAGCCAGTCGGCAAAGAACAGCGCGTCGCTATGGCAGCGCAGACGGAACGCCGCACTACGCGACGGACGCTGCGCGCCGCCGCCCGTGGCCTGCGGCTCGCCGTTTGGCGCGATGGCCGCATCGACGGGCGCAAGCGGCTGCCCGGTCTGCCGGTACGGTTTGCGGTCGCGCAGTGCGTGCCACAGCAGTTCGTCGCCGGCGGCACCGGACGGCTGCATCGTCAGGTCGCGCCGGCCCTCGCCGACAGCGGCGACGTCGCGGATCACGAGGCGCAGCGAGCAGAGCGGCTCGTCCGCTACCAGCAGCGTCGCCGTGCGCGGCAGCCCGCACACGAGCGGCGCGGCGCCGGCGGCCCGGAACACGAGCCCGCGGCGATCGAGCCGCACGAGCGGCAGCGGCCGCGCAAACGACGGGTAGGCGACTGCGATGCGGGCGCCGCCGGCACCCGTCAACCCGGGCATCATCGCGCGAAAGACCTGAGACTGGTCCACGGTGGTTCTCCTTCGTTACGTTGACGCCCGGCCGGACTACGCGCGTTCCGGCTCAGGCGGCGATGGCTTGCCGGGCAGCCCGTCCCGGCTCGATTCCCAGTGCGGCAAACGTTTGCGGATCGATGTCGATCCAGCACGCGACAACCAGACGACCGTCCACCTGTTTCGGGGGACCTGCCCGGTGCGCGTGCACGCCGATCCGGCGGAACAGCCGCTCCATGCTCGCGAACGTCACGCCGATCAGCTGCCGCGCGCCCCGTTGCGCCGCGCATTCGACGACCGCGGCGAGCATCGGGCGGACGGCCCACTCGGCATTGCCCGGACCGCCTTCGTCGTCGCCGGTCGCCGCGAACCGCGACAGCTCCCAGACGGCAGCCGATTGCGGCAGTGCGACGTCCGCGGCGATCAGGTCGGCGAACAGCGACTTCAGCAGATACGGGCGGGTGGTCGGCAACAGGCGCGCACATCCGCACACTTCGCCGCCGGCGTTTCTCGCGAACACGTAGACGGTATCGTCGCGATCGAACTGGTCGCGCTCGAAACATTCGTTCGCCGACGGGAGCGCCCAACCGAGCTGTTCGACGAACACATGGCGCCGATAGCGCCCGAGATCCGCTGCAAGTTCGTGTGGTAACCGCCCTTCATCGTGAACGAAGGTCCGCATGGTGTCCTCGGATCGGTACTTTGGTATGCCCGCATTACATCGCGCGTCCCGAGGAGGCGGTAACTGGTAACTCTTACAGGGTGATGGCGCGCCGACACCATTCGACCGGTGGTAACGGTTTCTTGATCGGCGGGATTGAAATACCGGCGGCTTTTGCTTATAAAGAGCGCCAGTCTTGCGGAAATGTCAGACGAAAGCGCGGCCGGTTGTCACTGGAGCACGGGACCGGCATGATAGACGTCGTTGCGACCGAGCAATGCCGACGCAACCGCGGCCGGCCAGTCGATGTGTGCGAGCCGCGCGGCGAGCACGGCGGCGGTGCGGAACATGCCGAGGTCGGCGCCGGTGGCGTCGACGGCCATGATGTTGCTGCGGACGTCGCCGCCCGCGATCGCGAACGTGCCCGTCGCGCGCTCGAGATACCAGTCCCAGCCGACCGTCAGGTACGCGAGGCCGGCACTGGCCGGGCGGTGCCATTCGGTGTAGCCGGCCAGGCGCGCGTCGACGGCGCTGTCGCGTAGCTCCGCGAGCAGCGATGCATCGAGGCCGCTCGCGACATGGTCGAGCGCGAGCGCGGCCAGCGCGCTTTCGGACAGGCGCACGTAGCCGTCCGGAGACGGGCCGCGGACCGGGTGCAACAAAGGTGAAGTCATGCGCGGAATGTATCAGCCCCGAACCGGCGCTGGCACCTGACAGGTATGACAGCGTAACGTTGTCGGAGAATGAATGGAACTGCGCTGGCAGGATGCCTACCAACAATTCAGCGCCGCGGCAGACGAGCAGCAGCTCTTCCAGCGGATCGCCGCTTATTCTAAACGCCTCGGCTTCGAATATTGCTGTTACGGCATTCGCGTGCCGTTGCCCGTGTCGAAGCCGGCCGTCGCGATCTTCGATACCTATCCGGACGGCTGGATGGCCCACTACCAGGCGCAGAACTACATCGAGATCGACTCGACGGTGCGTGACGGCGTGCTCAGCACCAACATGATCGTCTGGCCGGACGTCGACCGGATCGATCCGTGTCCGCTGTGGCGGGACGCGCGCGACCACGGGCTGTCGGTGGGCGTCGCGCAGTCGAGCTGGGCGGCGCGCGGCGCGTTCGGGCTGCTGAGCATCGCGCGTCATGCGGACCGGCTCACGCCGGCCGAGATCAACATGCTGACGCTGCAGACCAACTGGCTCGCGAACCTGTCGCATTCGCTGATGAGCCGCTTCATGGTGCCGAAGCTGTCGCCCGAGGCGAGCGTCACGCTGACCGCGCGCGAGCGCGAGGTGCTGTGCTGGACGGCCGAAGGGAAGACCGCGTGCGAGATCGGCCAGATCCTCAGCATCTCGGAGCGCACGGTCAACTTCCACGTGAACAACATCCTCGAGAAGCTCGCCGCGACCAACAAGGTCCAGGCGGTGGTCAAGGCGATCTCGGCCGGGCTCATCGATACGCCTTGACGCGGCACCGGCGGCGGGGCGGTCGTGCCGAGCCGGCCGCCTTTGCGCTCACTCCATCATCGGCTCCGCTTCCTTCGCGGTCCAGCTCACGCTGGAAATGCTCTTCTCCATGCTCATCCGGCTCGCGATCTGCTCGAGCTTCTGCTGATCCTTCGGATGCAGCTTCAGCGTCGCGGTCACCTTCAATCGGTCCGGCTGCTCGGGCACGTCCTCGCTCGTCAGGCTCTGGAACGACAGCGGTTTCGCATACATCGCATTCGACAGCAGCGTGCGGATGTGTACTTCGTCGGCGGCGAGGCAGATCACGGTGATCTGGTATTCGCGCACGAGGTCGGCATTCGACACGGGTGTCGCGTTGATCGCCTGGCTGACGCCGCGCAGCACCGTGTTGGTGAGCAGCACGACGCCCGTGCCGGCCAGGGCCGGCACGTAGTGGCCGGAGCCGGCCAGCACGCCGACGGCGGCCGAGCACCACAGCGTCGCGGCCGTGTTGATGCCCTGGATCGAGCCCTTGTCGCGCATGATCACGCCGCCGCCGAGAAAGCCGACGCCCGACACGACGTAAGCGGCGATCTGCGTGACGCCGGCCACGCCGTTGCCGGTCAGCACGCCGAGCGTGACGAACAGGCAGGCGCCGCTCGCGACGAGCGTGATCGTGCGCAGCCCCGCCGTGCGTTGCCGCATCTGGCGTTCGAGGCCGATCGCGACGCCGCAGGCGAACGCAGTGAAAAGACGGAGTGCGAAATCGAGAGTCATGATGGTCCTGCCGTGCCAAGTGCGCATGCCGGCCCGCGGCGCGGCGGCGCGAAGCCGAACGCGGCACGATGGCCGTCATCGCGCGGTACTGTACCGCGCGGATGCGTCATTCAATGTGAAACGGGTGGCGTGCGGGCTCGCGGAACGCGAGCCGCGGCAGGAGAACTGCGGCGGACAGGCGTTCAGGCGGCAAGCGGCGCACGCAACGGAGTGCTGCAACTGTCCACGATGGTTCCTGAAGGAAGAATGGGCGGCATTCTAGTGGGCCGCGCGCGCAGGCGTCAACCCGCCTGGCGGCCGGCCGGTGGTCACTGCGACGGTGACTGCGACGCGCCGATCGTCCCCGTCGCGAGCGCGAGCGCGGCGGCGGCCGACAGCGCGCCGGCGTAGCTGTCGACCTCCGCGTTGCGGGCCGCGAGCAGCTGGCTTTGCGCGATCGTCGCATCGGTGACCGAGCCGACGCCGTTGCGGTACGCGGTCAGTGCCGCGTCGTAGCTCGTCTGCGCGGCATCGACGAGCGCCTTCGCCGCGTCGTGCGACGCGAGGCTCGTCTGCACCGCGTTCTGCGCGGCGACGACCTGGCGGACGGCCTCCTCCTTGGTCCGCGTGAGGCGCGCGGATGCGCTCTGCGCATCGTTGCGCGCCTGCATCAGCACCGCCGAGCGCAGGCCGCCGTCGTACAGCGGAATCGTCACGCCGAGGAACACGCCGCCGCCGTAGTGGCTGCCGTTCAGGTTCACCGTCGGAGCCTGGTCGCCGATAGCGGGCAGCGCGGTGATCGCCGTGCCGCCGCTGGCGTAGGACGTCGACGCCGACAGGAAGATCTTCGGCATGAACGCGGCTTGAGCGGCCTTGATCTTCGCGCGGTTGGCCTGCTCGAGCGCATAGGCGCCCTGCAGGTCGGGGCGGCGCGCGATCGCGTCCGACACGATCGCGTCGACCGACGACGCGAGCGCGGGCGGCAGCGCTCGCCTGGGCAGCGCGGCGATCGACGGTTTCGACAGCGGCGAGATGCCGAGCGCGGAAACCAGCGCGAGGTAGCTGTCGCTTTCCGTGCCGTTCGCCTGGACCAGCGCGAGGTTCGCCTGTGCGCGATTCTGCGTCGCCTGCGCGAGTTCGACGACGGTGCCGACGCCTTGCCTGAGCCGTGCGCGCGCCGCCGCGAGAATCGCGTCCGCGTTCGCCAGGCCCTGCTGCGCGCTGACCGCGCGCGAGCGGGCGGCTTCGTAACGGTAATACGCGACGGTCACGTCGTGGATCACCTGCTGATGCACGGCCGTGAACGCGACGTTCGACGCGACCGACGCCTGTTCGGCCGCCTCGACGCGTGCGGCGCGGCCGCCGAAATCGAACAGCAGCCATTGCAGCGACAGCGCCGAGATCGTGCCGTGCACGGTCGTGTTGCTCGACGAGTCACCGAGGATCGTCGACGTCGAGCCGTGACTCGCCTGGTACGCGCCCATCGCGGTCGCGGACAGGTTCGGCAGGTACGCGGCCTTCGCGATGCCGACCGCGAGCGCCGCGTTGCGCGCGTCGTTCCACGCGATGCGGGTCAGCGGGTTCGTCGATTCGGCGAGATCGATCAGCTCGGGCAGCGTGTATGGATGCGCGGCATCGAGCGCGGCCGGCGGCGACACCGATGCGAGCGCGGGCGAGGCCGGCAGCGTGTAGTCGTGCGGCGCACGTTGCGCGGATGCAAGCGGTGGCGCCGGCACGATGTCGCCGGCGGACGACGTTTGCGGCTGCCACGGGCGGTCGGGGGCCTCCGGCGCGAGATCGACCGACGACGTGGCGCAACCGGTCAGCGCGATGGCGGTCGCGAGCGCGGCGGCGGCGATCGATGCGGCCGGCGGTTCAGGGACGCGCATGAGGGGCAGGCTCCTTCGGGGTGTCTGGGCGCGCGGCGTCGGCGATGTGCGCGAGCCGCGTGTCGATCAGGTTCAGCAGCGCGTCGCGTGCAGGGTCGGTGGAAGTGGCGGCCAGCGGCGGGGCCGGCACGGCTGCCGTCGACGACGGCGGCGCCGAAGCGGCGTCGGCAGTCGGGGCGTCGTCGCGCAGTTCGACCACGCGCGCGAGGTGCGCGCCGATCGCCGCATCGCCCGGCGTGCGCTCGGCGAGCAGGAACAGCGGGCCTTCGAGCGCGCCGAGCTCCGCGAGCGCGCGTCGCCGGGTGGCGAGCCACGTGGCGGCCGGCCGCACCCACGATGGTTCGTAATGGATCAGGCTCAGCTCCTGCGCGATCGCGCCGTGGCGCGCGAACGCTTCGGCGGCGAGCGTGCGGCGTTCGGCCGGCTGCACGACCTGCGCGATACGGCGCCATTGATCGAGCAGCGCCGCGAACGCGACGTCGATCTGCTTGCCGATGCTGACGGGCCAGATGCGCGTGAACACGAGATACACGACGACGTTGCCGAGCAGGATGCCGATCGTGCGATCGCGCGCGAGCGTCAGGTCGAAGCCGGGGCCCGCGCCCTGGATCACGCACAGGAAGAACGCGAACGCGACCTGGAAGCCCGCGTACGCAATGCGCGGCGAACCGAACGCGACCCACGCGGACAGCCAAGCGCCGACGAACACGAGCGCCATCAGCTCGCCGATCGACGACAGCGCCGGCACGACGAACACGAGCGCCGCGGTCCCGATCAGCGCGCCGACGATGCAGCCGGCGATCCGCAGCGTGAGCTTCTCGACCGTTTCGGCCGTCGAGCCGAGCGACACCATGTAGCAGGTGATGAAGCAGGTATGGATGCCCGACCAGTCGAGCTGCGAGTACAGCAGGTAGCAGAACATCGCCGCGACGGTCGTCTTCAGCGCGTAGCGGATGTGGTCGGGGTTGGTGCGCGCGTCCGGCAGGAAGAAGCCGCCGCGCGGCGCGGCGGGTGCGTTGGCGGTTGCAGCCGATGCGTCGGGCGGAGCCGCCGTCGGTGTGGCCGATGCGGCAGCGACGGCAGATGCGGCCGATGCGGCCGGTGCAGTCGCTGCAGTCGATTCAGCAGGTATGGCCGGCTCGGCGAACTGCGTGATGGCCGTGTGCAGATCGGCTGCGACGACGCGCGCGAGCGGCGGCAGCGTATCGGCCGGCGGCAGCGCCAGCGTCACGTCGACCGGATAGCCGCCTTGCTCGAGGATGCCGGCCATCTCGTCGAGTGTCGCCGCAGCCGGTTCCGCGAACGCGGCGGGCAGTCGCGCGTCCGGCTCGCGGTCGGCGAGCGAGACCGCGACGAGCAGCGCGGTGCTCGACGCGATGGCTTGCCGTACCGCGGGTGCGTCGGCGGCGGGCGTCGACCCTTCGAGCGTCGACAGCTTGAGCCACGTGAGCAGCTGCTTGTCGCCTTCGCGCAGGCTCGTGTCGAAGGCCGCGCGCGCGTCCTCGTCGCCGCGCAGCCGCTGCGCGGCGATCCGCAGTCGTTTCGCGAGCTGCGCGAGCGCGAGCTTGCGCGGCGAAGGCGCGATCAGCAGGTTGACGACGATCGCGACGCCGACCGGAATCGCGACCATCAGCCATGCGTAGAGCAGCGCACGCGTCGCGGCTTCGCCGACCGGCGCGAGGCCGAGCTGGTCGAGCCCGAAGCCGACGATCATCGCGAGGATCGCGCCGACCGGGCGCAGCTTGCTCGCCGACGTGAGGTACAGCAACCCGGCCGACAGCACGGCCATGCACGCGACGCGCAGCACCGAATAGTCGATGCTGAAGATCGCGACGCCGATCACGAGCGCGATCACGAGCGTGATGAGCAGCAGCATCGCGACCGCGAGCACGACGCTCGTCACGCGGTCGGCGCGGTTCAGGAAGAACACGACGTATGCGGAGATCGCGGCTTCCGGCGTACCGTAGCCGCTCGTCACGAGCACGACGAGCGCGCAGATCAGTGCGACCCGCGCGGCCATCGCGGCGCGCCCCGGAAACGGCGCGAGCAGTCGCAGGACTTCGCGCGGGCCGGGCGAGCGGACTTCAGCGGCAGGCTGAGCCATGCCGGACCTCGACGATCGCGCTCGCGCCGACGCGCACGAGCTTGCCGTCGGGTTCGTCGAGCTTCACACGCACCGGGAAGCGCTGCGCGACATGTACCCAGTTCACCGAGCGCTGCACGATCGGCAGCGCGCGCGGCAGGTTGATGCGGTCGCTGTCCGAGATGCCCGCGCCGATCCCGACGACCTTGCCCGTCAGCGGCCGGCTGCGGTCGATCATCGAATAGACGGTCGCGCAGTCGCCGACCGCGATGCGGTTCAACGACGTTTCGCGGAAATTGCCGACGGCGAACCATTCGCTCGCATCGATCAGCGTGAAGATCGACTGGTTCGGCGCGAGGGTTTCGCCGGCAAGCACGGTCAGGCCCGTCACGAGCCCGTCGTGCGGCGCGCGCACCACCGTGTCGTCGAGCGCGTGCTGCGCGCGGGCGAGTGCGGCTTCGCGTGCGTGGAGCGTGGCGATCGCATCGGCGTCGTCGCCGATCGTCTGCGCGGACGCTCGCTGCTGTTCCTGCGCCTGCGCGAGCGACACGGCCGCGTCGCGCTGTCGGACCTTCGCCTGGTCGAACTGCTGCGCGCTGACGTAGCCCTGCGCCGCGAGCGGCGCGAGCCGGTTCACGTCGCGCGTCGCGAGATCGTGATTCTGCGTCGCGCGCTTGACCTGCTCGGCGGCGACGGCTGCGTTCGAGCGCTCGCCGATCAGCGACCGGCGGCGCGTGTCGAGCGACGCGCGCGCGAGTTCGAGGTCGGCCTGCGCCTGCGCGACCGTCAGCCGGTACGGCACCGGATCGATCTGATACAGCAGGTCGCCCTTTGCAACGCGCTGGTTCTCGTGCACGGCAAGCTGCACGATGCGGCCGCCGATGGGCGACGCGACGTGCACGACGTCCGCGTCGATCGACGCGTCGTCGGTGGACGGGTAGGCCGTCGTGCGGTGGTACGCGTATGCGAGCGCGGCGATGCCGAGCGCGACGATCGCCAGCGCGATCACGCGGCCTTTCGTGGACGGGCGGGCGGTGCCGGCGGCCTTCATGCGAACGGCCCCGTGCCGGTGAGCCACACGATCACGGCGACCACGAGCCCGATCGCGGTGCAGACGGCGAGCTGGTAGGGCACCGTGGCGGCCCAGCCGGTCGCGACGAACACGCGGTGCGCGACGATCGCGCCGACGATGCCGACGATCGCGCTGACGAGCCAGAGCGGGAAATACGCGCCGAACAGGACGTACGACGGTGCGCCGCGCGACGTGCAGCCCGCGAGCGGCAGGGCGGGCGCGAGGACGGCGGCGACGCGCAGGGGCGCGCGCGGCGTTGTTTTTCTCATGGTGTGACGAGCTCGACGTTGGGGGGGGATGCCGGGCGCGGCGCAAGGCGGTTCGTCGCCGCGACGACGATTCCGCGATACGGAGCCGATAATAAATCAGCGCGATGCGGACCGCCAGCGATGCGGCGTGCATCGGTTGCATGCGGCAGCAGCCCGGCGGGCCGCCGCACCCACCGCACCCGTGACCGGTCGTGCCGGTCGGTATCTGTGTACCATCGTGCGAAGGGCGCGGCGCGTGGCGCGGGGCATGACGAGACCTGGCGTCACGGTCCCGTCCGACGCGCGGCGCGGAAGCGGTATCGCAACGAGGACGAGTATTCCATGCGAAGTTTCTTTGTCCGGTTCATCGCAATCGGCGTGGTGTTCCATTTGTATGTCGGGCTGCGGATCATTCCCGACGCCTTCGCGTCGCCGCTCGCGCGCACGATCGCGGCGCTCGTGCTGGCGAGCTTCGTCGTGCTGATCCCGGTCGGCATGTTCTCGCGCCGCTTCGACGAAGGCTGGGCCGCGACGCTGGTCGGCTGGCTGGGTTCGATCGCGATGGGTTTCTTCTCGTCGCTGCTGGTGCTGACATTCCTGCGCGAGCTGGTGCTGCTCGGCGTCGTCGTCTGGCGGCATCTGGGGCACGACGGCGCCTGGAGCGGCGCGGCATCCGACACGGCGCTCGGCGTGCTGGCGGGCGCGGTGCTGGTCAGCGCGCTCGGATTCGTCGGCGCGCGCCGTACGGCGGCGGTCAAGCGCGTGTCGATTCCGGTCGACGGGCTGCCGGCCGCGCTCGACGGGCTGACGATCGTGCAACTGTCGGACATTCACGTCGGGCCGACGATCAAGCGCCCGTATATCGAGCGGATCGTGCGCGCGGTCAATGCGCTCGAGGCCGATCTCGTCGTCGTGACGGGCGACGTGGTCGACGGCTCGGTCAAGCGGCTGCGCGAACACACGGCGCCGCTCGGCCGCATGCAGTCGCGGCACGGCAGCTTCCTCGTGACGGGCAACCACGAGTACTACGCCGGCGCGCACGCATGGATCGACGAGTTCCGGCGGATCGGGTTGACGGTGCTGCTCAACGAACACGTGCTGATCGAACACGACGGTGCGCGCGCGGTGCTCGCCGGCGTCACCGATTTCACGGCGGGCGGGTTCGATCCCGCGCATCGCAGCGATCCCGAGCAGGCGCTGGCGGGCGTGCCGCACGACGTCGCCACGAAGATCCTGCTCGCGCACCAGCCGCGCAGCGCGGAAGCGGCGAGCCGCGCCGGTTTCACCGTGCAGCTGTCCGGCCATACGCACGGCGGGCAGTTCCTGCCGTGGCCGCCGTTCGTGCGCCTGCAGCAGCCCGTGATCGGCGGGCTGAACCGGTTTGGCGCGATGTGGCTCTACACCAGCCGCGGCACCGGCTACTGGGGGCCGCCGAACCGCTTCGGCGTGCCGTCCGAGATCACGCTGATCCGCTTGACCCGCGGCCGCTAGCGCGCCGGAATGACAGCGCATGGCGTCGCGCGTCGCCGTTGGCTACCATGCAGACGTGGTTTCCCCGCACCGTTCATTTGCTGCCTGATCGCGACATGTCGACGCCCGATCTTTTCGCCGATTCGCCCGTGCCCGACGTGGACTGGTACCCGGACTGGCTCGCGCCGGCCGACGCCGATCGCGTGCTGGCCGCGCTGATCGACGAGGTCGCGTGGCGGCAGGACACGATCCGCACGCCGCGCGGTCGCATTCCGCTGCCGCGGCTCACCGCGTGGCAGGGCGAGCCCGACGCCGTCTACGAGTATTCGGGGATCCGCAACGTGCCCGCGCCGTGGACGCCGGCCGTGCTCGACCTGAAGCGCGCGGTCGAGGCGACCTGCGGCGCGCGATTCAACAGTGTGCTGCTCAATCGGTATCGCAACGGGCAGGATAGTCTCGGCTGGCATGCCGACAACGAGCCGGAGCTCGGCGACGCGCCGGTTATCGCATCGGTGAGCCTCGGCGCAATGCGCGTGTTCGACCTGCGTCATCGTGCGACCGGCGTCGTGCACGCGTACCGGCTGACACACGGCAGCCTGCTCGTGATGCGCGGCCGCACTCAGGCCGAATGGCAGCACCGCGTGCCGAAGGCGCCGGCCGTGCAGGGTGAGCGCGTCAACCTGACGTTCCGGCGGGTGGTGTCGGCGGGAAGCGGCCGGTAGCGGCGGGAGATGCCGACCGGCGGACGCCACGGGCCGACGAACGCGGTGGTCCGGCGCACGCGTGCCGGTCGCACCCCGTTTTTCATCCGGGCGAAGCAAGCGCCGTCGATGCGGCACGTTGCCGCACGCAGGTGTCCGGGGCGGCTTGAACCGGCCTGCGAGGCCCGCCCCATAAGGGTTTCAGGTGGTTTTGATTGACCGCCCGGTTCTGATAGGCAGGTGTAAGCCCTGATGGTGCGTCGCAACATTCATTGACTAGACTGTCGAATGGCTGAAACGCGCCGGACGCCGGCGCATTTTTTCGACATGCCTGACGCGTCGCCGACGTGATGCGCAGTGCAGGAGCATAACCCGTGACCGTACTGGACTCATCCCTCGAACCCTCGCTGCACGTCTTCGAACAAGACGGCGGATGGCAATGGGCGCTGACGGTGAAGCGGGCGTCGGGTGTCGGTGTGAAAGTCGTCGCATTCAGCACGGACGGCTTTCGCGGTGAAGCCGACGCATACGCCGCTGGCCAGCTCGCCCGTGCCGAGTACGACGCTGCCGTGACGGCCTGACGTCGCGTCGCGCCGATCCCGCTCGCGGATCGGTGTGGCCGTTTGCTCCCTCGCGTTTCTTCCCCCTTTCGTTTTCTAGTCGGACATCGGCCGTGATCGTGCCGGCCGGTACCGCACGTGAGGCATCCCGGTCGCGGATGAGCAGGGCCGGCGGCCCGCCTTGCCCACGGCGACGTTCCGGTGGGCAGTCCTGTCTATCGCTGTTATCCTTTCGATCGCATCAGGCTATATGACAGTCCGGCGACCCGATCGGGCGCGCCGGGCCATCGGCCGCCTGCGCCGGATCGTGTTGATCCGGTCCGGTCGAAAATCCATAATCAAGCATTGCGGGTCATTCGTGAACGCTTCCATTCCGTCCATGTGCACAGGATCAATCCAACGATGAGCGGCGCATCGAAACCGCCGGCGAAGCCGGCAAGCGCGCCGCGCGCGACAGCCGGCGACGACGTCGACCACGACGCGTCGAAGCAGGGCGCGGGCGACGACGAATCGTCGGGCGGCGCGTCGTCGTATCTGGTGCCGGGCCTCGAGCGCGGGCTGCGGATCCTCGCCGAATTCTCCGCGCGCGAGCCGGTGCTCGGCGCGCCCGAACTGTCGAAGCGCATCGGCATTCCGCGGACGACCACCTTCCGCCTGCTGCAGACGCTCGAAGCGCTCGGCTTTCTCGAGCGCGTGAACGGCGACCGCTATTTCCGGCTCGGCGTCGGCGTGCTGCGGCTCGGCTTCGAATACCTGAATTCGCTGGAACTGACCGATCTCGGCACGCCCGTGCTCGAACGATTGCGCGATGCGACCGGCCTGTCGACGCACCTGCTGATCCGCGACCAGCGCGATGTCGTGTTCGTCGCGAAGGCGCAGAGCAACACGTCGATGTTCGGTTCGGTGAAGGTGCACGTCGGCACGCGGCTGCCCGCGCACGCGACCGTGCATGGCCATGTGCTGATGGGCGACCTCACGCGCGACGCGCTGCGCCAGCTGTATCCGGAGAAGCGCCTCGAACAGTTCACCGAGCGCACGCCGGGCACGGTGGACGAGTTGTACGAGCGCGTGCGTCATTACGCGCGGCTCGGCTACGCGGTCAGCGAAGCCGCGTTCGAGAGCGGCATCTCGGCCGTGACGGCACCCGTGCGCGACCATTCGGGCGCGATCGTCGCGGCGATCACCGCGACGGTGCCGCGCTCGGAAATCGGCGAGGCCGGCGAGAAGGAGCGGCTCGTCGAAGCGGTATGCGGCGCGGCGGTCGACCTGTCGCAGCGGCTGAACTACCGGCCGCTCGAAAGCGACCCGACGTTCGCGCACGCGCGCCATCGCGTCGCGATGTTCTGATTCGCGGCATGAGCCGCGTCGCGCGGCTTCGTCAGTAGCCTGTCGCAAGTAGTCAAAAAAAGAGCAGCCCGCGGGCTGCTCTTTTCGTTTCCGCCGTCGGGCGCATCCGCCCGCCGCCGCTCAGAACGAGTGATGGATGCCGGTCAGCACGATCACCTGGTTCGCGGTGCTCGACGCGCCGGCCGTGAAGAACGCGGCCTTCGCGCCGCCCGAACCGTGCTCGTACAGCACGTTCGCATACAGCTGCGTGCGCTTCGACAGCGCATAGATGTCGCCGAGCTCGACCTGCGTCCAGCGGCGGCCGGCCAGCGTCGTGGTCGCCGCGCCGCCCGCGATCGTGTTGAACGCGCTGCTGCGGTAGTTCACGCCCGCGTCGTAGCTCTGGAACGTGTCGGAAAACCCGTTCGACTGCATCTTCACGCGCGTATAGAGGCCGTGCACGAGGAAGTCGCCGATCTGGTAGGACGCGCCCGCGCCGATGTTCTCGACCTTGTTCGCGATGTAGCCGGTCGCGGTGTTCTGCCCCTGGAACGACGTGATACCCGTCTGGCTGATCAGGATCGCGCGGTCGTGCTCGTTCGAGTAGACGGCCGACGCCTTGAACGGCCCGTTCGCGTAGTTCAGCGCGACCCCGACCGACTTGCCGGTCGAGAAGTTCGTCGTGTTGCCGAGCGCCATCGCCGCCGCGGCCGAGAAGCCGGCGAAGCTCGGCGAACGGTACTTGACCGCGTTGTTGTACGGCACGTTGCCGGTCGCGGCGAGCCCGTCGATGTTGCCCGGATGGAACGCATACCAGCTCAGCGCGAGATACGCGGTGCTGAGCGGATCGAGATAGTCGAACGTCAGCGGCGTCTGGCGGCCGAGCGTCAGCGTGCCGTAGCGGTCGGAGCTGAGGCCGACGAAGGCCGCGCGGTTCCAGATCGTGTTCGCGGTCGCGAACTGGCCGTTGTTCGTATAGAAGCCGTTTTCGAGCTGGAAGATCGCCGACAGGCCGCTGCCGAGGTCTTCCTTGCCTTTCAGGCCCCACCGGTCGGGTTGCGTGTTGCCCTGGATCATCGCCCACTTCGCGTGGCCGCCGACGTTGTTCACATAGGCGACGCCCGCATCCAGGCTGCCGTACAGCACCACGCTGCTTTGTGCCCAGGCGCCCGACATCGCGCCCATTCCGATGATTGCTGCTGCTACCGCTTGCTTGACCATTTGATCTCCTGACTCTCCAAACCTGATGAGAAACGTGCCGTGGCGGCGGGCGCGGGGGACGGCCGGCCGTCGCGCGTTCTTCACCACCGGGCGGGCATTTTTAATGTTCCATATAAGGAACAATGTGCCTCTGATGGAATGAAGTATAGAGGTGTCGTGCGCCGGATCAAAAATAAATTTATCGGGCCGGATGCGGGTGGTGACGGTCCGCAACACGGGACCGAGCGTCCTGAAAAAAGGACTTAAATCCCTGCCACTAAACAAAAAATCACCTTTTTGAAGATGAGTGGCGGCGATCGTCGACCCGGCGGTCGGTGTTTTCCCTAGGACGTGCAGCTTTTTGTTTTACTCGTGGGAAGTCACTCCTATAATCACCATCCATAAACTGCTGTTCCGGGTATGGAACAAACCCGGGACAAACCGAGAGTCGATCAGAAGGAAGGGTGTGAGATGTCTGAACAATGGGTTTGTGCCGGGCACGCCGGCGCGCTGTCGGAAGACACGCCGATCGAGTTCAAGCGGACCGACGGCGTCGAAATCGGGATCTACCGCGTCGGCGACGAGGTGTATGCGCTCGAGAACGTGTGCCCGCATGCCTACGCGCTGCTGACGCAGGGGTTCGTCGACGAAGGCACGGTCGAATGTCCGCTGCACGAGGCCGTGTTCGACATCAAGACGGGCGAATGCCTGAAGGGCCCGGGCGGGCGCGCGCTGAAGCAGTACGCAGTGCGCCTGGCTGGCGAGGAAATCCAGATCAAGGTGGAGTAACCGATGAAAGAAGCGACCGTCAACTTCAATCCGTTCCTGAAGCCGTGGGTGGCGCCGCAGCCGAACAACGTCGCCGGCAAGGGGCAGATCGAGATCCCGGGCCAGGTCGAGAACCGCATCTGGCAAAACCGCAAGGCCGAGCCGACGCAGTACGAGAACGATCTGGGCGATGCGCTCGAACGCGTGTTCGAGAGCGGCGCGACCGAGCTGGATGAGGTCGTCGCGGGCCTGAACCGCATCGGCTTCCGCGCGCCGGACGGCACGGCGTGGACGCCCGAGCGCTTCCGCGCCGAAATGGCCTCGCTGGCGGAATGAGCGCACCGACCGCGCCGCACGCCTGAGCGCCGACCCGACAACCGCATCCGGAGCACACTGATGACGTCCCCCGCACAACACGAAACACAACACGACCCGGTCCGCGACTATCTCGACCGCGGCATCAAGAACTACTGGTATCCCGTTGCGCCCAGCTGGCAGGTGTCGAATGCGCCCGTCGGCCTCACGCGCCTGTCCGAGCAGATCGTGCTGTGGCGCGATCACGAAGGCAAAGTCCATGCGCTCGAAGACCGTTGCCCGCACCGCGGCGCGCGCCTGTCGCTCGGCTGGAACCTCGGCGGCAGCATCGCGTGCTGGTATCACGGCATCGAAGTCGACGGCGGCGGCACGGTCAACCGCGTGCCGGCCGTATCGAACTGTCCGCTCGAAGGCACGAAGTGCGTGAAGTCGTATCCGGTCGAAGAGAAGGCCGGCGCGATCTTCCTGTGGTTCGGCGACGAAGCGCACGGCGAGCCGGCGCCGCTGAACCTGCCGGAAGAACTGGTCGCCGACGAATACGCGCACTTCCTGTGCGTGTCGAACTGGAAGTGCAATTACCAGTACGCGATCGACAACGTGATGGACCCGATGCACGGCGCGTACCTGCACGCGACGTCGCACTCGATGGCCGAAGGCGACAAGCAGGCCGACATGCGCGTGCGGAAGACGGAAACGGGCCTGATGTTCGAGAAGATCGGCCAGCGCGACGTGAACTTCGACTGGGTCGAGCTCGGCGAAACCGGCTGCCTGTGGATGCGCCTCGCGATTCCGTACAAGCAGAAGTTCGGCCCGGGCGGCAACTTCGGGATCATCGGCTTCGCGACGCCGGTCGACGGCGACAACTGCCAGGTCTACTTCTGGCGTACGCGCAAGGTCAGCGGCTGGCAGCGTGACGTGTGGCGCTTCATGTACCGCAACCGCCTCGAAGGCCTGCACTGGGACGTGCTCGAGCAGGATCGCTACGTCCTCGAGAGCCTCGCGCCGAACGCGCGCGATCACGAATACCTGTACCAGCACGACGTCGGCATGACGCGCGTGCGCCGGATGCTGCGCACGCGTGCGCAGGAGCATCTTTCCGCGCTCGACGCGCATCGCGCGGCGCAGGCCGCGGCGGAGCCCGCGAATGGCTGAGTTCGCTCCGGTCGTGTCTCTGCCGGGGCGCCGCGTGCTCGTCACGGGCGGCGCGCGCGGTCTCGGCGCGGCGTTCGTGAAGGCGCTCGTCGAAGCGGGCGCGCAGGTCGCGTTCGGCGACGTGCTCGCCGAAGAGGGCCGCGCGCTGGCCGCGCAGCTCACGCAAGCCGGCTACACCGCGCATTTCTTCACGCTCGACCTGGCCGATCCGGCGAGCGTCACGGCTTTCGTCGCGCACGGCGCACAAGCGCTCGGCGGCATCGACGCACTGATCAACAACGCGGCGATCACGAATTCGGGCGGCAAGCTGTCGACGGAACTCGACGTGTCGACCTGGGATGCCGTGATGAACGTGAACGTGCGCGGCGTCTGGCTCGTCAGCAATGCGGCGCTGCCGTACCTCGCGCAATCGGGCCGCGGCGCGATCGTGAACCTCGCATCGGACACCGCGCTGTGGGGCGCGCCGAAGCTGCTCGCGTACGTCGCCAGCAAGGGCGCCGTGATCGCGATGACGCATGCGCAGGCGCGCGAGTTCGGCGCGCACGGCGTGACGGTCAACGCGATCGCGCCGGGGCTCACCGAAGTCGAGGCGACGGCCTACGTGCCGGCGGAACGCCACGCGTTCTACATGCAGGGCCGCGCGCTGACGCGCGCGCAGGTGCCCGAGGACGTGACGGGCCCCGTGCTGTTCCTGCTGTCGGACGGCGCGCGCTTCGTGACGGGTCAATTGCTGCCGGTAAACGGCGGCTTCGTAATGAATTGAATTGAAGTTTTCACTCTGATGAAGGAGAGGACGATGGCGGACGCCGATCTCGAACGCAAGTCGTGGGACCAGCCGGAAGGCGCAAGCTTCAACGACTGGATGGAAGGGCGCGTCGCGCGCTACGCGACGCGGCGCTACGACTGGGACGCACTGAAGTTCCAGGCCGACTACGACCCGAAGTACCGCCGTGCGCAGATGCGCTACGTCGGCACGGGCGGCACGGGCGTCGCGAAAGACGTCAACACGGTGCCGGCCGGCAACTTCACGTTCTCGACAATGGTCATTCCGGCCGGCAACATCGGCCCGAGCCACATCCATATCGACGTGGAAGAAATCTTCTTCGTGCTGCGCGGCAAGATGAAGGTGATCTGCGAGCGCGACGGCGAGACCTGGGAAGCGATCCTCGGCGAGCGCGACCTGATCTCGGTGCCGCCGGGCGTGTACCGCACGGAAATCAACATCGGCGAGGAAGACGCGCTGATGTGCGTGATGCTCGGTTCGCCGAAGCCCATCACGCCGACGTATCCGCCGGATTCGCCGCTCGCGAAGATCAAGCGCTGAGACGGGGCGGAGCAAGCAATGCGTGTCATCGACAAACGTGAACGCGACCGCACCGCGGCGTTCGCCGCGCTGCTCGGGCAGTTTCCCGAACAGCGCTGCGCGGCCGGCGCGGCGGGCACGATCGGCTACCGTGAGGCTGGCGCAGGCGAGGCCGGCGCGCAGCATGCGGGCCGCGCGCTGCCCGTCGTGCTGCTGCACGGGATCGGCTCGGGCGCCGCATCGTGGGTGTGCCAGCTCGACTCGCTCGGCGCGTCGCGCCGCGTGCTCGCGTGGGATGCGCCCGGCTACGGCGTGTCGACGCCCGTGCACGGCGCGTCGCCGGCGGCCGCCGATTACGCGGCGTCGCTGAACGCGTGGCTCGAGGCACTCGGCATCGAACGCTGCGTGCTGGTCGGGCATTCGCTCGGCGCGATCGTCGCGGGCGGGTTGACCCGCGTGATGCCCGCGCGGATCGCCGGCCTGCTGCTGATCTCGCCCGCGGGCGGTTACGGCAGCGCGCCCGCGGAAACGCGCGACACGCGCCGCGATGCACGCCTCGCGATGCTCGACGAACTCGGCCCGGCCGGGCTCGCCGAACAGCGCAGCGGCAACATGCTGTCGGGTTTCGCGAGCGAGGATGCGCGTGCATGGGTACGCTGGAACATGGCGCGCATCGTGCCGGCCGGCTATGCGCAGGCCACGCATCTGCTCGCGAACGCCGATCTCGCGTCCGATCTCGCCGGCTTTCGCGGCCGCACGGCGGTGGCGGTCGGCGCGAACGACGCGATCACGCCGCCGGCTGCCTGCGAGCGGATCGCCGCTGCCGCGCACGTCGGGCTGCAGGTGATTCCGCAGGCCGGTCATGCGGGCTACGTGGAAGCGCCGGCGGTCTACTCGTCGCTGATCGACGCGTTCTGCCGTCAATGCGACCGTCAACGGGGGCTGGAATGAACTACCCCCACGCTCACATTCGTTCGCTTGGGGGGGCGCAGCCCGCCCATCCCCGACATGCATTTCAACGTGCCCCTGGGGCGGCCCGACCGGAGGCATCATGAGCGAACCGTTGCAACAACAGGATGCGGACACCGCGAAGTCCGAGGCCAACTACGTGGTGCCGGGCCTCGAACGCGGTTTGCGGATCCTCGCCGAATTCTCGCCGCGCGAGCCGGTGCTCGGCGCGCCGGAACTGTCCAAGCGCCTCGGCATTCCGCGCACGACGGTGTTCCGTCTGCTGCAGACGCTCGAATCGCTCGGCTTTCTCGAGCGCGCGGACAAGGATCGCAACTACAAGCTCGGCATCGCCGTGCTGCGGCTCGGCTTCGAATACCTGAGCTCGCTCGAGCTGACCGATCTCGGCCTGCCGGTGATCGAGAGCCTGCGCGATGCGACCGGCTTCACGACGCACATCGTGATCCGTGACGGCCGCGACGTGGTGTTCGTCGCGAAGGCGCAGAGCCAGTCGCCGGTGTTCAGCTCGATTCGCGTGAACGTCGGCACGCGGCTGCCCGCGCATGCGACGACCCACGGCCACGTGCTGATGGGCGACCTGTCGCTGAAGGAGTTGCGTGCGCTGTATCCGGAAGGCACGCTGAACCGGATGACGAGCGCGACGCCGGAAACGGTCGACGCGCTGTACGAAGTGATCCGGGAAGATGCGCTGCGCGGCTATGGCGTCAGCAATTCGTCGTTCGAGCGCGGCATCTCGGTGGTCACGGCGCCGGTGCGCAACGACACGCAGAGGATCGTCGCGTGCATCACGGTGACGGTGCCGCGGCCGGAGATCGACGCGGCGCTGATCGCCGACGGGCTGATCGACAAGGTGCAGCGCGCGGCGGCGGAATTGTCGCGGCGGCTCAATTACCGCTCGGATGACGAGCACACGTTTCTCAAGGCTTTAGGACTGCGATGATTCAGATCGATCTGACCGGGCAGGTGGCGGTGGTGACGGGCGGTTCGTCCGGCATCGGCCTCGCGACTGCCGAACGGTTCCTGCAGGCCGGCGCATCGGTCGCGATTTGCGGCCGCGACGGCGAGCGTCTCGCGCGCGCCGAGGCGATGCTCGGCGAGAAATATCCGGGCGCGCCGCTGCTCGCGGTGCGCTGCAACGTGCTCGACGAAGCCGACGTGGCCGCGTTCGCGCAGGCCGTGTCCGACCGCTTCGGCCGCGCCGACATGCTCGTCAACAACGCAGGCCAGGGCCGCGTGTCGACTTTCGCCGACACGACCGACGACGCGTGGCGCGAAGAGCTCGAACTGAAGTACTTCAGCATTATCCGCCCGACGCGCGCATTCCTGCCGCTGTTGCGCGATGCGGCCGCGCCGACGATCACCTGCGTGAATTCGCTGCTCGCGCTGCAGCCGGAGCCGCACATGGTCGCGACGTCGTCGGCGCGGGCGGGCGTGCTGAGCCTCGTGAAGTCGCTCGCGACCGAACTCGCGCCGCAGCGCATCCGCGTGAACTCGATCCTGATCGGCATCGTCGAGTCGGGGCAGTGGCGCCGCCGCTACGAAGCGCAGGCGCCGGCCGGCGAAAGCTGGGAGGACTGGACGGGCGCGCTCGCCCGCAAGAAGAACATTCCGCTGAACCGCTTCGGCAAGCCCGACGAGGCAGCCTGGGCACTTTTTTATCTCGCAACGCATCTGTCGTCCTACACGACGGGCAGCCATATCGACGTTTCTGGAGGCTTTGCACGCCATGTCTAAAAAAACCACGGTTGGCGAGCTGATTGCCGCCTTTCTCGAGCAGTGCGACGTCAAAACCGCATTCGGTGTCATCTCGATCCACAACATGCCGATCCTCGACGCGATCAATTCGCGCGGCAACATCCGGTATGTCGGCGCGCGCGGCGAAGCGGGCGCGGTGAACATGGCCGACGGGCTGGCCCGCGTGTCGGGCGGCCTCGGTGTCGCGTTCACGAGCACCGGCACGGCGGCGGGCAACGCGGCCGGCGCGATGGTCGAGGCGCTGACGGCCGGCACGGCACTGCTGCACATCACGGGGCAGATCGAGACGCCGTACCTCGACCAGGATCTGGCGTACATCCACGAAGCGCCGGACCAGCTCACGATGCTCGATGCGATCTCGAAGGCCGCGTTCCGCGTGCGCACGGTCGAGACCGTGCTGCCGACGATCCGCGAAGCCGTGCGCATCGCGCAGACGGCGCCGACGGGCCCCGTGTCGGTCGAGATCCCGATCGACATCCAGGCCGCCGAAATCGAATGGCCGGAAGATCTCGCGCCGGCGCACGTCGCGGTGCGCGAGCACGACGACGCACGCGTCGCGAAGCTCGCCGACGCGCTGGCGGCCAAGCGCCGTCCGCTGCTGTGGCTCGGCGGCGGCGCGCGTCATGCGCGTGCGGAAGTCGAACGCCTGGTGAAGCTCGGCTTCGGCGTCGTGACGAGCGTGCAGGGCCGCGGCGTGCTGCCCGAGGATCACCCGGCGACGCTCGGCGCGTTCAACGTGCATTCGGCGGTCGAAGCGTTCTACAAGACCTGCGACGCGCTCGTCGTGGTCGGCTCGCGCCTGCGCGGCAATGAGACGCTGAAGTACAAGCTCGCGCTGCCGCAGCCGCTGTTCCGCGTCGACGCCGACGCGCTCGCCGACAACCGCGGCTATCGCAACGAGCTGTTCGTGCACGGCGATTCGAAGCGTGTGCTGGCCGAGCTGGCCGATCGCCTCGAAGGCCGCCTGTCGGTCGATCCGCAGTTCGCGGCCGATCTCGCGGCGGCGCGCGAAGCGGCGGTCGCGAGCGTGGCGGAAGGCCTCGGGCCGTACAAGAAGCTGGTCGATACGCTGCAGGGCGCAGTGGGCCGCGACTACAACTGGGTGCGCGACGTGACGATCTCGAACAGCACGTGGGGCAACCGCCTGCTGAAGATCTTCGAACCGCGCGCGGGCGTGCATGCGCTCGGCGGCGGCATCGGCCAGGGCATCCAGATGGGCATCGGCGCGGCGCTGGCCGGCTCGGCGGCGAAGACGGTCTGCCTGGTCGGCGACGGCGGCCTGATGGTCAACGTCGGCGAGCTCGTGACGGCCGTGCAGGAAAACGCGAACGTGATGATCGTGCTGATGAACGACCAGTGCTACGGCGTGATCCGCAACATCCAGGACGCGCACTACGGCGGCCGCCGCTGCTTCGTGCAGCTGCACCAGCCCGATTTCGCGCAGTTCTGCGCGAGCTTCGGCCTCACGCACTACCGGATCACGTCGCTCGACCAGGCGGAAGCGATCGTGCGCGAAGGGATCGCGAAGGAAGGGCCGGTGATGGTCGAAGTCGACATGCTGTCGGTCGGCTCGTTCGCATCGCAGTTCGCGGGCCCGCCGGTGAAGAAGGAAGAGACGCCGTCGGAGCGCCAGTATGCATAACGGCCAGCGACACGGGCATGCGCCCGTCGACGTCGCGATGATCGGCTTCGGCGCGATCGGTGCCGCCGTGTATCACGCGGTCGAGCACGATGCGTCGTTGCGCGTCGCGCACGTGATCGTGCCCGAGCATCAGCGCGACGCGGTGCAGCGTGAGCTCGGCGGCGCGGTGGAGGTCGTGTCGTCGGTCGACGCGCTGGCTCGCCGCCCCGAGTTCGCGCTCGAATGCGCGGGTCACAGCGCGCTCGTCGATCACGTCGTGCCGTTGCTGAAGGCCGGCACCGACTGCGCGGTCGCATCGATCGGCGCGTTGTCCGACCTCGCGCTGCTCGACGTGCTGTCGCAGGCGGCCGACGAGGGCGGCACGACGGTGACGCTGCTGTCCGGCGCGATCGGCGGGATCGACGCGCTGGCGTCCGCGAAGCAGGGCGGCCTCGACGAAGTGCTGTACGTCGGCCGCAAGCCGCCGCTCGGCTGGCTCGGCACGCCCGCCGAGGAGCTGTGCGACTTGCGTGCGATGACCGGGGAAAAGGTGATCTTCGAAGGCAGTGCGCGCGACGCCGCGCGCCTGTATCCGAAGAACGCGAACGTCGCGGCGACGGTCGCGCTCGCGGGCCTCGGCCTCGACGCGACGCACGTGCGCCTGATCGCCGATCCGGCGGTCGAACGCAACGTGCACCGCATCACCGCGCGCGGCGCGTTCGGCGAGATGTCGCTCGAAATGAGCGGCAAGCCGTTGCCCGACAACCCGAAGACGTCCGCGTTGACCGCGTACAGCGCGATCCGCGCGCTGCGCAACCGCGCGGCCCGCTGCGTGATCTGAGCAGGCAGACAACCCGGACAACCAGGCCGACGCGGCCATTCGGGCCATTGAACGGCCGCCGGCGCCACGGCGCGGGCGGCTGCGCAGAGACAGATTTGTGGGACTTGTGACATGACTCCATTCGATACGAGCCTCGTACCCAACGGCGACATCCTGATCGGCGGCGAGTGGCGGCGCGGCCGCGGCGCGCCTTACGCGAGCATCTATCCGGCCGACCAGTCGCTGAACATGGAAGTCTCGACGGCGAACGCGGAAGACGCGGCCGACGCCGTCGTGGCCGCCGACGCCGCGTGGCGGCGCGCCGACTGGGCCGGCCTCAAGCCGCACCAGCGCGCGCTGGTGCTGTACCGGATCGCCGACCTGATCATGCAGCGTCACGAGGCGCTCGCGAACCTGCAACGCCGCGACAACGGCAAGCCGATCGGCGAGACGCGCGTGCTGGTGGCGAGTGCGGCCAACACGTTCCGCTATTTCGCGGCGTGCCTGGAAACGCTCGACGAAGAACTGACGCCGTCGCGCGGCGACTACCTGACGATGAGCGTGCACGAGCCGATCGGCGTGATCGCCGCGATCACGCCGTGGAATTCGCCGATCGCGTCCGACGCGCAGAAGCTCGCGCCCGCGCTCGCCGGCGGCAACGCGGTGGTGCTCAAGCCGGCCGAGGTGACGCCGCTCGTGTCGCTCGCGCTGGCCCGCATCTGCGAGGAAGCCGGCGTGCCGAAGGGCGTGCTGAGCGTGCTGCCGGGCAAGGGCTCGGTGATCGGCGACGTGCTGGTGCGCCATCCGCTCGTGAAGAAGGTGTCGTTTACCGGCGGCACCGAAGTGGGTCGCGGCATCGCGCGCATCGCGGCGGAAAAGCTGATGCCCGTGTCGCTCGAACTCGGCGGCAAGTCGCCGACGATCGTATGCGACGACGCGGATCTCGATCACGCGGTGAACGGCGTGCTGTACGGCATCTTCAGCTCGTCGGGCGAAGCGTGCATCGCGGGTTCGCGGCTGTTCGTGCAGCGCTCGGTATACGACGAGTTCATGAAGCGCCTGGTTGCGGGCGCACGCAAGCTGCGCGTGGGCGACCCGGCGCGGCCCGACACGCAGATGGGCCCGCTGATCACCGCGAAGCATCGTGAATCGGTGGAACGCTACGTCGCGCTCGGGCTGGAGGAAGGCGGCCGCCTGCTGTGCGGCGGCGAACGGCCGTCGGGCGACGGGCGCGAGGACGGCTTCTTCTACCAGCCGACGATTCTCGAAGGCTTGCCGAACAGCGCGCGCATCTGCCAGGAGGAAATCTTCGGGCCGGTGCTGGTCGCGATGCCGTTCGACGACGAAGCGTCGCTGATCGCGCAGGCGAACGACAGCGTGTTCGGCCTCGCCGCCGGCATCTGGACGCGCGACTACAAGCGCGCATGGCGCATCGCGCGGGCGCTGGAGACGGGCACCGTCTGGATCAACACGTACAAGCTGTTCTCGATCTCCACGCCGTTCTCGGGCTGGAAGGAGAGCGGGATGGGCCGCGAGAAGGGCCGTCTCGGCATCCGCGAGTACATGCAGCAGAAGAGCCTCTACTGGGGCTTGAACGACGCGCCGCTGCCGTGGGCGAACTGAGCGAAGGGGAATGACGCAATGAGCATCTTGGGTATCGAGCAGATCACGTACGGTGTCGACGACCTCGCGACGTGCCGGCGCTTTTTCGCCGACTGGGGCCTGAAGGAAGTCGCGCACGACGACACGCGCGCACGTTTCGAAACGCTGAACGGCTGCACCGTGCTGGTCGTGAAGGCCGACGATCCGTCGCTGCCGCCCGCGTTCGAAGCGGGCCCGACGCTGCGCGAAGTCACGTGGGGCGTCGCGACGCAGCAGGAAGTCGACGCACTGCGCACGAAGCTGGCCGGCCAGCCCGGCTATTACGCGCAGGACGATGCGGTCGGCTGCATCGATCCGAACGGGATGGCGATCCGCATCGAGGTGACGCGCAAGCGCGCGCTCGACATCACCGGCTCGCCGTCGAACGTGTGGGGCCGGACGGCGCGGGTCGACCAGCCGAGCCCGATCTATGCGCGCGCCGAGCCGGTCGAGGTCGGCCACGTCGTGTTCTTCACGAACTGCCTCGACGCGCAGGAGAAGTTCTATCACGAGCTGCTCGGCTTCGAGACGTCGGACCGCTATCCGGGCCGCGGCGCGTTCATGCGCTGCGCGCCGCACGGCGGCCACCACGACCTGTTCCTGCTCGCGTTGCCCAATGGCAAGCGCGGCCTGAACCACGTCGCGTTCACCGTGCGCGACATCCACGAAGTGTTCGGCGGCGGCATGCACATCGACCGCTGCGGCTGGGAAACGCAGCTCGGCCCGGGGCGTCATCCGGTGTCGTCCGCGTATTTCTGGTACTTCCAGAACCCGGCCGGCGCGCTGATCGAGTACTACGCGGACGAAGACGTGCTGACGCCCGAATGGCAGCCGCGCGAATTCGAACCGGGCCCGACCGTGTTCGCCGAATGGGCCGTCGACGGCGGCCTCGACGGCAACACGCGCCGGCAGAAGAACGCGAAGGCGCCGGAAGGCAAGTTCATGACGGAGCGCAAATCATGAGCGCAACGAACTCGCAGGAATCGGCCGCGCCTCGCACGGTCGTCGTGATCGGTGGCGGCCAGGCCGCCGGCTGGGTGCTGAAGACGCTGCGCGCGGAGGGCTTCGCGGGCCGTCTCGTGATGATCGCCGACGAGCCGCACCTGCCGTACGAGCGTCCGCCGCTGTCGAAGGCCGTGCTGGCCGGCGACGCCGATATCGAGACCGTGCGTGTCGTGCGCCCGGACGAATTCGCCGCGCTGAACGTCGAGGCATGGCAGCCGGAACGCGCGGTGTCGATCGACCGTGCGCGCCGCGTGGTGAAAATCGAAAGCGGCCTCGAAGTCGAATACGACCGCCTCGTGATCGCGACCGGCGGCACGTCGCGCCGCTTGCCTGACTCGATCGTCAGGACCCCGAACCTGCATTACCTGCGTACGCTCGACGAAGCGGCCGCGCTCGGCGAGAAGCTGCGCGCGAGCCGGCGTGTACTCGTGATCGGCGGCGGCTGGATCGGCCTGGAGGTCGCGGCGACCGCGCGCAAGCTCGGCGTCGAAGCGGTGGTCGTCGAAGGCGCGCCGCGGCTGTGCGGCCGCTCGGTGCCGCAGGTCGTGTCGGACTTCCTGCTCGACCTGCATCGCGCGAACGGTGTCGACGTGCGCCTCGGCGCGGCGCTCGCATCGCTCGACGCGCAGCCGGACGACGCATCGAAGGTGCGCGCGACGCTTGCGGACGGCACGACGATCGACGCGGATTTCGCGGTGGCCGGCATCGGCCTCGCGCTGAACGCGACACTCGCGAGCGACGCGGGCCTCGCAGTCGACGACGGCATCGTGGTCGACGAATTCGGCGCGACCAGCGATCCGGCGATCTTCGCATGCGGCGACGTCGCGAACCATCACAACGGCTGGCTGAAGCGGCGCGTGCGGCTCGAATCGTGGGCGAACGCGCAGAACCAGGCGATCGCGGCCGCGAAGGCCGTGCTCGGCGTGCGCGCGCCTTACGCCGAGATTCCGTGGTTCTGGTCCGATCAATACGACGTGAACCTGCAGATCCTCGGCGATCTGCCGGCCGATGCGCAGCTCGTCGTGCGCGGCGATCTCGCCGCGCGACGCGCGACGCTGTTTTTCGTGGGCGATGGGCATGTGAGAGGTGTCATCGCCATCAACAACGCACGCGAGCTCAAGCTCGCACGCAAGTGGATGAACCAGGGCCGGGCAGTGGACACGGAAGCCCTGGCGGACACGACCCAAGCGCTTGCCTGACCGGCGAAACCGGTACAAAGACCCAGGAGACACCCCGCATGAGCACTTTCGACAACGTCGTGGCCGGCAGGGCCACGATGGAAGCTGCCGCCTCCACGCCCGGCGCGATCATCGCGCGGCTCGAGCGGCTTCCGGCCAACGCGATGCAGATCCGCGCGCGCGTGCTGATCGGCACCGCGACGTTCTTCGACGGCTTCGACGTGATCACGATCGCGGCGACGCTGCCGCTGCTGATTCACAAGTGGGGGCTGTCGCCGACGCAGATCGGCATGCTGATCGCGTCCGGCGCGATCGGCCAGCTGATCGGCGCATTCCTGTTTCCCGCGCTCGCGGAGAAGCATGGCCGCGTGAAGGCGATCGCGTGGAGTTCCGCGGTGATCGGCATCACCAGCATCGCGTGCGGCTTCGCGCCGACGTTCGAGGTGTTCGTGCTGCTGCGGATCCTGCAGGGGCTCGGCCTCGGTGGCGAGCTGCCGGTCGCGGCGACATACATCAACGAAATCACGCGCGCGCACGGCCGCGGCCGCTTCGTGCTGCTGTACGAAATCGTGTTCCCGATCGGCCTGCTGGTATCGATGGCGCTCGGCGCGTGGCTCGTGCCGCGGTTCGGCTGGGAGATCATGTACTTCGTCGGCGGGCTGCCGCTGATCCTCGCGCTGGTGCTCACGCGTCTGGTGCCGGAATCGCCGCGCTGGCTCGCGTCGCGCGGGCGGCTCCCGGAAGCCGGGCGCGCGGTCGGCGTGTTCGAAGCGTCGGTGCGCGGCGAACTGCCGCCGGTCACGCAGGTGGCCGCGTACGACGAGATGGTGCGCCAGCACCCGAAGCGCCGGATGAGCGACCTGTTCAGCGCCGCGTATCGCAAGCGCACGCTCGCGGTGGCGACGCTGTGGGCGACCTGCGGGTTCATCCAGTACGGGCTGTCCACGTGGCTGCCGACGATCTACAAGAACTTCTATCACGCGCCGCTGCAGCTCGCGCTGAATCTCGCGGTGATCGGCTCGGTGAT
Organism: Burkholderia sp. BCC1996; assembly: GCF_905339955.1. Lineage (NCBI taxonomy): Bacteria > Pseudomonadati > Pseudomonadota > Betaproteobacteria > Burkholderiales > Burkholderiaceae > Burkholderia > Burkholderia sp. BCC1996. The sequence continues at coordinate 87,592 of NZ_CAJPHM010000001.1, forward strand.
GGGCGTGCTCGGTTCGCTCGCGTCCGCGCTGCTGGTCGACAAGCTCGGCCGCAAGCCGGTGATCGTGTGGTCGTTCGTGCTGTGCGCGCTGTCGCTGGCGTTCGCGGGCATCTACCACGCGTCGTCGGTGTACGTCGTCGCGACTTTTTGCTCGCTGTCGCTGGGGCTGATGGCATCGGGCTTCATCACCGCGTACGTCTATACGCCGGAACAGTATCCGACGAGCATCCGCGCGTCGGGCTGCGGGCTCGGCAGCGCGTGGCTGAAGATCGCGTCGTTCGCGGCGCCGATGATCGTGCCGCACGCGATCATCGGCGGCAATCTCGCGCCGGCGTTCTACCTGATCGGCATTGTGCCGCTGATCGCCGCCGTGACCGTTCATTTCGTCGGGATCGAGACGAAGGGGAAGGTGCTCGAAGCGCTCGAGGCATAAGCGCGGCGCGTGGCAAAGGCGATGTGGAAGGCCCGGACGATGTGTCCGGGCTTTTTCGTTTCGGGCAGCGGATCGTGCGTGCCGGACAGCGCGAACGCACGCGATGGCCGGCCTCCGGATAGCGTGTTCTAATTCATGCTTGCGTTTTTCCCCGGCCGCTGCGATGCCCTTGTTCGAACCCGTCACGCTGCATACGTCCCGACTCGTCCTGCGTCCGCTTCGCGACACGGACGCTCATGCGTTCTTCGACCTCTGGTCCGATGCGCATGCGATGCGCTATGCGTCGTTCGCGCCGCTCACGGATTGGCGGCAGGCCGCCGAGCGCGTCGCGCGCAACCTCGCGACGACCGCCAGCGGCCAGGATCTCGTCTTCGTGCTCGAAGCCCGGGACACCGGCGACGTGCTCGGCGAATGCGTGCTGTTTCATGCGCACGAGCAATGCCGGCGTGCGGAAATCGGCTTCAGCCTGCGGCGCCGCTACTGGCGCGGCGGCTATATGCGCGAGGCCGCGTCGGCGGTCATCGACCACGCGTTCGGCACGCTGCGCCTGAACCGCATCGAGGCCGACATCGATCCGCGCAACGTCGCTTCGGCCGCGTTGCTCGAACGGCTCGGGTTCGTCAGGGAAGGCGTGCTGCGCGAACGCTGGATCGTCGGCGACGAGGTGTCGGACAGCGCGCTGTACGGGTTGCTCGCGCGCGATCGTCGCGGGTGATGCGGGTGACGCGGCGTGTCCGGTGCGAACGAATTGCGCATCGGCATCGTTCCCGTAGTCGCGACGCAGGCGCGGCGTCCGACCCGGCTGGCGGCTTGCCGGATTGCCGTGTCGAACGTACGCTTTGCCTACCCCCGACTCCATCAGCAGGTTACCGCCCATGCAAGCCCATCCTCTGCGTCTTTCCCCCGGCGACGATCTGCGCGCGTCGATCGAGCAGGCGTTGCGTCGACTCGACGCGCATGCAGCATTCGTGATCCAGGGCATCGGCAGCCTGAACGTCGCGCAGCTGCGCTATGCCGGCGTCGCTGCGCCGACCGAGCTGCGCGGCGATCTCGAGATCCTGACGCTGGCCGGTTCGGTCTCGCCGGACGGCGCGCACCTGCACATGGCGGTGTCCGACGCGCACGGCCGCGTCTCGGGCGGCCACGTCGCGAGCGGCTGCGTGGTGCGCACGACCGCCGAGATCCTGCTCGTATCGTTGCCCGCGCATCGTTTTTCCCGCGAGCACGATGCGCTCACCGGGTTCAACGAGTTGGTGGTTCGTCCGGCGAAAGACTGAGATCGCGCGGGCCGGGCCGTTCACGATCGTGCGTCCATCGCAACGACGCACGACCGGCGGCGACGATTCAACGGGCCGTCTTGCCGACCACATGGCGCCGGCAATGTTCGAGATACGCCTCTTCGTGCGCGGCCATCAGTTCGATGATGCTTCGCCACAGCCATGACGGTGCGTCGACCGTCTTCGGGTGCTGGCGCCGCAACTCGCTGCACCACGCGCGTTGCGTCGCGTGGTCCATCTGCGCGGCATGCGCGTTGCCGATCACCAGCGCCAGATAGCGCGCGACTTTGACCGCATCGGCCTCCGACATCCGTTCCGCGTCCAGTTTCAGATCCTGCGGCATCAATTCGCGTATGACGACGGGGCATCCGTCGAGGCGTGCCGCGCACATCCGGCTGCCCAGCATCGGCGATACGTGCCGCGCGCCTTCGAGCACCCGTTGCGCGGGATCGCGCGGCATGCGCACGCCGGGATCCTTCGGGGCCTTCGCCGCCGCGGCCTCCTTGATGTCGATCAGATACGGCGGATGGCCGTCGGAACACGCGTCGTCGATATCGAGCATGACCGCGAAGCGGCGCCGTCCGAGCGAGCTGCATCCCTTTACCCAGAAGGCGGCGTCGAGCACCTTCATCCTCGCGTCGCGGTGTGGCGCGCGGCTGAGCGCCGCGCCGATCGGCGAATCCGGGGTGGATTCGAACAGCGCGTGGATGGCGCTCCGCTCGCGCTCGGACAACGGCCAGAAGCGTTTGCCGAGCGGAATGCGCGGCGTGACGTTCTGGATCGTCTGCCGGTCGAGCTTGCGCCACGATCGGTGCAACGCCGCCTTCATCGCGATCTTGATCGCGGTTGGGCGTTGCAGGTGACTGGTCTCGGCGCGGTGCCGGCTGTCGAACGCCTGCTCGTATCCGGCGATGAGCGCTTCGACCATCCGCCACGTGATGATGCCGGGCAGATCGGAGCTGCGCGCCGCGGTCGCGAGCGAGAAGCCGAGACGCAGCAGGTCGTGTACGGGATTGCCGATCACGCTCTGGTCGAGATCGCGGATCTGCACGGCAACCTCGCCCGTCTTCGCCGCGACGGGCCCCAGATTGCCGAGATGGCAGTCGCCGCCGATCCATACCGCGGGGCCGTCGGGCAGGGTGCCGGAGCGATGGTCCGCGAGCCACGCGTAGAAGCGCTCGGCGCTGCCGCGCGTATACGTGTGTATCGAGCGCGCCATCTTGCCGCTGCGCAGGCGCGCGAGAATCTGCGCGCGCTGGTCGCTGGACGGCAGCCGTGCCGATCCCGATGCTTTCTTCGCCACGATGCGTTCTCCTTCTGTTCCGCGGCATGCGTCGCCGGTGCGTGTGCCGGCTCGCGTGACGTCGGTGTATCCGGCGCCGCGCCGGCCGGCGCGGCTCCACCTGCTCAACCCGGTACGAACACGCCCAACGCCGCGACCGCCATCGCGAACGTCGCGAGCCAGCCGCCCCAGGCCAGCAGGCCGGAGATCGCGAACTTGCCCATGATGCGCGTGCTGTGGGCCATCAGCATCATCACGACCATGATCGGCACGGCGGTCACGCCGTTGATGACCGCACTCCAGTAGAGCGCGCGGATCGGGTCGAAATGCATGAACGTGATCGCGACGCCGCCGATGATCGCCAGTGCGATGACCGCATAGAACTCGCGCGCGACGCCGAATTGCAGCGCGAGGCTGCTGCGCCAGCGGAAAGTGCCCGCGGCCGCATAGGCGGCCGACCCCGCGAGGACCGGCAGCGCCAGCAGGCCGGTGCCGATGATTCCGAGCGCGAACAGCACGTACGCGAAGTGCCCGCCGATCGGCTCGAGCGCCCGCGCGGCATCCGCCGACGTCTTCACGTCGATGTGGTGCAGGTTCAGCGTGGCAGCGGCCGTCAGCGTGATGAAGAACGCGATGACGTTCGACACGCCCATCCCGACCCACGTATCGAAGTTGATCCGGCGCAGCTGCGCGGGGGCCTGGTGAGGCGCGTGCCGCAACGACTGCTGGTTCGGCACCGCGCGCAGCTCCTCGACTTCCTGCGATGCCTGCCAGAAGAACAGGTACGGGCTGATCGTGGTGCCGAGCACGGCGATGACCGTGGTCAGGTAGGCGGCGGACAGCTGGACGCGCGGCAACACGAGCGCACGGCCGACCTCGCCCCACGGGACGGGCACGATGAGCGCCACGGCGACGTAGGCGAGCAGGACCAGCGCGGTCCATTTGAGCAGGCGCGCGTAGCGGTCGTACGGCACGAGGATCTGCAGCAGGGCCGATGCGCCGCCGAGGCACACGACGTAGAGTTCTTGCGGGCCGTTCAGCAGGAGCTTGACCGCCGCGCCCATTGCCGACAGGTCGGCCGCAATGTTGATCACGTTCGCGACGATCAGCAGCACGACGGTGACGTAGAGCAGCCACGGGGGATAGTGCGTGCGTATGTTCGACGCGAGGCCCTTGCCCGTCACGCGGCCGATGCGCGCGCTGACCAGCTGGATCGCCGTCATCAGCGGATAAGTCAGCAAGAGCGTCCACAGCAATTCGAAGCCGAACTGCGCACCCGCCTGCGAGTACGTGCCGATGCCGGACGGATCGTCGTCCGCGGCACCGGTGACGAGGCCCGGCCCGAGGCGGCGGAGCCACGTTGCGGCACGCGGACGCTGCTCCGCGGAATCGAGGGACTCGTTGTCGTTCATGATCGCGACTCGTGGGGAAGGGGGCAATCGAGTCGCAATTGGCATGCCCGACGGAACGCGCGGCGGCGCGGGCGGGTTATGGGATGCGACCGCCAGACGCGGTGCAACCGAACGCAATTTGACGCGATGGAAAACCGGCTCGGCCGACGGGCGGGGAGCGGCGGTACGGCAGGGAGCGCACGACGTGCTCGCGGGCTCGTGACGAGGGAAACCCGAACCCAGTTGGAGAAGCGACGGACGGTGCCGAGCGATTCGCGCAAGTCGCTATCGCTGCGACGTGCTTGACGTGTCGCGGCGAACGCTCATCGGTCGCCGCGATCGTCGGATGGTTGGCGTATTCGTATTGCCGCTACCGGCGAGCCAATGCCGCCGGTGGCAAGCGAAAGAATCTCGGAAGGCGCCGCGGATCACAGTTGGCGCCCAGGCGCCGCGACACGCATGCAACCGGCGCGGCGCCCGGTCGGCTTCAACGGGCCGCCACCGCGACGTCCTGATTACCGCGCCCGGACACGAGGCAGCTCGACATGAACGCTTCGCTCTGGCTGTCGGCCGCCGCGCTGCCGAAGCCCTTGCCGAGCGCGGCGTATTTCACCTGCTCGGCGCCCTGCGAGCAGGCGGTCGGGCTGGCGTCGCGGCCTTGCGCATGCAGCAGCGCGCGATCGCCGATCAGATAGACCAGCAGCGCGAAAAAAGCGATGTGTACGACTCGTCTCATGGTTCGTCTCCTCGTCGCTCAAGCGTAACGCGGAGACGTTTCTCGAAGCACTTGGGGCTTCCCCCGGTAAACGTCTGCAGAAATGACGACGAGCCCGGCTGATCGTGTCCCGTTTTTACCGTGCGGACGACGAAAAGGCACGTTGGCCGCCCGCATCGCCGCGCGACTGACGCGAGTTTGACGAATGTCAGACGGCGGGCAGGGCGAGACGGTCGTGCCGGCGGTCAGAGCGATAGCATGAATGCATGTTTCAACGGAACGCGATGCGGGCAGGCGATGGGCGCCGCGGCTCCGAATGCAGCGGGTACGTATTGAACATCGCTATCGAATTAGTGAGGAATCCAAATGCTTAACGTATCGTCCGTCCTGATCAGTCTCGCGCCGATGTGGGCGATTCTGCTGGTTGCATCGTCCGCCGCGACCTATCTCGTGTTCTGGCGCAAGGTCATCAAGTAAGCGGCGAGCGCCGCATCGCGTGCCGCTTATCTGACCGCCGTCACCGGCACGTTCGAAATCCGCACGAGGCGGCCCATCATGCTGCGACCGAACATCGACAGCATCTGATGAAACGGATCGTGCCGCGGCGCGACCACGACGATTTCGTCGCAGCCCGTCTCGGCCGCAACGGCCGCGATCGTGTCGGCCACCGGCCCGACCTTCTTCACGACGCTGTATCGGACGCCGGCTTCCCGCAGCACCCGCTCGGCCGTCGCCAGATCGTCGCACGCGAACTGGTCCTCGATCGAGCGCAGTCGCGACAGCGAGTGAAATGCCTCGAGCCGCGTCGCTTCGAGCGGCGGCTGGACGTTGATCAGCACGATTTCCGACGCGCAGCGTTCGCGATACAGGAAGGTCGCATGGCGGACCGCCTGCAGCGAACGCGGCGAATGACCGACCGGAACCAGCAGCTTGAGCATGGAAGATGCTCCGGAATCGAGATGTTTGCAGCGTAGCGCGGCGCCGGATCGCCCGACCTAAAGAGATCGGGCGGCCGCGTAAAAATGTCGTCAACGTCCGCCGCGCCTATTAGAAATATAAGAAATTTAAGTTTATGCGCATAAACGTTTTCACCGACCGGCCGGGCGGTGGCCCGGGGCGGGCCGTCGAGTGGCGCACCACGCCGATTTAGTCGGATCCTCAATGAATCGCGGCGGAAAATATCGGAGGTCGGCGATCCGGCGTCGCGTAGAGTAGTGCATCGGCCGCGGCGCGGCCTTCTCCCGGGCGGTCCAGGCCGTTCGGGACGGACCGCCGCCACGCTGCGGCCCGCCATTCCATTCCGATTCCAGGAGACCTCGCATGCCGCATGGCGCCCCGCAGCTTCTCGCACCCGCTTCCATCACCGTCGACCCGATCGTGCGCCTGTCGGCCGGCGAACTCGCGTCGGCGATCCGCGGCAAGGCGGTCTCGTGCGTCGAGACGATGCGTGCGTATCTCGATCACATCGAGCGCGTGAACGGCGCGGTGAACGCGTTGATTTCGCTGCGCGATCGCGCCACGCTGCTCGCCGAAGCGGCGGAAAAGGACGCGGCACTCGCCCGCGGCGAGTACCACGGCTGGCTGCACGGGATGCCGCAGGCGCCGAAGGATCTCGCGATGACGAAAGGGCTGCGCACGACCTACGGCTCGCCGATCTTCCGCGATCACGTGCCGCAGGCCGATTCGGTCGGCGTCGGCCGGATGCGCGCGGCGGGCGCGATCTTCATCGGCAAGACCAACACGCCGGAGTTCGGCCTCGGCTCGCATACGTTCAACGAAATCCACGGCGCGACGCGCAATCCGTACGACCTGACGAAGAGCGCGGGCGGCAGCAGCGGCGGCACGGCGGCGGCGCTGGCCGCGCGCATGCTGCCGGTCGCGGACGGCAGCGACTTCGGCGGCTCGCTGCGCAATCCGGCCGCGTTCTGCAACATCTACGGCTTGCGTCCGTCACAGGGCCGCGTGCCGCGCTGGCCGGGCGTCGACGTGTTCATGCAGCAGCTCGGCATCGAAGGGCCGATGGGCCGCACGGTCGGCGACGTCGCGCAGCTGCTCGCGATCCAGGCCGGCTACGACCCGAACGATCCGCTGTCGCTCGCGGAAGATCCGGCCGTGTTCGCGAAGCCGCTCGATACGGACCTGCGCGGCAAGCGCATCGCGTGGGTCGGCGACTGGAACGGCTATCTCGCGACCGAGCCGGGCGTGCTCGCGCAGTGCGAACAGGGCCTCGCGACGCTGCGCGAGATCGGCTGCGACGTCGATGCCGCGCTGCCGGCGTTCGCACCGGAGCGCATCTGGCGGCTGTGGCTCGCGCATCGGCACCTGCTGTCCGGCGGCGGGCTGCTCGCGCACTATCGCGACCCGGCACGGCGTGCGCTGCTGAAGCCCGAGGCGATCTACGAGGTCGAAGGGCTGCTCGCGATGCAGGGGGCCGAGGTGTTCGACGCGAGCGTCGAGCGCACCGCGTGGCACCAGGCCGTGCTGGGCTTCTTCGATCGCTACGACTTCATCGCCGCGCCGACCGCGCAGGTGTTCCCGTTCGACGTCGAGCAGCGCTGGCCGAAGGAAATAGCGGGCCGCGCGATGGATACCTACCACCGCTGGATGGAAACGGTCGTGCCGTGGACGCTGGCCGGCTGCCCGGTGATCAGCGTGCCGGTGGGCTTCAACGACGCGGGGCTGCCGATGGGGATGCAGCTGATCGGCCGGCCGCGCGCGGATCTCGCCGTGCTGCAGCTCGCGCGCGGCTACGAGCAGGCGGCCGACTGGGTCGGCCGGCGGCTGCCGGGCTGGATGGCTGCGTAATGCGACGGCCGGCGGGCCGGTGACACACGCCGAACGCAAGCGACGAACCGGGCGGCCGCGTGCCGCCCGGTTCGTTTCCACACCTCGAAACGCGCCGGCTGATCCTGCCATTCGTGCGCCGGGCATCACGCTGTCGCACAACGGCGCCGGCCGACACCGGCGCAGCGCCGGCGCATACCGGGCGTCGCCGGGATTGCCGCGGTGCAGGAACGAATCGCGGCGCCAGCCCGATATCGCGCGGCAAATCCGGATGAATCCGCGCGCCGGGCGACGGTCGTGCCGGGCGATTTCGTATCGATGTGTTTCAGTCGTTGCGGCGGCGCGCGGCGCGCTTCGACAATATCGGCCTCAAACATATTCCGGCACGAGGGAAACACATGAAGCACATTCGCGCGACGGGCAAGCACCTGGCATCGGCGGGCATCGCCTTCGGCATCATGCTCGGCGTGAACGGCACCGCCCATGCACAACTCGACCTCCAGTCGATCGGCTCGGCGCTGCTCGGCGGCGGGCAACAGCAGGCCGCACCCGCGCAGGGCGGCGTCGCGCAGTTGATGCAGGCGTACGTCGGCGCGAACCAGCAGGTGCTGGTCGGCCAGTCGTCGCTCGCGTCGGCGATGGGGCTCACCGGCGCGGCCGGTCAGGCGCAGCAGGCCGCCGGCCTGCTCGGCGGCGGCAATGCGCTGACGCCTGCCGCGCTGTCGCAGATGGGCGGCGCGCAGCAGTCGGTGTCGCAGGCGCTCGGCCAGGCGTTCGCGAGCGGCGGGGCGTCGCACGGCCCGATCGACAAGCAGGCGTTCAGCAACGGCCTGGCATCGCTCGGCCAGGGCCTGACGCAGTACTCTCAGCTGCAGTCGGGGCTCGGTAATCTCGGTTCGACCAGCGCGGCATCGCTGCTGCAGTCGGGCCTGAATCCGCAGAACATGCAGGCCGCGTCGTATATCGCGCAAAGCGCGCCGGGCCAGTTGCAGTCGCTTGCGTCGACGCTCAGCCAGGCCGTGCAGTTCGCGACGAGCCAGGGCATTGCGGTGCCGTCGGTCGCGTCGTCCGCGCTGAAGCTGCTGCCGTAACGCGGCCGCACCCGCTGCGGAGCCGGCAGCGCGCGCCGCGATCCGGGATGGCCCCGCGCAACATGGGGATATCGCTCGATGCTATCGTGGCGTGTTCCCCGTTACCGGTGCCGGTTCATGACTGACTCGTTCGACCTCTCGCGCTACTTCGCCCGCATCGGCTACGACGGCCCGGCCGAGCCGACGCTCGACGTGCTGCGACGGCTGCACCTGCTGCAGCCGCAGGCCATTCCGTTCGAAAATCTCAATCCGCTGACCGGCACGCGCGTCGCGCTCGACCTGCCCGCGATCGTCGACAAGGTGATCGGGCGCCGCCGCGGCGGCTACTGCTTCGAACTCAACAAGCTCTTCTACACCGCGCTCACGACGATCGGCTTTCGCGTGACGCCGCTGATCGCGCGCGTGCGCTGGATGCGGCCGCCCGAGCTCGTCACCGCGCAGACCCACATGCTGCTGCGCATCGATCTCGACGGCGCGGCGTGGCTCGCCGACATCGGCTTCGGCAGCGCGACGCTCACCGCGCCGCTGCGCTTCGTGCCGGGCGAGCGGCAGCTGACGCCGCATGGGGCGTTTCGCGTCGTCGACGCGCCGGTCGACGGCGAATTCGACATGCAGTTCCAGATCCCCGACGGCTGGCAGACGACTTACCGCTTTTCGCTGAAGCCGGCCGAATGGATCGATTACGACGCCGCGAACTGGTTCACGTCGACCTATCCCGAGTCGATCTTCGTCAACGACCTGATCGCCTGCCGCGTGCTGCCGGACGGCCGCGCGGCACTGTTCAACACCGTGCTGACGCTGCGCGACGCGGCGGGCGCGGGGCGCACCGTCACGTTCGACGACGCGGCCGCGTGGGGCGCGTGCCTGCGCGACACGATCGGCATCGATACGACCGGCTTCGACCTCGACGCGTTGTTCGCGCGGGTGGCGGCGCGGGCGAACCCGATGTAATGCGTCGCGGGCCGCGACATGACCGTACGCAATCCCGCCGGCCGTGCGTGGCGCCTGCAGGCGCCGCACCAGCCGCGCGCATGAGGACGAGACGATGACCGACCTTCATCCGGACGCCCCTGACAGCACCGCCGCGCGCGTCGCGCTGTGGCGCGCGCTGCACGTCGAGCTCGATGCGCCGCCGCACGTGCTCGTGGACGAAATCGGACTGCGCCTGCTCGCGCCGGCGCCCGGCTGGCAGCAGCGCGGCGACATGGATCCGCAATTCACGCGGCCGTTTCGCGCGTCGATCGTCGCGCGGGCGCGCTTCATCGAGGATCTCGTCGTCGAGCAGGCCGCGCGGGGCGTGAGCCAGTACGTGATCCTCGGCGCGGGCCTCGACAGCTTCGCGCAGCGCCGGCCCGAGATGGCGTCGCGCCTGACCGTCTTCGAGGTCGATCCGCCCGCGCCGCAGGCGTGGAAGCGCCGCCGGCTGACCGAGCTCGGCTTCGGCGTGCCGGACTGGCTGCGGTTCGTGCCGGTCGATTTCGAAGCGAAGCAGTCGTGGCGCGACGCGCTCGTGCGCGCGGGCTTCGATGCAGGCAAGCCGGCGGTCGTCGTGTCCACCGGCGTCAGCATGTACCTGACGCGCGACGCGAACGCGGCGGCGCTGCGCGAAGTCGCGTCGCTCGCGCCGGGCTCGACGTTCGCGATGACGTTCCTGCTGCCGCTCGAGCATGCCGATCCGGACGTGCGCCCGGCGCTCGAAATGGCCGCGAAGGGCGCGCGCGCGAGCGGCACGCCGTTCATCAGCTTCTTCATGCCGGCGGAGATCCGCGCGCTCGCGACCGGGGCCGGCTTCGCGCGGGCCGAGCATGTGTCGGCCGCGGAACTCACGCGCCGCTACTTCGCCGATCGGACCGACGGCCTGCGCCCGCCGGACAACGCGGAAGAGCTGCTGGTCGCGACGGTGTGACGTCGCGACCTTCCATCACGCGCGTTCGAGCACGGCCATCTCGCGCACGATCACGAGCAGCACCGCGAGGCTCGCGCCGCCCGACGCGCGCAGGTCGGCGAGCAGGTGCTCGTAGCGCTGCAGCGCCGCTTCGCGGCGTTCGCGCCACGCGTGGACGATCGTCTCGGGCGCCGTCGAGTCGGCCGATTCCGCGAGCGCGCTGGTGGCGAGCGTGCGCCTGAGCCGCGCGACTTCCGCGAGCGCGGCCGCGCGCGCCAGCATGTCCCAGTGCGTCGGGGTCGGCAGCGAGGCCGCGCGTTCGCCGATCCACCCGTAGTTCAACAGCGTGCCGAGCGAGAAGTAGACGCCCGCGACCAGCTCGAGGCTGCGATCGCAGGTCGCGGCCACTTCGGCGATGTCGAGCAGCGCGGCCGAGATGTCGCCGCTCGCGACGCGTACCGCGAGCGCGCTCTCGACGCCGGCTTCGACCAGCGCGCGCTGCCGCTCGGACAGCGCCTCCAGATCGGCGGTTGGCAGCAACGACGGCAATTGCGGCGCGATGCGCTGCACCGCGTCGCGGCACCGCGCGATCAGGCCGGCGACGCCGCCGTCGGCCACCGTGCCCGACTGCAGCTGCCGCAGGAACCACAGCGCCGCGCGCTCCAGCAGCCGCGCGACGTCGACGAACATGCGCGCCTGCACGTCGTCGGCGACGCGGTTGTCGAGCGCGTCGATGTCGCGCCACACCGCATCGAGATCGAACACGTCGCGTGCCATGATGCAGGCGCGCACGATGTCGCCCGGCTTCGCGTCGGTTTCCTCCATCAGCCGGTGCACGAACGCGCAGCCGACCCGGTTGACGAGCGCGTTGGTCAGGTGCGTCGCGAGAATCTCGCGGCGCAGCGGGTGGCGCTGCATCGGTTCGCTGAAGCGCTGTTGCAGCGGCTTCGGGAAATAGTCGACGAGCATCGCGGCGACGAGCGGATCCTCGGGCACGTCGGATTCGAGCAGCGCGTCGTACAGCCACATCTTGCTGTACGCGAGCAGCACCGCGCGCTCCGGCGACGTGAGGCCCTGTTTCGCGGCCTGCCGTTCGGCGATCTCGTCGTCGGTCGGCAGGAATTCGATCACGCGGTTCAGGCGGCCCGCGCGTTCGAGCCAGCGCATCAGGCGCGCCTCGGCGTCGAGCAGCTCGACGCCGTAGCGGCCCGCGATCGACAGCGCCTGCGTCTGGTAGTAGTTGTCGCGCAGCACGAGCAGCCCGACTTCGTCGGTCATTTCCGCGAGCAGGGCATTGCGCTGCTTCTCGGTCATCTCGCCGTCGCCGACGACGAGCCCGAGCAGGATCTTGATGTTGACTTCGTGATCCGAACAATCGACGCCGGCCGAGTTGTCGATCGCGTCGGTGTTGATGCGCCCGCCGCGCTGCGCGAACTCGATGCGGCCGAACTGCGTGCAGCCGAGGTTGCCGCCTTCGCCGACGACCTTGCAGCGCAGGTCCGCGCCGTTCACGCGTACCGCGTCGTTCGCGCGATCGCCGACCTGCTGGTGGGTTTCGCGCGCGGCCTTCACGTAGGTGCCGATGCCGCCGTTGTACAGCAGGTCGACCGGTGCCTGCAGGATCGCGCGGATCAGCTCGGTCGGCGGCAGCGCCTGCGCGTCGATGCCGAGCGCGGCCTGCACGGCCGGCGACAGCGGGATCGTCTTCGCGGTGCGCGGGTAGACGCCGCCGCCCGCCGAGATCACCGACGTGTCGTAGTCGGCCCAGCTCGAGCGTTCGAGCGCGAACATCCGCTGGCGCTCCGCGAAGCTCGTCGCCGGGTCGGGGTTCGGGTCGAGGAACACGTGGCGATGATCGAACGCCGCGACGAGCCGGATATGCGGCGACAGCAGCATCCCGTTGCCGAACACGTCGCCGGACATGTCGCCGACGCCGACCACCGTGAAGTCGGTCGTCTGCGTATCGATACCCATCTCGCGGAAGTGCCGCTTCACCGATTCCCACGCGCCGCGCGCGGTGATCGCCATCTTCTTGTGGTCGTAGCCGACCGAGCCGCCGGACGCGAACGCGTCGTCGAGCCAGAAACCGTATTCGTGCGAGATCGCGTTCGCGTAGTCGGAGAAGGTGGCCGTGCCCTTGTCGGCCGCGACGACGAGATACGGATCGTCGGCGTCGTGGCGCACCACGTCGGGCGGCGGCACGATCGCGTTGCCGGCGAGATTGTCGGTCAGGTCGAGCAGGCCGCGCAGGAAGGTCTGGTAGCACGCGATGCCTTCGCGCATCCATGCTTCGCGATCGCTCGGCGGCGGCGGGTTCTTCACGACGAAGCCGCCTTTCGAGCCGACCGGCACGATCACGACGTTCTTCACCATCTGCGCCTTCATCAGCCCGAGCACCTCGGTGCGGAAATCCTCGCGACGGTCGGACCAGCGCAGCCCGCCGCGCGCGACGCGCCCGCCGCGCAGGTGCACGCCCTCGACGCGCGGCGAGTACACCCAGATCTCGAACATCGGCTTCGGCTCGGGCAGGCCGGGCACCTTCGCCGGATTGAACTTGAACGACAGGTACGGCTTCGATTCGCCGTTCGTGTCGTGCAGGAAATAGTTGGTGCGCTCGGTCGCGTTGATCACGCCGAGAAACTGGCGCAGGATCCGGTCCTCGTCGAGGTTCGGCACCTGGTCGAGCGCCGTCTCGATCGCCTTCAGCAGGCGTTCGGCCTGCACGTCGCGCGTGCCGCCCGTGGCCGGGTCGAAGCGCACCAGGAACAGCTCGACGAGCTGCCGTGCGATCGCCGGGTTGCCGGTCAGCGCGCGCTCGATATAGGCGTCGCTGAACGTCGAGCCGACCTGTCGCAGGTATTTCGCATATGCGCGCAGGATCGTGACTTCGCGCGCGCTCAGGTGCGCGCGCAGCACGAGGCGGTTGAAGTCGTCGTTCTCGATCCGGCCGCTCCAGATCCGGTCGAACGCATCCTCGAACAGGCCCTTCACGCGCTCGATGTCGAACTCGGTATCGTCGGCGAGTTCGAGGCCGAAGTCGTGCACCCAGGCGGGCGCGGCATCCTGCGTCTGGATCCGGTACGGCCGTTCCTCGTCGACGCGCACGCCGAGATGCTCGAGCATCGGCAGGCTGCGCGACAGCGCGATCGGGTCGCCCGCGCGATACACCTTGAAGCGGAACGCGCGCGCGTCGGCCTCGATCGGGCGGTACAGGTTCATCGCCAGCTGGCCCGACGCCTTCACGCGCTCGATCAGCTCGATGTCGCGCACGGCCGTGCGCGCCGGATAGTCGTCGCGATAGCCGGCCGGGAACGAGTCCGCATAGTGCTGCAGCAGGCGGTTGCCTTGTTCTTCGCCGAACGCGTCGAGCAGCGCGTCGGCGAGATCGTCCTGCCAGCGGCGTGCCACCTGCACGAGCCGCGTTTCGAGTTCGCGCGTGTCGACGTCGGGCATCGTGCCCGGTTCCGCATGGACGACGAAATGAATCCGCGCGATCGCAGATTCCGACAGCAGCGGCGTGAACTCGACGTTCACGCCGTTGTACGCATCGACGAGCAGCTTCGCGATGCGGCGGCGCAAGTCGGTGTTGTACTTGTCGCGCGGCACGAACGCGAGGCACGACACGAAGCGGTCGAAGCGGTCGCGCCGTACGAACAGGCGCGTGCGCTGGTGTTCCTGCAGGCGCAGGATGCCCAACGCGATGTCGTAGAGCTGGTCTTCGTCGGCCTGGAACAGTTCGTCGCGCGGATAGGTTTCGAGCACCGTCACCAGCGACTTGCCGAGATGCCCCTTCGGCAGGAAGCCCGCGCGCCGCACGATGTTCGCGCATTTGCGGCGCACGATCGGTATCTCGGTGTACGAACCGAAATAGGACGTCGACGTGTAGAGTCCGATGAAGCGCCGTTCGCCGGTCACCTTGCCGTCGGCGCCGACCAGTTTCACGCCGACGTAGTCGAGATAGCCGGGCCGGTGCACGGTCGCGCGCGAGTTCGCTTTCGTCAGGAAGATCGGCCAGGGGCCGGTGATGATCTCGGCGGCGGCCGGCGGCAGCGGCGTCACGTCCGGCGCGCCGGGCGCGCGCAGCGATTCGCGCAGCAGGCCGCAGCCGGAGCCTTCGACGCCGCGCAGGCCGAAACCCGTGCCGTCCGACACGAGCGCGTAGTCGCGCTGGCCGAGGAAGGTGAAGTGGTCGGCGACCATCCATTCGAGGAACGCGCGCGCCTCGATGTCTTCCGCGGTGGATTCGCGGGCCTTCATGTCCTTGATCGTCGCGCGCGCGATGTCGACGATCTTCGGCCAGTCCTCGACCGATGCGCGCACGTCGCCGAGCACGCGCGCGATGTCGTTGCGCAGCGTGTTGAGCAGCGCGGCGTCGCCGCAGCGGTCGACTTCGAAGTGGATGAACGACGCGAGCTGCGACTGGCCGTCGCCGGCCGTCGCGCCGCCGGCGTCGACGCGCTCGATCGCGCCGTCGCCGCCGCGCCAGATGCGGAACACCGGGTGCAGCGCCGAGTGCAGCGCGAGCCCGAGGCGGTTGACGGCCATCGTCACCGAGTCGACGAGGAACGGCATGTCGTCGTTGACGATCTCGATCACCGTGTGGTCGGAGTGCCAGCCGTGCTGTTCGAGGATCGGGTTGTACACGCGCAGCCGCTCGCTGCCGGGCACGAATTTCTGGGCGGTCTGCCAGTGCGCCATCGCGGCGCCGTAGAGGTCGGCGATGCCGCGATTCTGCAGATCATCGGCGTCGACGAAATCGTAGTAATGACGCAGGAACGGTTCGACGATCCGGAACGTGGCTTCGGGCAGGCGTCCGCGCGCGAATTCGACGACATCGGAGAGCAGGTGTGCGACGACTTCTTCGTTCTTCGCTTCCATGGCGGTCTCCTGGTCGGGTGGCCATTGGCTGCTGCGTCAGTGCCGCATTATATGCGCCGATTGCGTGACAACGCGATGTGCGGGCGCACAACGCGGCGCAGGGAACGAAGGCCGCGTGCGACGCCGGTGGCCGGCGTCGCACGGGCGGGTCAGGCGAGGTCCGGCGGCTTCAGGTCGGGGTGCCGCGCGTAGAGCGGATTCATGAAATCGAGCAGCATCGTGGTCAGCAGTTGCGACACGAATTCGCGGTAGGCGACGAATTCCGAATCCGGACACGACGCCTTGACGGTCAGCAGGGAGCGATCCAGATCGGCTCCCATTTGCAAGATCATGTCGTTAAGGGCACTTGCGATTTGCTTGTCAGAGATCACTTTTTTGCCTTTTTAGCATCCCGCCAACGCGTTACAACTGTTGACGCAGTTCCAGAACTTGAATCCGAAGTCACCGGTGGGCAAAGTCATTGCAGAGCATTTTGCCCGGCACATTGCTCGCCATTGTGCACAGGCGGAGGAGTGTCGAGGCTCCGGCGTCGTGTTGAGTGCGCTCGCGTTGGCCTCGGGACCGATAAAAATGAAGTTTGCCGACTCTCGTTTCGTCGTATAGACGACAGCCAGATCCTCCGAAAATATTAATGCGGCATCAAATGCTTGTCCAACAGTCGTTGGGCAGACCGTCGTTGCCTGTGATACTGCCACGCGATATGCATTTTCCTGATTGAGTGATTTTATCTTTCCGGTCAGCCTGCATTTGCCAATATCGATGGACATGTCCACGAGGTTTGGGGCGATCTGGAGCCGCATCGAGGTACCGGAAACTACCGCGGACCATTTTCCGGGGTGGGTTACGTTTTGTACCTTATGACGAGGCCGATAGGGTTTCGCGACAAAGCTCGTGGTTTCGCCGTCGATGCTTAACATGACACCGATCGATTGACTGCTCGTCTCCTGAATCCCGATCGTGATGTTGGACGAAATCGACGTCCACGGTACATACTCGGTACCGGTTGAGCCGTTTCGCCGATCGTAGACAACGTACCCAGAAATATCGTTCTTGTTTCCGTAGACGATTAGAAAACGTTCGTTGGAAACCTTGATGATTTTGTAGTTTGTACCATTTTCGACGGCTTCCCATACCTGGTTGGCAGGGGCGGGCGCTCCACCGGATGCTATTGGCAACGATTTGCCGAAACCGGCATTTGAGAAGGAAATCAGTGAAAGCAGCAGCGCGACAAAATAGCCTTTGAGCGTCATGATTTTCATGGTGTCCACCTGCAAAGATAGTTGAAGATCGGCAGGATATTTATTGCCGGGTTTCATTGCTGGCGGTGGCGCCACTGGTGGCGATCAGCTGGCTAGATTGTTTCGGATTCTGATGCGATAAATTTGATTCGTTATGCTGATCTATATTGAGAAAATGACCGAGCGTGTGTGCGCTTACGAAAGCTAATTGCCGCGAGGCCGATTGTCAACGGTAATATATCAAGATAGCTGCTGGCTTCGGCATATTCGAATTGCCGGTCCCAATTTTGAGATGACAAACTGGCTCCAAGTAGCATGCGTCCAATGGCTGGACGCACACCGATCTCGGGGAGCTTTTCAGCGTTCGTCGCTCCACAGCTTGCCGCCCGTCGCCCAGTTCTCCTTCTTCACGTCGGCGAGGATGATGTCGACCGAGCCCGGGTCGCAGCCGAGCGTCTCGCACGTGACGCGCGTGATCGCTTCGACGAATGCGCGTTTCTGCTCGACCGTGCGGCCTTCGAACAACTGGATATTGAAAGTCGGCATGACTGGATGCTCCGATGGTTGGGGGTAGGGAAGTCGGGACACGAGCGGCGTCAGTCGCGATACGACGGATCGATCCGGTCGAGGCGGCGCAGCAGCGCCGGCCATTCCAGTTCGCCCTCGATCGCGCCGCCGTCGCGCAACTGCGCGGCGGTGCGCTCGGCGACGGCCGGCTCGGGCAGCACGAGCGGCCCGCCGCCTGCCTGCGCGCGCACCTGGATGTCGCAGGCCTTGATCAGCGTATCCATCAGCACATATGCCTCGGCGACGGTCCGGCCGACCGTCAGCGTGCCATGGTTGCGCAGCAGCATCGCGGATTTCGCGCCGAGGCTGGCGGTCAGCCGCGCGCCTTCGGCCGGCGAGAACGCGAGCGCCTCGTAGTCGTGGTGCGCGAGGTCGCCGTGAAACCGCAGCGCGTGCTGCGACGCGGGCAGCAGCCCGTCGCGCTGGATCGACACGGCGATGCCGGCCGTATTGTGCAGGTGCATCACGCAGACGGCGTCCGGTCGCGCGGCATGCACGGCCGCGTGCAGTGCAAAGCCGGTCACGTTGACTGCGTATTCGCTCTCGCCGATCTGGTTGCCGGCCAGGTCGATCTTCACGAGATTCGATGCGCGAACCTCGTCGAACGCGAGGCCGAACGGGTTGATCAGGAAGTGTCCGGGTTCGCCGGGCACGGTCGCGGAAAGATGCGTGTAGATCAGGTCGTCCCAGCCGTTCAGCGCGACGAGGCGATAGGCGGCGGCGAGATCGACGCGCAACCGGCGCTCGGCGTTCGAGATCGGGCCGCCGGGCTTCACGGTGTCAGGACGGTGTGCGAATGACGACATCGGGTTCTCCGAGGGTGAAGCGGCGCGCGACGATCACCGTGATCCACGCAGCGATCGCGAACGGGGCCGTGAACGCGGGGAGGCCCGCGCGCGTCGCGAGCCACTGGATCAGCGCGGCGAGCGCGGCGGCCGCGAATGCCGCGCGCGGCCCGCGCGGCATCAGCGCGAGTGCGGCGAGCGCGCCGTTGAAGCCGAGCAGGCCGTCGGCGAACGACGCGCCGTTCGCGCCGGCCGCGATCAGCAGCACGGTCGACACGATCGTGCCGCCGAGCGCGAACGCGGCCGCGCGGCGCGACGCGACGGCGAGGCCGGCGACGATCAGCGCGCCGGCCCACGGGCCTTGCGCAAAGGTGGTTTGCGCGACGCCCGACAGCAGCGCGTCGGCGATGGAAGGAAGCGTCAGCGGCGCACCGGCTGTCGCGTCGCCCGCATGCTGCGGCGCGACAAACGGCAGCCACAGCGCGGTGACGGCGAGGCACGGGCTCGAATACGGGCACTGGCGCCAGCGGGCGAGCGGCACACGCATCGCGCGCTGCACGAGCGCCGCGCCGATCGCGACCAGCGGTACCAGCGCGACGGCGGCGGGCGAAGCGGGCGCGAACAGCACGGCGATCAGCGCGGCGAGCGCGCCGTTGAAGCCGTGCAGCCCCTGTTCGACGTCGCGGTGCTCGGCACCCGTCAGCACCGCCGTCATGCTGGCGGCGGCCGAGCCGACCAGCGCCGCGGACGCGAGCCGCAGGTCGGTCAGCGCCAGCGCGGCGAGCAGCAGCGCGCCGGTGACGGCATGCGCCTGCAGCACGATCTGCCCGATGCCGCGCAGCAGGATGCGCAGGTCGATCGACGGCGAGGCGGGGCGGGCGGTAGGCATGGCGGCGGTGGAGCAGGACGAGCCGCGAGCATAGGACACAATGCCGTGCACCGGAATAGGGAATTCTGGATAGTCAGGATTTGTGGCGCATGCCCTGAGTTGGGGCGGGGCGCGTGTTTCGGCGTCTTGTCTGCCCGGGACAATGGCGCTTTCGCGCGATTGCCGGGCCGGGAAACGAGATTCTGGCCGCAGCCGGATTTTTCGTGCGTATGCTGACGCGTCGGCGTTTTCGAGGAGGAACGATGCGTGAACTGCGCTGGGTGTCGCTCGAGGGCGACGGAATCGAACACCTGACGTTCGACCGGGGGGACGCGGGCATCGTCGTCGAAAGTGCCGTGGTCGGCCAGCGGTACGGCCGCGCATACGGGCTTGCGTACCGGGTCGAGTGCGATCCGCAATGGCGGGTCAGGTATGCGGTGCTCAAGGTGATGGGCGGCGGCACGCTGGAACTGCACGGCGACGGGGCCGGGCACTGGCGCGACGGTTCAGGCAGCGCGCTGCCGGAGCTGGATGGCTGCGTCGACATCGACATCGCGGCGACGCCGTTCACGAACGCGCTGCCGATCGGCCGCCTCGGCCTCGCTCGCGGCGAGCGGCGACCGATCGACGTCGCATACATCTCGACGCCGGACCTGAAGGTGACGCCGGTCAAGCAGGCATACGCGTGCATCGAGCCGGGCCGGCGCTACCGCTACGAAGGCATCTTCCGGAATTTCACGGCCGAGATGGACGTCGACGCCGACGGGCTCGTGATCGACTACGAAACGCTGTTCAAGCGCCTGCCGCCGTTGCGCTGAACCGCCGCCCGCGGTGCCGCGGGTGCTGCCGCGACCGCCGGTTGTTCATGCGCCGAGGCAAACCCGTCGATCCGCGCCGCGATCAGGTCGGGATTGCGTACCACGACCCAGTGCCCGCCGTCGATTTCCTCGCGCACGTGCTCGCCGAGCCAGCGCTCGAGATCGACCGACATCTCCGGCGTCACGTAGCGGTCGCGCACCGGCACGAGGATCTGCACCGGCGCCTGCGCATACCGCTCGCGCGGCTTGCTCGCCCGCGCGAGGAAATTCGCGCGGTAGAGCTGCAACCCGTTCAGCGCGTTCTTCAACTGCGCGGGATCGCGCTCGGGCCGCACGCGTTCGGTCAACTGCAGCCAGCGCGGCCACAGTGCGGCGCCGCCGAGGCGCCACACCAGCGACGGCACGACCGGCAGGTGGAAGAACGCGATGTACCACGATTTCAGGCTCTGCCTGAGCCGCATCTTCGCGCGGAACACGTGGTCGAGGCACGGGCCGGAGATCGACGTGTACGACGCGATCCGGCCGCGCAACGCAGGGTCGGTCACGGCCTCCCAGCACTGGATCGACCCCCAGTCGTGGCCGACCAGATGGAACGGCCGCGCGCCGCAGGTCGCGTCGGCGACGGCCTTCAGGTCGTCGGCGAGCCGCGCCAGCGTGTAGTCCGCGCGGCGGCGCGGCGCATCGGATGCACCGGCGCCGCGCACGTCGTATGCGATCACGCGGTAGCGCTTCGCGAGCCGCGCGCGGACCGGCGCCCACACGGCCGACGAATCGGGATAGCCGTGCACGAGGATCAGCGGCGGCGCGCGGCGCGGGCCGCTGACATGGACGGCGAGTTTCACGTCGCCGGAGCGGACGGTCAGCATCTCGTGCGTGCGTGCCATGACGTCATGCCTGCGGAACCGGATGCAGCGGCACGCGTCGCGGGGCGGCCTGCGCCGCGTGACGCGCATTGGTCGCGTCGATGTTCGCGAGCAGCGTGTCGAGCCCCTGCAGGTACTGATGGTTGTCGTGGTCCCACGGATGGAAGCCCGGACGGAAGTAGTCGAGCCATTCGCGCGCGATGCTCGGGAACACGCCGGTCCGCGGGCTGTACAGATACTTCACGAGCCGCCACATGCCGCCGAACCTGCCGTGTTCGCGACGGTGCGCGCGCATCAGGCGCACGTGGAAGTCGAACACGATCGTCCAGAACAATACCGTCGTCGTCAGCATCGTGCCCGTGCGCAGCAGGTAGCTGCCGAGGCCCGGCTTCATCACGGCGTTCCATACGTCGTACGACACCGCCTTGTGCTCGGTTTCCTCCATCGCGTGCCACATCCACATCTGCTGATAGCCTTCGACCGACCCGTCGATCCGGTGCTCGTGGCCCGCCAGCAGCTGGTTCGCGAGGATCGCCGTGTAGTGCTCGAGCGCGATCGTGATCGCGAGCTGCATCGAATGCGGCAGCGTCTTCTTGAAGAAGCCGAGGATCGTCCACAGCCGCTTGTCGAGCTTGTGCGCGGGCAGGCCGGACGACTGCAGCAGGTCGTTGTACTCGATGTGCTCGCGCGTGTGCATCGCTTCCTGGCCGATGAAGCCGAGCACCTGCTTCTTCAGCTCCGGATCCTCGATGCGGTCGCGGTAGTGGCGCACGGAATCCATGAAGAAGCGCTCGCCGGCCGGGAACAGCAGCGACAGCGCGTTCATGAAGTGCGTGACCGGCACGCCCTGGACGTGCCAGTCCTTCGCGCGTTCGGGCGGCAGCGCGAAACGGATGTCGCGCCGCACCGGCATCATGTTCGGGGTCGTCATGATTGTTCTCCTCCCTGATTGCCTGCGTTGTTGTAGGTGGCGTGAAGCGGCGCGGCGGCCGGCGTGCCGTAGCGGGCCGCCGCGCGGCGGGCCTTCGCGGCCTCGCGGCGCGTCGTGAGCACGACGAGCGCCTGGTACGCGGCCGGCAGGATGCGCGCCATCCAGTCCGCGGCCTTCGCGTCGCGGCCGATCAGCACACGCCGCTTGTTGCGGCGCACGCCGGCGAGGATCGTGCGCGCGGCGTCGTCGGCGGTCGTGATGAAGAACTTCTCGAAGCTGTCCTTGCCTTGCTGCTCGCTCTCGACGATGAAGCCGACCATGTTCTTCGCGACGCGGCTCGACTGCGCGATGTTGGTGCGGATGCCGCCCGGATGCACGCAGGTGGCCGACACGCCGCACTTCATCATGTCGAGTTCCTGGCGCAGCGATTCGGTGAAGCCGCGCACCGCGAACTTGGTCGCGTTGTAGCCGCTCATGCCCGGCTGCGCGAAGATCCCGAAGATGCTCGACGTATTGATCACGTGGCCGTCGCCGCTCGCCTTCAGGTGCGGCAGGAACGCCTTCGTGCCATGCACGACGCCCCAGAAGTTGATGTTCACGATCCACTCGAGATCGCCGTATTCCATCCCTTCGATCGTGCTCGACAGCGCGACGCCCGCGTTGTTGAAGATCAGGTTGACCTTGCCGTGTTCCTGCGCGGTGTCGTCCGCCCACGCGAACATCGCGTCGCGGTCGCCGACGTCGAGCACGCGCGTCGACACGCGCACGTTCGGCGCGATCGCGCGGACGATCCGCTCGGTTTCCGCGAGGCCGACGCCATTCTTGTCGGCGAGCGACAGGTGGCAGCCGGCCTGCGCGAGCTGGATCGCGAGCGAGCGGCCCATGCCCGAGCCTGCGCCCGTGATCGCGGCGACCTTGTTGGCGAAATCTCTCATGTCGTTGGCTCCTTGTCTGGCTCAGGCCGCTTCGGCGGACGTGGAAGCGGAAGCGGCGGAAGCGGCGGGCGCGGCGACGGGCCGCCCGCTCGTGTCGTGGTGCGGCGCGCGATACGCGTGGTAATCGGCGATCGAGAAGTGCGCGGTCGCCTGGCGGAAGCGCCAGGTGAAGCCCGGCCACAGCGTCGTGTTCTTGCCGGTGCGCGGGTCGAGGTACCAGCTCTTGCAGCCGCCCGTCGACCAGATCGCCTTTTTGAGCCGGCCCTGCAGATCGCTGTTGAACTGCGCCTCGACGAGCGGGCGCACCTCGATCGCATCCGCGCGTTCGCGCTGCATCGCGTTCAGCGCGCCGAGGATGTATTCGATCTGCGACTCGATCATGAACACCATCGAGTTGTGGCCGAGGCCGGTGTTCGGGCCGACGATCATGAAGAAGTTCGGGTAGCCCGGCAGCGTCGTGCCGAGATACGCGTGCGCGCCGTCGCGCCACGCATCGACGATGTCGAGGCCGCCGCGGCCGATGATCGCGCCGCGCGGATACGGATCGGCGACCTGGAAGCCCGTGCCGTAGATCAGGCAGTCGACTTCATGACGCTTGCCGTCGGTCGTCACGACCGCGTCGGCTTCGATGCGCTCGATGCCGGTCGTGATCACGTCGACGTTCTTGCGCGACAGCGCCGGGTAGTAGTCGTTCGAGATCAGCACGCGCTTGCAGCCGAGCGTGTAGTCCGGCGTGACCGCACGGCGCAGTTCCGGATCGGGAACCTGCTTGCGGATATGGCGCAGCGCGAGCTTCTGCACGTTCTTCATCAGCGACGGATGGATCGCGAAGCCGAGCACGCGCGATTCGAGCATCCAGTAGATGCCGCTGCGCACCGCCTTCTGCGTGAACGGCAGCGTGCGGAACAGCCACTTCTCGAAGCCGCTCAGGTTGCGGTCGGGCTTCGGCATGATCCACGGCGGCGTGCGCTGGAACAGCGCGAGTGTCTTCACGCGCGGCGCGATCTGCGGCACGAACTGGATCGCGCTCGCGCCGGTGCCGATCACCGCGACGCGCTTGCCTTCGAGTGGGTAGTCGTGATCCCACTGCTGCGAATGGAACGCACGGCCCTTGAAGGTCTCGATGCCGGGAATCGCCGGCAGCGCGGCGCGCGACAGCCCGCCCATCCCCGACACCAGCACGCGCGCCGACAGCCGCTTGCCGTTCGCGAACGTGAGGCGCCAGCGTCGCGCGGCCTCGTCGTATTCGGCGCGCTGCAGCTCGTCGTTCAGGCGCAGGTGCGGGCCGACGCCGAAGCGCTGCACGCAGTCTTCCAGGTACGCGCGGATCTCCGGCTGCGGCGCGAACATGCGCGTCCAGCGCGGGTTCGGCGCGAACGAGAACGAATAGACGTGCGATTGCACGTCGCACGCACACCCGGGGTAATGATTGTCGCGCCACGTGCCGCCGACCGACGCGGCCTTCTCGAGCACGACGAAGTCGGTCACGCCGGTCTGCCGCAGGCGAATGGCCATCCCGAGACCGGCGAAGCCGGTGCCGATGATGGCGATGTCGGTGGTTTCGTCCGGGCCGTCGTGGCCGGGCGGGCCGAAAGGCAACGTGCGAGCATTCATCCGGGTGTCTCCGATTTGGCTCATTTTTGAATGTTACATTGGTTGATGTAACGATAGTGGGTGAACCCGGAAACCGCAAGAGGCTAGAAGCGGCGCTCTAAGGGCCGGAAGCCGCGCGGGAAAAGGCTGAGCGGGGTTTGGAACGGTCTGGTTTCCGCATTGCGGAATGTGCGGAAACGGCCGTCGGCAGGGCTGGAGAGGCGGGAGACGAAGGCCGCCGGGACGCGGCGACCTGTTTGAAACGCTATCAGGGACGGATCGGGCGGGCGGCCGTCTCATGGAAAACCCCGGCGACGATCGTGATCTGCGCGAGCGCGTAGAGGCCCCAGATCAGGTAGTCGATGCCGGGGAAGCCCCCGAGGAAGCGTCCGACGCCGATCAGCGTGTCGGAGCCGACGAAGATCAGGCTGCCGACGGCGACCAGCGGGCCGCGCGTGCGGGCCGCGAGCGCGAAGCTCGCCATCGCGCACAGCACGAGCATGTAGACGGCGACGGGTACGAGCAGTTCGCCCAGATGCGGAAGGAACGCCGCATAGAACGCCGGCGCGGCGATCCACAGCCCGATCAGTGCGAGGAAGCGCCAGCCGTGCGGCCGCGCGCGCCAGCGCACGAAGATCGCGCAGTAGCACAGGTGCGTGAGCAGGAACGCGCCGAGGCCGAGGACGAACGACAGCGGCCACTCGGGCAGCGCGAGCAGCACGTCGCCGAGTACGGCCGTGACGAGCGCCGCGCACAGCCACGCGCGTTCGCGCGGTGCCGCGCAGGCGCTGCCGGCCGCGAGCAGCAGGATGCCCATCGCGGCTTTCGCGGCGGCCTGGCCGGGATAGGGCGCGGCGGCGAGCGACAGCCCGTACAGCAGCGCGGCGGCGATGGCGAGCGGCCAGAGCCGGCGATAGGTGGCGGGAAGCGTGGCGATCAAGGCGGGTGTCTCCGGGGTTGTCGTCGTCTGCGGTGGACGGCGCGCCGTCGGGGGCGCGGCTGCGGCCATTATCCGGAAGAAAGCGCGGGCGAAAACCGGCGAATCCTTCTAGGCGCGGCATGGCGACGGGGGGCGGTGGTGCGGCGGTCCGGCGGCACGGGATCGGGCCATGCGGCGCCGGTGCGCCTGCCGCCGCGCCGATCGTTTCGATGCGTTTGCCCCGGTCGAACCGGGGCAACACGGCGGTTTCGGCTTGCTATCATCGCCGCGTATCGACGTTGTCCCGCCCGGCCGCGCTACAGGGTTCGCAGGCCGGCGCGACGGTCGCGCCCGATGAGGGCATGCCGCCGCGTTTTCATTGAATCCGTGCCGAGTCCCGCCAGCGCACCCGATGCAGTGGCCGGGGCCGGTCCTCATGACCAACAGGTTCGACATGACCGAACTGCTCCACGGCGACGGCGCGATCCGTCGCACGACGCCATACGGCTCCTCGATCGAAAACACCTATGCGGGCGTGCTGTCGTTCATGCGCCGCAACTATTCGCGCGCGCTCGACGGCGTCGACGTCGCGATTTCCGGCGTGCCGCTCGACCTCGCGACGACCTATCGCTCGGGCGCGCGGCTCGGGCCGGCCGCGATCCGCGCGGCGAGCGTGCAGCTCGCGGAGCTCAAGCCGTATCCGTGGGGCTTCGATCCGTTCGAGGATCTCGCGACCGTCGATTACGGCGATTGCTGGTTCGATGCGCACAACCCACTGTCGATCAAGCCGGCGATCGTCGAGCATGCGCGCACGATCCTGCGCTCGGGCGCGAAGATGCTGACGCTCGGCGGCGATCACTACATCACGTATCCGCTGCTGGTCGCGCACGCGGAGCGCTACGGCAAGCCGTTGTCGCTGATCCACTTCGATGCGCACTGCGATACGTGGGCCGACGACGAGCCCGACAGCCTCAATCACGGCACGATGTTCTACAAGGCGGTGAAGGAAGGGCTGATCGATCCGGCGACGTCGGTGCAGGTCGGTATCCGTACATGGAACGACGATTTCCTCGGGATCGAGCGGCTCGATGCCGCGTGGGTGCATGAGCATGGTCCGCGCGCGGCGGTGGAGCGGATCGTCGACATCGTCGGCGCGCGGCCCGCGTACCTGACGTTCGATATCGACTGTCTCGATCCGGCGTTCGCGCCCGGCACGGGGACGCCGGTCGCGGGTGGGTTGTCGTCCGCGCAGGCGCTCGCGATCGTGCGTGCGCTCGGGGCGGTGAAGCTGGTCGGCGCGGATGTGGTCGAGGTTGCGCCTGCTTACGATCACGCGGACATTACCGCGATCGCCGCTGCGCATGTTGCGTGCGATTTGCTGTGTCTGTGGCGGCAGAAGAAGGTGGCGGGGCGTTGAAGTGGGGGTAGGCCGGCGGGCATGGCCTTGTCATGCAGAAGACCGGCGGGCTGAGCGCCCACCGGTCTTCTTTGATGCGCCGCGTGCAACTTCGACGGATCGATGGCCGCGGGTGGATTGTTTGCGGTGGGCTGAGGAAAAGGGCTTGTCGCGCGTTTCGGTGGATGGTGCTTTCCGACCCGGTGCGGCCCCTCAAATGGAATCGACGACCGTCACGTTCCCGCCCGACATGAGACGATCGCGGATGAGACCACGTCGACGACTTGGGAAATTCGAGCTCTGGATGAAAGGCTGCTTGCGTCACGCACGCAAGCTCGGCGCGGCCTACGGAAAGTCTTCACGGCGCTCCGCCCATGTCAGGATCGCATCCAGTGCGGGGCATAACGCCTGGCCCCAATCAGTCAGGCGGTAGTCCACCTTCGGCGGCACCTGATGATAGACCGTGCGCGTTACGATGCCGTCCGCTTCGAGGCTGCGTAGCTGCTGGGCAAGCATCTTCTGCGTGATGCCGGGGATCAGCCTCTCGAGGTCCGAAAAGCGCCTCACTTGCCCGCCGAATAGGTGGAACAGGATCACCAGTTTCCAGCGGCCTTCCAGCAGCTTGAATGCGGCTTCGACATCGCTTGCGGCAGTCGCGGGGGTGTAGTTTTTTCGGTTAGCCACGGGTTACTTACTTTTTTGTGCGTTCTTGCGATGCGGTAACTGTAGCGCCATGATCGGGGCATGCAAACCTTCGCGTTGAGGTGAACCCCGATGAACATGATGCTGCCTCCGCCGCTGGATGCCTATCTGCTCGCGGAAACCGTCACCGACACCGCCCCTCTATCGAACTGCTTTACCGCCGATGCCGTGGTGCGGGACGAAGGCCGCACGATCAAGGGGCTGGAGGCCATCCAGGCCTGGAAGAAAGACAGCAAAACCAGGTACCAGTACAGCGTTGAGCCGCTGGACGTATCGCAGGACGGCGCCACCGTGACGATGCGCGCACGGCTCACGGGCACCTTCCCGGGTAGCCCGGTTGAGCTGACCTATACGTTCGTCCTGGCCGGCGGCAGGATTGCGTCGCTGGAAATCCGCTAATGCGCTCCGCATCCGAACTGCTGGGGCTTCGGGCGCTCGTTACGGGCGGAACCAAGGGCGTCGGCAAGGCCGTTGTCGGACGCCTTTGCGAGGCAGGTGCGAAGGTTCTGACGACCGCGCGTTCCCGTCCCGATGAGCTTGCCGAAGAACGGTTCATCGGGGCGGACATCGCGACGGCAGAGGGCTGTAAAGCCATCGTCGACGCCGTGCTCGAGCGATTGGGTGGCGTTGATATAGTCGTGCACGTAGTGGGCGGCTCGTCTGCACCGGCCGGTGGCTTCAGCGTGCTGGATGACGCTGAATGGAACAAGGCATTGAGCCTGAACCTATTCCCGGCAGTGCGCATCGATCGCGCGCTGTTGCCCTCGATGATCGCGCAGCGTTCGGGCGTCATCATCCATGTCACGTCGATCCAGCGGCAATTGCCGTTGCCGGAGGCGACGATTGCCTATGCCGCCGCCAAGGCCGCGCTGTCAACCTACAGTAAGGCCTTGTCCAAGGAGGTCAGTCCGAAGGGCATTCGCGTCGTGCGTGTCTCCCCGGGCTGGGTCGAGACCGATGCCGCCGCAGGTCTCGTTGCCGAGATCGCCCGACAAAGCGGTATCGACACGGAAGGCGCCCGCAAGATCATCATGGATTCGCTCGGTGGCATTCCTCTCGGCCGACCATGCTCGCCTCGGGAGGTTGCGGAACTCATTGGCTTCCTCGTCTCCGCGCGGGCCAGCGCAATCACCGGCACTGAATACGTCATCGACGGAGGAACTGTTCCGACTGTGTGATCCGAGCCACTTGCCCGGCCGTCGCGGTGCCGAACCTGTTTGCCAACGGGCTGGCAGTCACGACCAAGCCTCTTCCGCGAGACAGGGCTTCTGTTCGCGACCGCCGCAACGGTAGATGCTCCGAAGGGTACAGCATCATCGATGACCGTCTCTTCCTGGTCCGGGAGCGGGCAGTCGTAGATCTTCGTTGAGCGACTCAAACGGGCCGAACGCCGCCAGCGCGCCCGACGTCCCCCGAAAATTCGAGCAGAACCAAAAAAGGCCGACGGGCAGGGCACCCGTCGGCCTGTTCGAAACCAGTGCGAACCGCGCGTTACTTCGCCGCGAGCGCGCTTGCCACGCCCTTGTCGGTCCACGCGTTATCGGCCACGTTCAGCTTCTGCGGAATCAGCTTCGCCGCATAGAACGCATCGGCCACCCCCTGCTGAACCGCGACGATCTTCTCATCGACCGGCACCGCGCCGAACGGCACACGCTTGATCCACGTTTCCACGAGCGGCTGCGGCAGGCCGACCTTCGGCGCGATCAGCGCGGCCGTCTCGGCCGGATGCCCGTTGACCCACAGGCCCGTCTCGCGCACTTGCTTCAGGATCGAGCCGACCACGTCGGCATGTTGCTCCGCGAAGCCACGCGTTGCCTCGTAGAAGTTGTTCGCGGGCGTGAGGCCCGTGTAGTCGGACAGCGTACGGATCTTCAGCGAATTCTGCGCGGCCGCGTAGTACGGATCCCACACGGCCCACGCGTCGACGTTGCCGCTCTCGAACGCGGCACGCGCGTCGGCGGGCGGCAGGTACACAGGGCGAATTTCGTCGTAGCGTACGCCGGCCTTTTTCAGCGCTTCGAGCAACAGATAGTTCGCGCTCGAACCCTTCTGCAGCGCGACCTTCTTGCCGCGCAGGTCGGCGAGTGAACGGACCGGCGAATCGGCCTTCACGAACACGGCTTCGTTGTGCGGCGACGGCGGTTCCGCGGCGACGTACACGAAGCGCACGCCGGCCGCCTGTGCGAACACCGGCGGCGGCGCGCCCGTATAACCGAAGTCGATGCTGTTCGCGTTCAGCGCCTCGAGCAGTTGCGGGCCGGCCGGGAATTCGAACCACTGGACGGTGTAGCCGAGCGGCTTGAGCCGCGTCTCGAGCGAGCCCTGCGTCTTGACGACCGACAGCAGGCCGGCCTTCTGGTAGCCGATGCGCACGACCTTGTCGGCGCTGCCTTGCGCGAAGGCCGACGTGGCGGCGACGGCGACGAGCGCCGTCGCGGCGGTGCGGGTGATCCAGCGGGTGAAACGAATCATCGAACGGACTCCATGCGAAACGTCTTCGGGGAGCGGCGCGCGCCGCTCGGTTGGAAGAATCGTCGCACGGGCGATCGGGCCCGCAAACCAAGCAATGCCGATATGAATATGACGGCGGCGGTCCTATGCTTTGTCGCCGTCGCCTTGCGGGCCGGACGCATCGGACGTATCCGACGTGCCGGCCTGGCGTGCTGCTTCGTCGCTGAGTTTCCGGTCGAGGATCGTCGCGACACGGCCGCCCAGATACGCACTGGCGGCGTTCTCGAGCGCGCGGTTCGTCTCGCCCTCGACGAACACGGCCGCGAGCGGGCGCAGGCGCCAGATCGCATCGACGAGCGCGGGCACGTCGGTGACGGGTGGCAGCGTGCCTTCGTCATAGCGGTCGAGCCGCTTCACGACGAGATCGACGAGCAGCCGCGCGATCGCATCGAAGTGCGGCCGCGCGAGGCTGATCACGTCGAGCAGCTCGCGCGGCGGGATGCCTTCCTTCGTCATCGCGGCTGCCGCCTCGAGCAGCGCGGGGCTTTTCGCGACGAACGACAGGCCGCGCCGTTCGAGCAGCCCGAGTTCGGTCACGCGCGACAGTTGCGACGCCGTCTGCGGGCCGAACATCTGCGCGAGTTGCGCGAGCGAATAGGTTTTCGGCAGTTCGTGCGACCAGCGGCCGCCGATCGCGTTTTCCAGGCCGAGGATCGAGCGCAGGTCGTGACCCTCGTCGATCGCCATGATCAGGTCCTGGATGTTCGACAGCGTGTAGCCGCGCGCGAGCAGGTGGTTGATCAGCTTCAGGCGCGCGACGTGCGTGTCGTCGTAGATGCCCACGCGCCCGCGCTTCTCGGGCGGCGCGAGCAGCCCGCGATCCTGGTATGCGCGCACGTTGCGCACGGTCGTGTCGGACACGCGTGCGAGTTCGTCGACCGTGTACTCGTTGCGGGAATCCGGCGCGGCCTCGTCTGGCATGGTTGGAGTCTGTTTTGACATGCGGCCATTCTAGCGCGGCGCGACAGGCTCGGGCGCGGCGGGGAGCGTGCGTGCGCCGTCGCCGAGCGCGCGCTGCATCAGCGCGGTGTCGATCCAGCGGCCGTGCTTGAAACCGACCGCCTTCAGCACGCCGGCCGGCTCGAAACCGAACGCGCGGTGCAGCGACGTCGACCCGCCGGTGCCGCCGTCGGCGATTACCGCGATCATCTGCCGCCACGGGCCGGCTTCGCAACGCGCGATCAGTGCCGCGAGCAGCGCGCGGCCGATGCCGCGGCCGCGCTGCGCGTCGTCGATGTAGATCGAATCCTCGATCGTGTGGCGGTACGCGCTGCGCGTGCGATACGGCGTTGCGTACGCGTAGCCGGCGATGCGGCCGTCGCATTCCGCGACGAGATAGGGCAGCCCGTGGCGCAGCACCGCGTCGCGGCGCGTGCGCAGTTCGTCGACGTCGGGCGGCGTCTCCTCGAACGACGCGACGCTGTGGCGCACGTGGTGCGCGTAGATCGCGTGAATGGCGTCGAGATCGGCATCGGTCGCGTCGCGGACGACGCAGGCGGGAGCGGCGGGCATGGTGGCGGAGCAGGCGGATGAAACCGCTACTATGCCGGCCGTCGGGCGGTGCGGTAAAGGCATTGGCCGCGTCGCATGCGTGCAGGGCCTGCCCGACCGGCCTACAGATGGCCGTCCGCGTCGCGAACGGCGTCGGCGATCGCCTCCGCGACGCGCTGCACGCGCGGCGAGCGGCGCACGTCCGGGTGGACGACGAGCCAGATCTCGCGCTCGACGTCGCAACGAGGCACGGACGTCAGTTCGACGAGCGCTGCGGGGGCCGACAACGACGGATCGGCCGCGGCCGGGCCCGAGCTCGTGGCCGGCACGTCGACGAGAAAGCGCGGCAGCAACGCGATTCCCGCACCGGCCACGCACGCACGATGCAGCGCGGCCAGGTCGTTGGCGACGAACGCGAAGCGGCGCCCAGCCGCGAAGCGCTCGAGCCATTGCTGCTGCGGCATTTGCGCGAGCGCGTCGTCGTAACCGAGGAATGCCCAGGTGTCGGGCGGCGCGGTGGCCCAGTCGCGCGATGCGCACAGCGCGAAGCGCATCGTGCCGAGCCGGCGCGCGGCCAGCCCCGGCTCGTTCGGTCGTGACAAGCGCACGGCGAGGTCGGCTTCGCGCGCGTACAGGTTCGCCGCGTGCATTTCGCCCATCAGGTCGATCCGCAGCGCGGGCCACGCGCGCTGCGCGCGGGCGAGCCGCGGCGCGAGGAAGTGGCTCGCGAATACCGGCGACGCGGACACGCGCACCACTCCGTCGAGCGCCGCCGCCCCCTGTGCGGCGCGCGCGAACGCATGCACGTCGGTTTCGACGCGCGCCGCATGTTCGGCGAGATGCAGCCCTTCGTCGGTCGGCGGCCAGCCGCGCGGCAGCCGGTCGAACAGCCGGATGCCGAGCGCGGACTCCAGCGCGTCGATGCGCCGGGCAACCGTCGAATGCTGGACCTGCAGCGTCCGCGCCGCGGCCGACAGGCTGCCGCCGCGCATCACCGCGAGGAAATAGCGGAGGTCGTCCCAGCTCATCGGCGGCGCGGACGCTGCCGTTGGTTCGGTCGAATTTTGCACAGTAGATGGGCGTGTAACGGGAATTCCGTTCGATTATGCACGATGGGATGATCGTGTCACTTCATTCGATTGCGAGGAACGTCATGACCCAAACTGCCACCGCCACCCGGATCGGGATCGACCGCTACGGCGACGCCGGCGTGCTGCGCCGTGTCGATGCGCCCGTCGTGCCGCCCGGTGCCGGCGAGGTGCGGATTCGCCAGACCGCCGTCGGCGTGAATTTCGTCGACATTTATTTCAGGACCGGCGCGCACCCGTTGCCGGCACTGCCGGACGCGCTCGGCGTGGAGGCAGCCGGCGTGGTCGAGGCGGTCGGGCCCGGCGTGACGGCGCTCGTCCCGGGCCAGCGCGTTGCCTATGCGGGACTGCCGACCGGCAGCTACGCGAGCCTGCGCACGCTGCCCGCCGAGCGCGTGGTGCCCGTGCCCGACGGCGTGAGCGACGACGCGGCCGCGGCCGGGCTGCTGAAAGGCATTACCGTCTACATGCTGCTGCACCGCGTGCGGCAGGTCGGCGCCGGCGAGACCGTGCTCGTGCATGCGGCGGCCGGCGGCGTCGGCTTGCTGGCGACGCAGTGGGCGCGCGCGCTCGGCGCACGGGTGATCGGCACGGTCGGCTCGGCCGCGAAGGCGGCGCTGGTGCGCGCACACGGGGCGGAAGCGGTGGTCGATTATCGCGAGGCGGATTTCGTCGCGGCGGCCCGCGCGTTCGGCGGCGGCGCAGGCGTCGACTACGCGATCGACGGAATCGGCGGCGACGTGCTGACGCGTACGCTCGGCGCGGTCCGGCCGTTCGGGATGGTCGCGAGCATCGGGCAGGTCGCCGCGATCGGCGCGCGGCAGACGATCGATCTCGACGAACTCGGGCCGGCCCGCTCGATCGCGCTGGCGCGGCCGAGCGTGCTGGGTTTCATCGCGCGTGACGTGGCGGGGTATCGGGAAGCGGCGCGCGCGACGCTCGAGCGGCTCGCGGGCGGGATGCACGTGGAGATCGGCGCGCGGCTGCCGCTCGAACATGCGGCCGACGCGCATCGCTTGCTGGAGTCGCGGCAGACGACGGGCGGGGTGGTGCTGGTGCCGTGACGGCGGGCGGGGCGGCGCGGCGATCGCAAATCGGGAGAACGGTCGCCTCGTGGCTTCGATCGGCCGGCGATCGCTGCCGCCGGCCTGCGAATCAGTGGTGCGTGCGCAGCGGCGCGCTCTCGACGAACCAGGCGAGCACGAACGCGATCGCGATCACGCCGGCCGCCGCGAGATACACCACATGCAGCGACCCGGCGAACGCATGCAGGTACGCATCGCGCACCGCATCCGGCAACTGGTGCACGGCCGCCGGGCCGAGCGCGGGCGGCAGCTCGGTGCCGGCCGGCAGCGCCTGCACGATCCGCGACTGCAGCCCGTGCGAGAACAGTGCGCCGAACGCGGCGACGCCGAGCGAACCGCCGATCGAGCGGAACAGCGTCGCGCCCGACGTCGCGACCCCCATGTGCCGGAATTCGACCGTGTTCTGCACCGCGAGCGTCAGCACCGGCATCACCATGCCGAGCCCGATCCCGAGCAGCGCCATGTACGCGTACATCGTGTGCAGCGGCGTGTCGAGCGACAGCGTCGACAGCAGCGCCATCGCGACACCGCCGATCAGCGTGCCCGCGATCGGAAACGGCCGATACGTGCCGAGCCGCGAGATCAGCCGGCCGCTGACCACCGACATCGCGAGCATCCCGCCCATCATCGGCAGCAGCTGCATTCCGGCCTGCGACGGCGTCGAGCCTTTCACGACCTGCAGATAGAGCGGAATGAACGTGACCGACCCGAACAGCGCGATGCCGACGACGAAGCCGATCAGGCTCATCAGCACGAAGGTGCGCTGGCGGAACAGTTCGAGCGGCATGATCGGCTCGGCCGCGAGCCGCTCCTCGTAGATGAAGCCGCCGACCGCGACCACGCCGAGCACCAGCGTCATCCACAGCTGCGGCGACGACCACGGCAGCAGCGAACCGCCTTCGCTCGTGAACAGGATCACGCAGGTGAGGGCCGTCGCGAGGAACGCCGCGCCCATGTAGTCGATCCGGTGCTTCACGTGCGCGGTATGCGGCCGGAACGCGATGCCGATCACCGCGAGCGCGAGCAGGCCGAGCGGCAGGTTGATCGTGAAGATCCAGCGCCACGACAGGTGTTCGACCAGGAAGCCGCCGAGCAGCGGCCCGACGATCGTCGCGAGGCCGTACACGCCGCCGAACATCCCCTGATAGCGCGCGCGGCGGTCGGGCGGCACGAGATCGCCGATCGCGGCCATCGTGACGACCATCAGCCCGCCGCCGCCGAGCCCCTGCAGCGCGCGCAGCACGATCAGTTGCGTCATGTCCTGCGCGATGCCGCACAGCGCGGAGCCGGCGAGAAACAGCACGATCGCGGCCTGCAACACGATCTTGCGGCCGTACAGGTCGCCGAGCTTGCCGTACAGTGGCAGCACGACCGTCGACGACAGCAGGTACGCGGTGACGACCCATGACAACTGGTCGAGGCCACCGAGCTCGCCGACGATGGTCGGCAGCGCGGTCGACACGATCGTCTGGTCGAGCGCGGACAGCAGCATGACGAGCAGCAGCGCGGCGACGATCAGCCCGGTCGGCGCATCGCGGCGGGCCGTGTCGGCGGCCGGCGGGGCAAGGAGGGTATCGGTTCTCATCGAGATATCTGCCATGGCAGGGAATTGAGCGAAATATAGAGATAATTTGTTGCCTGGTCAATTTCTGCCGGGCCTCGATTTGTTGCATCGGTAACAGGAGATTGCCGACCGGGAAAATTGATCGCGATCAGCCCGACGGCGGACCGGACTCAAGTTTTTTGCAGGCAAACCGTAATCCAGAGTGCCGCGGACCGATTGCCGCGGCACCCTTTATCGCTCCCGTCCCGTCATGAACCTGAACGCCCTGTTTTCCCGTTTCTCGATCCGTACGCGGATTTTTTCCACGCTCGGGCTCGTCGCCGTGCTGCTCGTCGTGTCGGGCCTGATCGGCCTGACCGGCATGCAGCGCTCGAACCGCGCGCTCGACGAAGCCTATACGCGCGAGCTGGCCGCGAAGACCGCGCTGTCCGCCGCGAGCCTGAATCTGACGATCGTGCGCACCACGCTCGACCGCGCGATGCTGCATCCGGAGGCGCCGGAAGTGCCCGAGATCGTCAACAAGGCCGAGGGCTATCTCGCGAAGGCCGACGCCGCGTGGCGCACCTACGCGACGATGCCGCACGACGGCGACGAAGGCCCGCTCGCGACCCGGCTCGACGCCGCGCGTCAGGCGCTGATCGGACAGGCGTTGAAGCCGATGATCGACGCGATCCGCGCGGGACGCCGCGACGACGCCGACCGCCTGCTGATGACGGTCGCGCCGCCGCTGTCGGTCGCGCTCACGCAGGCGACCGACGCGCTCGACGCGTACCAGGCCGCGCGCGGCAAGGACGTCTACGACACCGCGCAGACCTATTACGGCTGGATGCGCGCGGGCGCGATCGCCGGCATCGCGTTCGGTCTCGCCGCGTGTCTCGGCTGCGCGGTCGGCCTGCATTTCGCGATCACGCAACCGGTGAACCGCCTGCTGTCGCATTTCCGCCGCCTGTCGGACGGCGACTTGACGTCGGAAGTGCGCTGGTCGTCGCGCGACGAGATGGCCGAGCTGGTCAAGGGCGTGACGGGCATGCAGCGCAGCCTTGCCGATACGGTGCGCCAGGTCAGCCAGGGTTCCGAAGCGATCTCGACCGCGACGCACCAGATCGCGGCCGGCAACACCGACCTGTCGCAGCGTACCGAGGAGCAGGCGTCCGCGCTGCAGGAGACGGCCGCGAGCATGGAACAGCTGACGGCGACCGTGAAGCAGAACGCCGATCACGCGGTCGAGGCGCAGGCGTGCGCGGACAACGCGAGCGAGATCGCGACGCGCGGCGCGACGGTCGTCGGCGAGGTGATCGGCACGATGAACGAGATCGACCAGAGTTCGCAGAAGGTGGCCGACATCATCGGCACGATCGAGGGCATCGCGTTCCAGACCAACATCCTCGCGCTGAATGCAGCGGTCGAAGCCGCGCGTGCGGGCGAGCAGGGCCGCGGCTTCGCGGTGGTCGCGGGCGAGGTGCGCACGCTCGCGCAGCGCTCGGCGTCGGCCGCGAAGGAGATCCGCACGCTGATCGGCGAGTCGGTCGAGCGTGTCGCGACGGGGTCGCGGCTGGTCGGCGTGGCCGGCGCGACGATGCAGGACATCCAGCAGGCGATCGGCCGCGTGACGGGCATCATGACCGAGATCGCGGCCGCGTCGAACGAGCAGCGCGACGGGATCGAGCAGGTGAACCGCGCGGTGTCGCAGATGGATCAGGTGTCGCAGCAGAACGCGGCGCTGGTCGAGCAGGCGGCGGCGGCTGCGGCGTCGCTCGAGGAGCAGGCCGATGGGCTGCGGCGGGCGGTGGGGGCGTTTCGGGTGGCGTGACGCACGGTGCGGCGCGCGCAGCGGGAGCAGTGGGCGGGGTGGTCATCCGGCGCGCGCCCGCCACCCGCGTTCCGCCGCGTCATCCACCCGCAAGCTGCGCCGCCGAGCGTGCCGACGCGACGAGCAGCAGCTTCATCGTCGCGCGCGTCGCGCCGACGAACAGCTTGCGGGCCGCACGCGCGTCGAGCGTGTCGAAGTCGATCTCGGTGAGGATCACGCACGGCGCGGACTGCCCCTTGAAGCGGTAGATCGAATCGAGCAGCACGTCGCCTTCGCGATATTCAGGGTTGCCGAACAGGTCGTACTTGCCGGTGAAGCGCTTGACCCGGTGCGGGCCGAGCTGGTCGAGCCGCGCGAGCACCGAGCTTTCGCGGCCGCGATACGACAGCACCGCGATGTCCTGCTTGCGGAAGCCGAGCGACAGCGCGTGCGTGATCGCGCGCTTGGTCGCGTCGATGCATGCTTCGGCGAGTGCGTCGCCCGACGCGCCGTCTTCCCCGTATGACGACACCGACGGATCGGAACCGTCGAACGGGCTGCCCGAGCGCAGTTCGGCCGCGAGCGGCTCGACGCGGCCGACGACGTCGCGCACGAATTCGAGCAGGTCGCGCGGGCTGCGGTAATTCGTCAGCGCCTTCAACGTGACCCAGCCGGGCAGCGCGACGGGCTCGCGCAGATAGAGGTTCTGCAGCGGGTCTTCCAGCCACCACCACGCGGCGTCCGGCGCCAGCAGGCGCTCGAGCGCCGCCGCCCAGGGCGCGTGGAAGTCCTGTCCTTCGTCGACGATCAGCACATCGAAGCGCCAGCGTTCCGGAATCGGCGCTTGCGCGAAGCGCGCCTCGAGCCGCTCGAACGCGCCGGGCGTGTCGAAGTCGGGCGTATAGCCGCCGTCGCGGGCGACCCAGTCGCACAGCTGATGGTAGTTCGCGATCTTCGCGCCGGGCGGCGCGATGCGCGCGATGTAGTCGGCGAGCGGCCGGTTGAAACACACGTAGAGCACGCGCTTGCCGGCCGCGACCGCGTCGCGCATCGCCTGCACCGCGAGCTGCGTCTTGCCCGAACCCGCGGTGCCCGTCACGCGCAAGCGGAACGGCGTGAATTCGAGCTGGCGCGCCCACTCGGCAAGCCCGCCCGACAGCCGCGTGACGAGCGTGCCGGCCTGCCCGACGAGCGCGCTCGTGTCGGGCGTGAGCGCCAGTTCGTCCGCGAGGAAGTGATGCAGCTTCGCTGCGTTCGGCAACGGCTCGTCGTGCTCGGGCAGGATCTGCAGGATCACCTGCGCGAGCTGCGCCTTGCGCGACGCGTCGACGATGCGGTCGGCCGCGACGCCGGCGATCGCCGTCTCGCGGATCGCGTAGTCGGGGCAGTACAGCAGCGCCTCGACGCCATAGACGCCCGCGCCGAGCGCGGCGGTCAGCCGCCGGTGCAGCGTCTCCTGCGTGCGCGCGAGCTGGATCGGGACGTTGCGCTCCTTCTGCAGGTAGACCTTCACGAGCCCCTTCGGCGTTTCGCGCAGGAAGCCGGCCTTCTGCTCGATCAGCAGCACGCGGCCGGCCGGGCTCACGACGACGAACGCCGCTTCGCCGAACACCGAGAAACCCTGGTCGGCACGCGTCCAGTGCACGCCGTGAT
Organism: Burkholderia sp. BCC1996; assembly: GCF_905339955.1. Classification (NCBI taxonomy): domain Bacteria; kingdom Pseudomonadati; phylum Pseudomonadota; class Betaproteobacteria; order Burkholderiales; family Burkholderiaceae; genus Burkholderia; species Burkholderia sp. BCC1996. The sequence goes on from NZ_CAJPHM010000001.1 coordinate 126,124, forward strand.
AGACGGTGTAGCTGTCCGGCAGCGCGTGTTCGAGGGCGGCAAGCGTCTCGCGCTCGCGTTCGGCCGCGCCGGTGGCGGCGAGGCTTTTCCAGTCGTCGGGAATGAGGCGGGCCATGAAGTCGGGCGGCGGATGCCGGTCGTGAACGGGGTCCGGCTATTGTACTGAGGAGCCCGTTCACGACCGCCGCGCCGCAGGGGCGCCGGCCATGCGAAAGAGGTAGACGGCGTGCGGGAATTACCCGCGTGCGAGCCGCTTCGCGAGGTCGGCGCTGAGGATCGCCATGCGCGCGGGTTTTTCATAGCAGACGACGTCGAATGCGCGGATCACTTCGCTGATGTCCGCTTCGCTCGCGCGGCCGGTGAGCAGGTCGCCCGTCAGCACGAAGATCGGCGCGCCCGGATTGTCGGACGTGCGCACCGCCTTGATCGCGGTGGCGGCCGTGCTGTCGTCGAACAGCCATTCGGTGACGACCGCGTCGAACGCCTGGCCCTGCAGCGCGTCGACGAACGGCGCGAGGCCGTCGAACGCGGCCGTCGAGAATCCCTGCCGCTCGAGATAGCGGCACAACTCGGTCGCGCTGACGCGATCGGGATCGATCACCGCGACGACGAGCTTGTCGCTCTCCGCGCGGCGCGGATAGATCTCGATCTTGTGCACGTCGTACGCGTTCTGATACAGCACGCCCGTATGGCGCAGCACGCGCCAGCGGCCGTTCTGTTCGTACGCGACGAACTCGGGGCGCGCGCCGGCTTCGAGCGGCGCGCCGATCCAGGCAGTGCACGGAATTTCGGCGACGCCGGCGTACAGGACGGCCTCCTGCGAATAGGCGCCGACCATGCCGGGGTCGAGCGTCTGCGCGCCGAACAGTTGAGCGGCGGGCTCGCCGTAGGCTTCGGCGACTTTCTTGATCTGCGCGAGCGTCCAGGGGCTGCTGCCGCGCAGCTTGCGGTGACCCTGCGAAAAGCTCAGGTCGAGGATGCGGCACAGCTCGGTGGTTTGCTGGCGCTTGCCGATGCCGTTGCGGGTCATCAGCTCGCGCACGCGCTCGGCAACCGCGAGGGAATCCGTGGTGATTGCTTCAGTGGTCATGCTACGGGAACGGATCGTGACGTTCAGAACGACGCCTTGCGGCAGTCTCGGCGGACAGTCTTTATGACGTCCAGGGGCGAGCCGACCGGCCACGCGCGGAAAAGATAACTTTACCGCAAAACGAGTGTCATTCCATGTCGCAATCGGTGCCTTTCTGTGAAAGGTGTGTCATGACGTTACGCTAGATCCGCAGGTGTGCGTCACGCGCCGCTGGCCCGTTCGCAACCTTCGGACGCGGATCGCGAGGCGCTGGGACACGATTCCTCGCCGAGCGGCACGTAATCGCACCGCACTGCCGACGAAATGCACCAGAGCAGGGCGTGTCGGCGAGCCGAACCGCGGCATTCGTGCCGCTGCGTCGGCGACAAATTTTTACATGGCGTCGAGCGTCGGGCCGGATGGCCCCACATCTTGTACGCGAATGATTCGACGGCTTACTCTAATGAAACCGATGGGGATGCCCTTGTCGAGCGCGCATGAACGCGGCGGAACCCCATGCTACGATTCGCCCGTCTCAAAATAGTGTTGAAGCGATGCAGAAGAAATTTGTGATGCGCGGGTACGAGATGAACTGCGAACCGCGCGTGACGGAGGACGGCAAATATGCCGCCCAGGTCGAGGTCACGAAGCTGGGTTTCAGCCGCGAGGCCGCATTCCGCAAGCTGGGCGAATTCGATACCGAAGCGGACGCCGTCGCCTACGCGAAAGCATTCTCCGAAGCCTGGTTGAGCCGCTACGCGTAGCGCGTCGTTTGTCCGTGCAAGACGGGCGCCGGCTCGACCGGCCGGTGCATGCACTGTGAGCCATTAGGGCGCCGAACGGGCGCCCCCCATTCAAAGCGAAAATCACGAGTGACGCCCGGATGCGCGGCGGGGTCGCGCGCACCTTCCCGCCGTTGCCGCATGGCGACGCGCCCGGATGGTCGCGCCCGGCAGAAAGGTTTGCGGAAAGCGATGGGCAGCCGGCCCGCGATTGATTCCTGATGGTTTCGAATATCCGGGGAAGCGAGTAGATTCATCGCCCGGGTTGTGAGGTATCGTTCGATGCTCGATTGAAGGCAACGCAATTGGAGGCAGCGAATGGCCACTTTGTGCATGCAGATCATCGTTCTCGGTAAAACTGTCCAGCTCGTGTTGTCGTCGGAGCACCGTACCGCCAGGATTTACATCGTCGACGCCGACGCGGGCAGCCATCCGCCCCGAACGATGAGCATCGAACAGTACGTCGACGCCGGCATGACGGACGACGAGATCGCACGGCATGTGCTCGAAGTCATCACGATGTCGATCGAACAGCTCGCGCGGCTTCAGCCGTACAACCGCACGGCGCACGCGCAAACGCGTCGGTTGAGCTATCCACACTGATCACCCCGATACCGGTTGCACCGGGATCGTCCCGGCGCGAACCGCGCCTTTCGATCTTCGATAACGTCCATGTGTTGCGATGACCTCGCGGTCATCGCGCCTTCGGCATTGATCAATGAAGCATGGCCTTCCCGACGCATTGCACGGGAAAGTATCGTCATGTCGTCATGGTCAGGAAAACGAACGACATCGAAGAACCCTCGAAAAACGACCGCCGAATTCGAATCGCCTTACGCCGGCATATACGTGAACGGCTCGCCGTCTTCCCGTTCGACGGACAGCAGCCGCTTGAGTTGATCGAGCGCGAACAACTGCTTGCCTTCCGCCGCCGCTTCGGCGATCGCGGCATCGACGAGTTTTCGCGCGCGCGCGAGGATCACGGATCGCTGACGCGCGATCTCGAGCACCATGCGTTGCTCGATGTTCTGCCGGCTCGATTGCCTGTCGCTCAGATGACGCCAGCGATCGCGAAGCTCGGCCCAGGTGACGCGCCGGAATTCCGGAATCGTGCAGGGGAGCGTGCCGGCTTCCGCGGGTTCGGGCGGCGCGCGCAATGCGCATCGCAGCGCTTCACGGGCGCGCCATTCGTCGGAAAACGGTGCATATACGTCGCGCGAGCGGCCGATCGGATTCGCGCGCTCGATTTCCTTTTCGAGCAGGTAGGTCAGCCGTCTCAGTGCGGAGCCGTGCGCGAGCATGGCCGGATCGAGCACGCGGATCCCGCGCGATGCATCCGCGACGTGCGCTTTCAGTTCCCACAGCGTCAGACGAAGGTGCTGCACCTCGAGGATCAGTCGCTGGACGTCGGCGTAGGTGCACTTCGTCCACCATTCGGTGAGGTCGTTCAGCTTCGGGGGATCGAATGGGGGGAGGATCATGTTACTGCTGAAGAGGCACTGTATGGATATACAGTTTATCGCGCGGTAACATAGCGCCGTCAAGGCGAAAAAACAGGGACGGTCGACGGGCAACCGTCACCGGCGGCGGGGCCGCGGCCACGCACCGGATCGTTCATCGACTTTCCCCCACGTTCGCCATCCCGATCCTCAATCCGGGCGCCGGTCCGGCGCATGCCATCGCGAACGCCGATGCGTGTGCCGGCGTATCGACGCCAACAGAGAACAATGACGACCACCTATCCGCTGCACGACGCATTGACGCACGCCGACACGGCGTTTCCGGCCGAAGCCGACATCGTGATCGCCGGCGCCGGCATCATGGGCTGCGCGGCCGCCTACTACCTCGGCCTGCGCGGCCTGAAGGCCGTCGTGCTCGACAAGTCGCGCATCGCCGGCCAGCAATCGACGCGCGCATGGGGCTTCGTGCGGCAGCAGGGCCGCGAGTCCGCCGAAGTGCCGCTGATGATGGCCGGCATGCGGATCTGGGAAGGGCTCGAGCAGGCGCTCGGCTTCGACCTCGAATGGCGGCAGGGCGGTTGCCTCTATATCGCCGACAACGACGACGACTGGGCGTCGTTCCAGGCGTGGCTCGCCGTTGCGCGCGAACACGGGCTCGACACGCGCACGCTGACGCGCGCGGAAATCGACGAACGCGTGACCGGGCTGTCGACGCAGGCACGCACGCTCGGCGGGTTGTATACGTCGACCGACGGGCAGGCCGAACCGCGCCGCGTGGCCGCCGCGTTCGCGGCGCGCGCGACGGAAGCCGGCGCGCGTTTCTTCGAAGGCTGCGGCGTGACGGCGATCGAGACGGCCGGCGGCGCGGTCGTCGGCGTCGTGACCGAGCGCGGCACGATCCGCACGCGGCGCGTGATCTGCGCGGCCGGCGCGACCAGCTTCCGGCTGCTCGACGGCGTCGGCATCCGGCTGCCGCAGCAGGCCGTGCGCGGCACCTGCATGCGCACCAACGTGTTGCCCGACGTGTCCGCGTCGACGATCTGGGGGCACGGCCTCGGCATCCGGCAACGCAGCAACGGCGCGATCAATCTCGCAGACGACATGCAGGTCGACGTCGACCTGACGCTCGGCCATCTGCGCGGCCTGAGCCTGTTCTGGCCGGAATTCTGGTCGCAGCGCGAGAAGTTCCGGCTGCATCTGAATGGCGCCGCGTGGCGCGATGCCTGCGCGCGCATCGGCGGCGGAGGCGGGCCGATCGAGCCGCGCGATCCGCAGCCGCAGCCGAATCGCGCGCACGCGCCGCGCGCGCTCGCGAAGCTGAAGGCGATCTTCCCTGCGCTGAAGGACGCGCAGATCGTCGAGGCCTGGGCCGGCCTGATCGACGTGCTGCCCGACGGGATTCCGGTGATCGACGCGCCCGGCACGCCGTCCGGGCTCGCGATCGCGACCGGCTTCTGCGGGCATGGTTTCGCGATGGGGCCGATCGTCGGGCGGCTGCTGGCCGAATGGGTCGATACGGGCGCGCCGTCGCTCGACCTGGCGGCGTTTCGCGCCGGGCGTTTCGCCGACGGGACGATGGTGCGGCCGCGCAGCATGCTGTAGCGGACGGGGGCCCGCGTGTTCCCGTCGTAGAATCGAGCCCGCAATCTTCAGGAGATTCCCCGTTGGCAACGCCCTCCGACAAGCGCCGCTCGTTACGCTCACGCCTGCGTCGTGCCCGCGATCCGTGGCAGGCGCCGCGTGCGCGCACGCTGTTCACGCGTCCCGCGACGTCGCCGCGGCGCACGCTGCTGTTCCGTCTCGGCGCGGTCGTGGTGCTGTGCATGCTCGCGTTTCTCGTGCTGTATCTCGATCGCGACGGCCTGCGCGATTCGACCAAGAGCACGCCGATGAATGTCGCCGATCTCGTGTACTTCACGATGGTCACGGTCGCGACGGTCGGCTACGGCGACATCGTGCCGGTCACCGCGCGCGCGCGTCTGATCGATGCGTTCTTCATCGTGCCGATCCGCATCGGCATCTGGTTCATCTTCCTGGGCACGGCGTATCAGTTCGTGATCCAGCGCGTCATCGAGGAATTCCGCATGAAACGCCTGCAGAAGCAACTGTCCGATCACATCGTCGTGTGCGGCTACGGCCTGTCGGGGTCGATCGCCGTGCGCGAGCTGCTCGAAAGCGGTGTCGATCCGTCGACGGTCATCGTGATCGACGCGCAGCAGCAGGCGCTCGAGGCCGCGACGTCGCTCGGCGTGACGGGGCTGCTCGGCGATCCCGCGCACGAGGATCTGCTGCAGCAGGCGCAAGTGCGCTCGGCGAAAGCCGTGATCATCTCGGTGACCGACGACCCGACCGCGATCCTGCTGACGCTGTCGGTGCGCAGCATCGCGCCCGAGACGAAGATCGTCGTGCGGATCCAGGAGAACCTGTATCAGCGGCAGCTGCGGCAGGCGGGCGCGGACGTGATCGTGTCGTCGACGAAGATCGGCGCGCTGCTGCTCGCGGATGCGGTGCATAGCCGCTACATCGTGCCGTTCGTGAACGACATGCTGTCGACGCGCGGGCGCGCGACGCTGCTGGAGCGCGAGGCATTGCCGCACGAGATCGGCTGCATGACGAACGTCGTGCCGGGTGCGATCGTCGTCGGGCTCGATCGCTGCGGGAAGATCCATTCGTTCTACGAGGATCCACCGTGCCGGATCGAGGCGGGGGATACGCTGGTCGTGATTCAGTCGGCGCGGATTCCGGATCCGGATGTGTGAGGGCCGGTTGTGCAGCATCCCGGCATCGTGTGCCCTACCGCGCGGTGACCGGGGCAACCCCGCTTGATATGTCCCCGCACGTTATTTAGTATGAGGTAATCGCGTCGTGCGCCGCGCACGAGCGTGATCATCGAGGAGACACATGCAATTCAGGTCGACGGCGCCCTATACCATCGTCGTGATCGGTATCGTGATTGCGTGCGCGCTCATGGGTCTGTGCGTGTTGCAGCTGTTCCAGAGCCGTAACGACGCGCTCGCGCGGGCGAGCGAAACCTCCCGCAATCTCGGCCTGATCGCCGAGCGCGACATCGAACGCAATTTCGAACTCTACGACCTGTCGCTGCAGGCTGTCATCGCGGGGCTTCAACGTCACGACGTGATGACCGCGCCCGCGAGCCTGCGGCGCGCCGTGCTGTTCGATAACGCAATGACGGCACAGTTTCTCGGCTCGATGCTGGTGCTCGACGCAGGCGGGAACATCGTCCTCGATTCGGCCAACGACGAGCCTCGTCACGGCAATTTCGCCGATCGCAAGTATTTCACCGTCCACCGCGACAATCCGGATGCCGGCCTCTATGTCAGCGACCCGTTCTCGTCGCGCCTGCGCGGCGGCTCACCCAGCATCGGGCTCTCGCGGCGGATCTCGAACCCGGACGGCTCGTTTGCCGGCGTCGTGCTCATCGCGGTCAACCTCGAGTATTTCCATCAACTGTTTGCCGGCCTGTCGCTGGGGCAGCATGGCTCGATCTCGCTGATCGGCAACGACGGCGTGATGGTGATGCGCCAGCCGTACGACGTGCATACCATCGGGCGCAACATCAGCAAAGCCGCGACCTTCCGGCGATTCCAGACCGCGCCGGAGGGCTCGTTCTCTGAAACGTCGTCGATCGACGGCGTGCGCCGTCTCTATTACTTCAAACATCTACCCAAGCTCCCGCTGATCATCATGGTCGCGGAAGCGGAGCAGGATATCTATGCGGCCTGGCGGCACCGCGCCGTGACGATCGGCGCGCTGGTGGCGACGTTCGGCGCCGCGTTCATCGGGGTGTCCTTCATGCTCGGCACGCAACTCCGGCGCCGGATGCGCGCCGAGTCGGAACTCGTGCTGCTCGCCCGCACCGACGGTCTCACCGGCCTGAACAATCGCCGCAGCTTCGCGGAAGTGCTGGACCGCGAATGGCGCCGCGCGCGGCGCGCGCGATCGGTGTTCTCGTTGCTGTTCGTCGATGTCGACCGCTTCAAGGCCTACAACGACACCTACGGCCACCAGGCGGGAGACGATGCGCTGGCTGCGGTTGCGCGCTGCATCGGCGACAACATTCGCCGGCCGGCCGACACCGCGGCCCGTTATGGCGGAGAGGAATTCGTCGTGTTGCTCCCCGATACCGCCGAGACGGGTGCCGCCCAGATTGCCGAGCGGATCCGCGCGGCGATCGACGAACTGCCGCTCGAACACGCCGGCAGCGAACACGGGCATGTCACGGCCAGTATCGGCCTGGCGAGCTGGACGCCCGAGCACGATGCCGAGGCCGAGGCCGTGATCAAGGCTGCCGACGAAGCGTTGTACTACGCGAAGGCGACCGGCCGGAACAAGGTCGTCGCGTTTCAGCCGCCGGCATGACGCGTGGCGCGACATGCAGGCGCGTGGCCGCGCTCGAATTGCCTCGAGCCCGCCGCGGTCGCGATTGCACCTGCGCGTGCCTGCCAGGCGTACGCGGCCGCGAAACTTTATGACGTACACCGAATAATTTATCGGTTTATATCGGTTGGGAATGCCGGATCGCGGGAACAGAATCGTCGCTTCCGGAACCCGAATGCCAGTGTGTCGACGCTCCAGCAGCCACTTTTCAGGTGATGGCGAGCGTGCATGCACGTGTCGGGTTCCTGTCTCCATGTGGACATCGCCGGCCATGCGGCGAACAAGGGAATGCGATGAGTTCGATCGATCTGAACGCAGTCACGCCGGTTTCCGCGCCCATCCGCTCCGCGAGCGATGTGGCGCGCCTGATCAATACGACGGACAGTTCCGTCAGCCACGCGCGGATGATCGTGCTGCTCGCGCTCGGCGGTGTGTTTCTCGACGCGTACGACCTGACGACACTGTCGTACGGCATCGACGACGTCGCGCGCGAATTCGGCCTGACGCCTGCGCTGACGGGGCTGGTCGGCTCGGCGATCATGATCGGCACGATCTTCGGCAGCCTGATCGGCGGATGGCTGACCGACAGGATCGGCCGTTATCAGGTGTTCATGGCCGACATGCTGTTCTTCGTCGTCGCGGCGATCGCGGCCGGGCTCGCGCCGAACGTCTGGGTGCTGATCGCCGCGCGCTTCGTGATGGGGCTCGGGGTCGGCATCGACCTGCCCGTCGCGATGGCGTTTCTCGCGGAATTCTCGAAGTTCAACGGCCGCGGCAACAAGGCGTCGCGGCTCGCTGCATGGTGCCCGATGTGGTACGTGGCGTCGTCGGTGTGCTTCCTGCTGATCTTCGGCATGTATTTCCTGCTGCCGGCCGAGCATGCGGGCTGGCTGTGGCGCGCGTCGCTGATCTTCGGCGCGGTGCCGGCGCTCGTCATCATCCTGGTCCGGAATCGCTTCATGAACGAATCGCCGTTGTGGGCCGCGAACCAGGGCGACCTGGCCAATGCCGCGCGCATCCTGCGCGAGTCGTACGGCATTCACGCCCATGAAGCGGACGACGCGCCGCGCGAGCCGAGCCCGCCGCCCGTGCGGATTCGCGTGCTGTTCCAGCGTCCGTATCTCGGCCGAACGATCGTCGCGAGCGTGATGAACCTGTGCATTCCGTTCGAATACACGGCGATCGCGTTCTTCCTGCCGTCGATCCTGTCGCAGTTTCTCGGCGCGGGCGTGTTCGAGACGATCGCGGCGTCGCTTGCGCTGAACGTGCTGTTCGCGTTGACGGGCGGTTTGCTGGGCATGCGTCTCGCGTATCGATATCCGTCGCGTCACGTCGCGATCGCGGGGTTCGCGCTGCAGTTCGTCGCACTCGTCGCGCTCGCGCTGGCGGGGCATCCGCACGGCGCATTCGCAATCGGCCTCGTGTTGCTGATGCTCGGCACCTGGCTGTTCGCCGAAGGTTTCGGGCCGGGTGCGCAGATGATGATCTATCCGACGCTGTCGTATCCGGCGGCGATCCGCGGCACCGGTGTCGGCTTCGGCCGCTCGCTGTGCGGGATCGGCCAGGCGCTCGCGCTGTTCGTGCTGCCGATCCTGCAGGCCCGTCTCGGCACGGACATGTTCTGGGTCGTCGCGGTCAGCGCGGCCACGCCGATCGTGTTCCTGCTGATCGTGCGTCATGAACCGACGGCGCGCGATATCGACGCCGAGGCGGCCGCGTGAATGCAGCGCTTGCCGGAACCCGCAAACAAGTTCGCCGCGATGCCGGTCTTCGCGCTACATTGGCGTCATTCGCCTTCAGCCGAAGGCCGACCCGGAGTCGAACCATGCAACGCCAGACCGGCAACCTGTTCAGCCTCGAAGGCGCGCGCGGCGACGACGAGCGCGTCGACGTGCTCGTCGCGGGATCGCGCCTGAACGTCGAGCGGATCGTGTCGATGGGGCACACGAGTCCCGATGGATTCTGGTACGACGATTCGCGCGCCGAATGGGTCGTGCTGCTGTCAGGCGCCGCGGTGCTCGAGTTCGAAGCGGACGCGACGCTGCACGACATGCGCCCCGGCGACTACGTGCTGATCGAACCGCATTGCCGGCATCGCGTCGCATGGACGCATCCTGAAGAACGGTCGGTCTGGCTCGCGATCTATCACGATCGATGAGTCGCGCGGGTGTGGCGTCACCCGTTCGCATGCGATGCAATGCCGCCGCATCACGCGTAATCCGGCCCGATCGCGGAGCCGGTCAGTCCTTTCGCGCCCGCGACCTCACAGGTCAACGCACGGGCTCCGCGGAGGCCAGCAAGCTGCGCAGGAACACCATGATCATGTGCCCGATCGGCACTTCGGACAGAATCGACTGTTGCAGCGACAGCCCTTGCGAGAGCCCCATGAACGACACGGCCAGGACGGCCGGCGACTCGGGCGGCACTTTCTTGAATCTGGCGAAAATCTGTTCGATGCAATAGGAGAGGCCGTCGCGGTGGGTGTCCAGCAACGCCTGCGATGCCGTCGCAAAAGCGGGATTGCGACGCCCCTGAAGCTTGAACTCGACGCCCAGCACCGACCACTCGGGCTCGGCATCGACCGTCTGCGACCACACTTCCAGTGCATCCAGTATGTCGTCCCCGGACGCGGACGGGTCGCTCAGCGCCCGGGCGATGTCGGCCACTTGCGTCTTCGAGCGCTCCAGCATCAGTTCGACAAACAACGCTTCCTTGCTCGCGAAATTCGAATAGAACGCGCCCTGCGTGTAGCCGGCCTCGGCCGCGATATCCCTGAGCGACGTGGCGCCGAAGCCGCGCTCGACAAACAGCCGCTTCGCCGCGGCAAGCAAATGCGCGCGGGTCTGCAGTCGACTTTCTTCGCGGGTCAGCCGCGGGGGAAGGGGCGCCATGTTCATGGGCGGAAGGATATCAGTTGATATTTGAGATGGATACCATTACGATGGCATTTCAAATATCACTTGATATGTGAAACGTGGCGCGCGATCGTGCACCTGAATGTCCGCCATGGGCGGGTCGTGGGCGAACGATCGTATCCGCACGCATGCGTCGTCGCGGCGTCGATGTGCGGCGGATGGCCGTTTTCCGTACACCGGGTCGGCCGCGTGACGATCGAGTGAATGCGGCCCTCCCGGGACGTGGTGAAACAGTCCATTAGTCATGCGAATCATATCGCTTCGCATGCGGATGCGAGGCAGGAAGCAGAAGATGAGCGTGAGGAAGACCTATGCGCAGCTCGTGGTGGAGCTGGCGGAACTGGACGAGGAAATCGAGCGCGCCCGCGCACGCGAACGCATCGATGCGATCGCGGAGGTTCACGCGCTGATGGACACCTATGCGATCAAGCATCGCGACCTGGTCGGCCGCAACGGCCGTCGGGGGGCGTACGTCGTGAAAGCCCTGCCGGCGCGCTATCGTGATCCGGCGAGCGGCAAGGAGTGGAGCGGGCGCGGTAACGCGCCGCTTTGGATCCGGGGCAAGGACCGCCGTCAGTTCGTCATAGGCAAGCCCCCGCCGATTGGCAAGAAGACGAGGAGGGGTTGACGGAACATGGGGCGCCCGCACCGTCAGCTGCACGTGTTTATCCCCGTCCGACGAACGGCATCGTCGTCGCCATGATCGTCATGTTCAGGATGTTCGTATCCAGCGGAAGAGTCGCCATCTGAACGACCGCATTCGCGACGTGCGTGACGTCCATCCGCGCCTCGGGCGCCATGCGGCCGTCGGCCTGCAGCACGCCTTCCGTCATGCGATCCGTCAGCGACGTCGCCGCGTTGCCGATGTCGATCTGGCTGCACGCGATGTTGTATGCACGGCCGTCGAGCGCGAGCGACTTGGTGATGCCGGCCACCGCATGCTTGGTGGCCGTGTACGCGATCGTGTTCGGGCGCGGCGTATAGGCGGAGATCGAGCCGTTGTTGATGATCCGGCCACCCTGCGGCGTTTGCGCCTTCATCACGCGCCACGCGGCCCGCGCGCACAGAAAGACGCCCGTGAGGTTCGTCGCGACGACGTCGTTCCATACGTCGAACTCGTGTTCGTCGAGCGGCACGGCCGGCGCATTGCGCCCGGCATTGTTGAAGAGGACGTCCAGCCGCCCGAACCGCTGCGCGATCTGCGCGAATGCGTGTTCGACCGACGCTTCGTCGGTGACGTCGGCCGGAAACGCGTGTGCGTCGCCACCGTCGGCGACGATCGCCTCTTTCGTTTCACGCAGCGAGGCTTCCTTGCGTCCGATCAGCGCGACGGCAAATCCGGCGTTCGCGAGCGCGATTGCCGCGGCACGACCGATGCCGGATCCGGCGCCCGTGACGGCGGCGAACTTCTTCGAGACAGACATGGCTTGATTTCCTGCGGGTTGGGTGAGGAAAGCGGCGGCGGGCGCGCGATGGACCCGCCGCGCCGGTCGAAGCGACATCCTACCGCGCACACCGGATTTCGCGACGCGAGCGGCTATGCCTTGCGCGTCGGCGCGGCCTTGCGTTCGCGCGTTCCGGCTTGCGCGAACAGGCTGACCACGACATCGCGGAGCCACCGGTTGCCTTCATCCTGATTCACGCGCGCATGCCACAGCATGTGGATCGGCGCGCCCGGCAGCGTGACCGGCAACGCGCGCCAGCCGAGCGAAAACGGCGCGGCGAGCTGCAGCGCCAGGTGTTCCGGCACGGTCGCGATCAGGTCGGTGCGCTGCAGGATATAGCCGACGCTCATGAAATGCGGCACCGTCAGCCGCACGCGGCGCTTCACGCGGCGGCGCTTCAGCCATTCGTCCACCTGGCCGTGACCGGTGCCGGCCGACACCACGACGAGATGCTCGGCCGCTCGCCATGCGTCGACGGTCAGCGGCGCGTCCTCGAGAGGATGCCCGCGCCGGAACAGGCACACGTAGCGCTGATCGAACAGCCGGCGCTGATAGAACCCGCCCTGCAACTGCGGCAGCAGGCCGATCGCGAGATCGACGCGGCCGTCGGCCATCTCGTCGGCGAGGTTGACGCTCGTGTTGCGCACCGTATTGAGTGCGATGCCCGGTGCCGTGCGCGACAGGTGTTCGAGCAGCGCGGGCAGGAACACGACTTCGCCGATATCGGTCATCCCGATCGTCATCGTGCGCGATGCGCGCAGCGGATCGAAACCGGTCTCGGGGTTGAGCGCGGCATGCAGCGTCGACAGCGCGTGCGCAACCGGTTCGGCCAGGCGCAGCGCGAACGGTGTCGGCACCACGCCGCCCGGCCCGCGCACGAACAGCGGATCGCCGAGCCGGCGGCGCAGCTTCGCGAGCGCGTTGCTGACGCCCGGCTGGCTCATGTTCATCTGCTCGGCGACGCTCGACACGCGCCGCTCCTGCATCAGTCGCTGAAACAGCAGCAACAGATTGAGGTCGATCTCGCTCAGTTCCATGGTTCCGGGTTGTCTCCGATCATTCCGTTTGGTGATGAGGCAGATTCCCTGCATTTTATTGTGGGATAAGGGGGCGCTGCTGAAAATACCGATACGGCGCTCGCATTCGCCAGGCGCGCCGGGCGGGGCACGCGCACCGCGGTCTCGACCACTCACCATCTGAATATCGGAGACACGTTCATCATGCAGACGAATCTGAGGATCGCGATCGTCGGGGCCGGCATCGGCGGCTTGACGCTGGCGCTTGCATTGCGCGAGCTGGGCATCGACGCGCAACTGTACGAGCAGACCGACGTGCTGCGCGAGGTGGGGGCAGCCGTCGCGCTGTCGGCCAACGCGACGCGCTTCTACGAACGGATGGGATTACGGCCGGCTTTCGACGCGGTGTGCGCGGAGATTCCCGGCCTCGTCTATCGCGACGGGCGCAGCGGCGCGGTGATCGGCCATCATCGCGGCGAACCCGACTATCGCCGGCAGTTCGGCGGCGCGTACTGGGGCGTGCATCGCGCGGACCTGCAGGCGATCCTGTCGAAGGCGGTCGGTGTCGGGCAGATTCATCTCGGCCATCGGCTCGTCGATCTCGCGCAGCATCCGGATCGCGTCACGCTGAGCTTTGCCAACGGCGTACGCGTCGACGCCGATCTCGTGATCGGCGCGGACGGCGCGCGTTCGATCACGCGGCGCTGGATGCTCGGCTACGACGACGTGCTGTATTCGGGGTGCTCGGGCTTTCGCGGCGTGGTGCCGGCCGAGCGGATGGACCTGTTGCCCGATCCCGAGACCATTCAGTTCTGGGTCGGGCCGCACGGCCATCTGCTGCACTATCCGATCGGCGACAACGGCGACCAGAACTTCCTGCTGGTCGAGCGTCATCCGTCGCCGTGGCCGTCGCGCGACTGGGTCATGCCGGCGCAAGAGGGCGAGCAGTTGCGCCTGTTCAAGGACTGGCATCCGGCGGTGGTGCAGATGATCACCGCGATGCCGATCAGCCAGCGCTGGGGGCTGTTCCACCGGCCGCCGCTCGGCCGCTGGAGCCGCGGGCGCGTGACGCTGATCGGCGACGCCGCGCATGCGCTGGTGCCGCATCACGGGCAGGGCGCGAACCAGTCGATCGAGGACGCGATGGTGCTGGCCGCGCAGCTGGCGAAGGCCGGGCGCGGCAACTGGCGCGAGGCGCAGGAAGCGTACGAGCGGCTGCGGCGCGGCCGCACGCGCAAGGTGCAGTACGCGTCGATCTCCGCGGCCGACGTGCTGCATCTGCCCGACGGGCCGGCCGCGCAGGCGCGCAATGCGCGTCTCGGCGAGCGCGACAGCGTGCTGCATCACCTGGACTGGATTCACGATTTCGACGCGCTCGCCGATGAACCGAACGAGCGGCAGGGCGGGACGTGGCTTTGACCTGACAGGCGCGATCAGTGGCAGTGCATCAGGCAACCGGTGCGGCAGTTGCGTGGGGGCGTTCGTCGGGAAGGCCGGCCTTTCTCGTGCAGGCTGGCCAGCCCGGCTGGCCGTCACGCGTAGTCGGCCACCTGTTGCGCGTCGCGCTTGACCTGTTCGATGTCGCGAAACCGCGCGGCCGGATGGGCGTCCGGCAGCCGCGCCGACGCACCGAACAGCTTCTCGCGCAGCGTGCCCGGCGCATATTCGGTCGGATAGACGCCGCGCCGCTGCAACTCCGGCACGAGGTAGCGCACGATGTCCTCGAAGGTTTCGTGCGCAACGGCATACGCGAGATTGAAGCCGTCGACGTCGGTCGCGGCGACCCATTCCTGCAGGATGTCCGCGACGGTCTGCGCTGAGCCGACGAACACGGGCCCCATCCCGCCGATGCCGCCCCACGCGGCCAGTTCCTCGATCGTCCACGCGGTATCGCCGCCGGCCAGATGCTCGACGGCCGACACGATCGCGTTCGTCTCGACGCGCCGGACGGGATCGGTCGGCGCGTACTGGCCGAAATCGATGCCGGTCCAGCCGGACATGAACACGAGCGAGCCGTCGTACGACACATAACGACGGTACTCGTCGAACTTGGCCTGCGCCTTCTCGTCGGTCTCGTCGACGATCACCGTGACGAGGTTGTAGATCAGCACGTCGTGCGGGTCGCGGCCCGCGGCGGCGGCCTGCGCGCGCACGTCGGCGACATAGCGCGCGAGTTGCGGGCGGGTCGGCGCGGCGACGAACACGCATTCGGCGTGCTGCGCGGCGAACGCCTTGCCGGGGCCGGACGCGCCGGCCTGGAACAGCACCGGCGTGCGCTGCGGCGACGGTTCGCACAGGTGATAGCCGGGCACGTCGAAGAAGCGCCCCTTGTGGCCGATCTCGTGCACCTTCTCCGGATGCGTGAACACGCGGCCGTCGCGATCGCGCACGACCGCGCCATCTTCCCAGCTGCCTTCGAACAGCTTGTACAGCACCTCGACGTATTCGGCCGCGACCGCATAGCGGTCGTCATGGGTGCGCAGTCCGTTGTCGCCGACGTTCTTCGCGCCGCTTTCCAGGTACGACGTGACGATATTCCACGCGAGCCGGCCCTTCGTGTGATGGTCGGCGGTCGACAGCCGGCGCGCGAACGTGTACGGATGCTCGAACGTCGTCGACGCGGTGATGCCGATACCGAGATGCTCGGTCGCCATTGCGATCGGCGCGGCGAGCTGCAGCGGATCGTTGACGGGGATCTGCGCGGCCTGGTGCAGCGCGTGGTAGTTGCTGCCCTGGTATACGTCGTAATAGCCGATCACGTCCGCGATGAAGATCGCGTCGAAGATCCCGCGTTCGAGCACGCGGGCGAGATCGGTCCAGTAGTCGAGATCCTTGTACTGCCACGAACGATCGCGCGGATGCGCCCACAGGCCGGGCGACTGATGGCCGACGCAATTCATCTCGAACGCGTTGAAGCGGATGGTCTTGCTCATCGCGCGGCTCCCGTTTCCGTGCTTGCTTGCGCACCTGCACCGTTGCCGACGCGCCAGACGAACGGCGGCGTGCGTCCGTTGATGACCCAGTCGCCGACGATCCGCGCCTTGTAGACGAGCGGATTGTGAGACGACACCGTGCGCGCGTTGCGCCAGTGACGGTCGAGCGCGGTCGTGCTGCGCGTCGCGGATGCGCCGAGCGCGTCGAACAGGCGCGTCGCCGCGCGCAGCACGAGTTCCGACACGACGAGCTGGCTCTGCGCGGATTCGATTTCGGCGGCGACGTTGGCGGCGTGTTCGGCTTCGTCGTCGCCGCCGAAGCGTGCGACGTATGCCTGCTGCAGCGGCTGCGCGGCGCGCAGCGTGAGCGCATCGGCCGCATAGGCCCACGACGCGATTTCGCCGATCACCTGCTGGAGCTGCGCATCGTCGCCGGCGCGCGCGGCGTTGCCGTGGCTGTACACGCGCGTGCGGCCGCGCACGAGCTCGCCCGCGTCGCGCACGATCGCATGGCCGATGCCGGCCAGCGTGGCGACGTGGAACAGCTGGTAGAACGCGGTCTGGTATTTGAAGCGGCGTGCGAAATCGATCACGTGGTCGGCGTCGACCGCCGCATTCTCGAAGCGCGTCGTGCCGCTGCCGGTCGTTTTCTGGCCGAAGCCGTCCCAGTCGTCTTCGAGTATCACGCCGGGCTGCCCGGTGGCGATTGCGACGATCACGTCGCTGCCATCCTCTTCGCGCTGCGCGAACACGTCGATCCAGTCCGCGAACAGGCTGCCGGTGCTGTAGAACTTCCGGCCGTTCAACACGAGCCGGCCGTTCTGCTCCGATACCTTGGTGATCGTCTGGCCGAGCGGAACGTCGCCGGCCTCCGACCACGCATTGCCGACGAGCTGGCCGCTCGCGAAACGATCGAACCACGTCGTGCGCTGCGGCCCGGGCGGCGCGTTCAGCCAGTCCTCGACGAACGCGAAGTGGCCGCGCAACGCTTGCGGCAGATTGGAGTCGGCGGTGGCGAGTTCGGTCAGCAGTCGGAACAGCTGCGGCAGCGACGCGCCGGCGCCGCCGTCACGCACCGGCAGCCGTATCGCGCCGAAGCCGGCGGCCCTGAGCCAGCCGATCGCTTCGTACGGCAGTTCGCGGCGGCGTTCGCGCTCGGCGGTGCCGGCGGCAATCCGGTCGAAGATCGGCCGGAACCGGCTCGCGAGTGCGTCGTAGTCGGTGCCGGTGGACAGTTCGGTATCTGCGTGCGACGAAGTCATGCGGGGTTCCTCGTAGGGCGGGGCCGTTTGCACCGGGAGCCCAGTATAGGAAGCACGACGCGCACGTTCCAATAACGGATTCGCAGATCGTTATCGTCGCTGCGCATTACGCGAACGGCGCCGTGAAACGTCGACGCCAGGGCATCGATTGCGACGCCGAAGCGCGGAAGCGGATGCGGTGCCGTGCGATGTCGTTTGTTATCCGAAGGAATATCGTTACGAGAATCGCTCGGTTTGCCGGCCTGCGGCGCGCTGCTAGATTGAATGCTTTCGTGATTCGACAGGAGAGCCCGATGTCAGATACGAGCGCGACGATTCAGGACCGGCCGGCCGACGCAAGACCGCAGGTGGCCCGCGTGATCGCCGACGACGCGCAGGCGATCGCGGTTGCGCAGGCACTCGCGCAGCGGCTGGCCGAAGGGGCGGCCGAGCGGGACCGCGAGCGCCGGCTGCCGCGCGACGAGATCGAATGGTTCTCGCAGTCGGGGCTGTGGGCGATCACGGTGCCGAAGGCCTACGGCGGCGCGGGCGTCTCGAACGTGACGCTCACCGAGGTGATCAAGATCGTCGCGGCGGCCGATGCGTCGCTCGGGCAGTTGCCGCAGAACCACTTCGGGCTGGTCGACGTGATCGCGCTGACCGGCACCGATGCGCAGAAGCGCCATTTCTTCGCTGAGATCCTGAGCGGCAAGCGCTTCGGCAACGGTTTCTCGGAGAAGGGCACGAAGCACGTGCTCGACCTGAAGACGCGCGTGCGGCGCGACGGCGACGACTATGTCGTCGACGGCACGAAGTTCTATTCGACCGGCGCATTGTTCGCGCATTACGTGCCGGTGCTCGGCCTCGACGATGCGCAGCAGGCGTGGCTCGCCTACATCCCGCAGCCGACGCCGGGGCTGACCGTGATCGACGACTGGTCGGGCTTCGGGCAGCGCACGACCGCGAGCGGCACGGTGGTGCTGGACGGCGTGCGCGTGCCGGCTTCGCATGTGTTGCACGCGCAGCGTGTGTCGGACGAGCCGACGCTCAACGGCCCGCTGTCGCAGATCATCCAGGCGGCGATCGATGCCGGCATCGCGAAGGCCGCGATCGCCGATACGGAGGCGTTCGTGCGCACGCGCACGCGGCCGTGGGTCGACAGCGGCGTCGAACGGGCGGCCGACGATCCGTTGATCGTCCGCGAGATCGGCCGTCTGCATATCCAGCTGCATGCGGCGGAAGCGCTGCTCGAACGCGCGGCGCGCACGCTCGACGAGATCGGCGCGCGCGGCACGGTGACCGACGACGATGTCGCGCGTGCATCGGTCGCGGTCGGCGAGGCGAAGGTGCTGACGACCGAGATCGCGCTGCTCGCGGGCGAGAAGCTGTTCGAGCTGGCGGGCACGCAGTCGACGCTCGCCGAACACAATCTCGACCGGCACTGGCGCAATGCGCGCACGCACACGCTGCACGATCCGGTGCGGTGGAAGTATCACCTCGTCGGCAACTACTACCTGAACGGCGTGCGGCCGGCGCGTCACGCGTGGAATTGAATCGGGCGCGAGGCAGCGCGACAGCGCGGCGCGCGCCTTGCGCCGGCGACGCCGGCGCAGAGTAGGAAGCGGCGTCAGGTGATCGTTGTGCGGTTGCCTGACGCGTCGGCCGGCTCCATTACTTCACGCATTCCAGCGCGTACTTCAACCCCGACCCGAGCACCCCGCGCCACACGTCCCACGTGTGCCCGCCATCGACGATGCGCAGTTCGGCCGGGTTCTGCGCTCGGCGCAGTTGCGTGTACAGCACGCTCGATTCGGCCTGGATCGTCAGGTCGTCGTCGCCGGCCGCGATGAACATCGGCACGCGCCAGTTGCGCGCGAAATAGCCGCGCATCAGGGCCGGGTAGTTCAGCTCGTGCCACACGCGCGGGTCGAACTGCCGGTCGCCGAACACGCCGACATAGCGCGCGGCGGAATTGAGCGGCGGCTCGTTCGCGTAGATCGCGGGGCTCAACAGCATCGCGCCGCAGAACAGGCCCGGTTCGAGCAGCGAGAAACGCAGCGCGCCGAAGCCGCCCATCGACACGCCGCCGATCGCGCGGCCCGCGCGCTGGTTCGACACCGCGAAGTGCGCTTCGACTTCCGGCAGCAGGTCGTTCAGGAACGCGCTCTGCATCTTCTCCTTGCGGTCGACGTACCAGTCGGTGCCGCCTTGCGGCATCACGATCACGACGGGCGGGATCTCGCGGCGTTCGATCAGCGTGTCGGCCGTGGCCTGCAGCCGGCCCTGCGTGATCCAGTCGTTTGCATTGCCGGCATTGCCGTGCAGCAGGTACAGCACCGGGTAGCGCGCGCCTTCCGGGTTGTAGCCGGGCGGCAGGTAGACCGTGTACGACCAGTCGCGCTTGAGCGACGCCGACCGGAACGCGCGCAGCACGACGCTGCTGCCCGGATTCACCGGCGGTTCCTGGGCGGCCGGCGCGACCGTTGCGGGCGGGACGATCGCGGGCGCGGACGTCGCCGGCGCAGCCGCGGGCCCGCCCGGCGTGGCGTGGGCGGTGGCGATGGAGCCGGCGATCAGGGCGACGGCGAACGGAAGGGCGAGTCGGCGCATGGCGAAGCGTTTCAGGAGAGGCGCCCGCTATCGTAGCAGCGGCGCGTGACGGCGCGGCACGTCATCGCCGCGTACGGAACGGGAACGACAGCCGCGACACCAGCGGCGCATAAAGCTTCGCGACGAGATACAGCAGGCCCATCGCGACGACGTCGGCAGCCAGGCCGAGCGGCACGTCGAGATAGCCTTCGGTCGCCTGGTAGAGCAGCGAGTCGACCGCGAGCGAGATGCCGGTGCCGGCGACGAAGCACAGCAGCCCCTGGCGGCCGATCGTGCCGATCCACGGCATCGCGTGCGCGACCTTCTTCATCCACCCGAGGTGCACGAGCTTGGCCGCGAGCCACGCGATCGCGAGGAAGTTCGCGAGCCGCAGCGCGCCGAGGTTCTGCTTGATCGACGGATCGGTCGGGAACGGCTCGACGCGCAGCCGGTAGTACGCGCCGGCCGCGACGATCGCGAGCGATACGGCCGTCAGCAGCCAGCCCTGCGGTTTCGGCGCGAGCGTCTGGTAGACGGGCTGGCAGCGCGCGATCACGCCGAGCACGAACAGGAACTGCCACGCGAACGGGTTGAAGTCCCACGGTGCGCCTTCGACGGTCGGCAAGAAGCGCGCGACGTGCGGCGCCGCGTACCAGAGCGAGCCGCTGAACGCGAGCATCAGCCACGGCTGGGTGCGCGCGAGCGGCAGCGCGAGCGGGACGAGCAGCGCGAAGAACGCATACATCGGCAGCACCGACGCGAGATACGGCTGGCGGCGGAACAGCAGGATGTCGCGCAGCGCGGCGAGCGGCTTGTGGAGCAGGCCGTCGAGATCGTTGGTCGGCATGTTAGGGCCGTCGATCGAGAACGCGTTCAGCACGGCGGTGATCAGCAGCATCAGGCCGGCCGTCACGAGGAATGCGCGGTAGATCTCGAACGCACGGCGGATGAAACGCTGGCGCGCAGCGGCCTCGTCGTGGCGCTCGGCGAGCGAGTTGTAGGCGATGGCGGTCGCGAAACCGCCAAGGAACACGAACACCTCGGCCGCATCGCACAGCGCGTACGCATGCAGCGTCACGCGCGACAGGATGCTGCCGCCGATGTGATCGACGACGATCACCAGCAGCACGAGGCCGCGGAAGAAATCGAGTTCGGCGTAGCGGCCGGCCCGGGCGGCGGCGGTCATCGGGCCGCCTCCCGGCGCGCGCCGCGTGCGCGGCCGGCACCTGCCGCGCATGAATCGGGGTGAAGCATGAATTCGTGAAGAAATGACGAACGGATGCGCATTGTGCCACCGATGCGGTGCCGTCCGGGTTTACGCGGATAGCGGGCCGGCCGGCCGCTGCCGATAAGCGTGCTCATGGCATCGGAAGAACAGGGCAGTTGGACGAGCGCAACGCTTTGCTGGCCGCGCCCACGCCCCGATGGACGGGCGGTTTGCGACGTGACACCATTTTGTCCTCGCGGCCGCACACCGCGCAGTCCGCCCTGCGGGCCACCTCTATAAAACAGACCAAACAATCGCCGGGCGAATGGCCTGTCCGGCACCCGGCTCCGGAGATCCGTCATGAAGAAGCACGTCATTTTTGCCGCCGCGCTGGCCGCTTTCGCCGCGCCGGCCTTCGCGCAGGACAGCGTGACGCTGTACGGCCTGATCGACGAGGGCTTCAACTACACGAACAACGTGAGCGTGAACGGGGTCGGAAAAACGAATTACCAGCTCGCGAGCGGCTATGCGCAGGGCAGCCGCTGGGGCCTGAAGGGCAGCGAGGATCTCGGCGGCGGGCTGAAGGCGATCTTCACGCTGGAAAACGGCTTCGACGTGAACAACGGCCGGTTCAACCAGGGCGGCCGGATGTTCGGCCGCCAGGCGTTCGTCGGGCTGAGCGCGTCGCGCTTCGGCACGCTGACCTTCGGCCGCCAGTACGATGCGGTCGTCGACTATCTCGCGCCGCTCACCGCGAACGGCAACTGGGGCGGCACGCTGTTCTCGCACCCGTTCGACAACGACAACACGGACAACTCGTTCCGCGTCAACAACACGGTCAAGTACGCGAGCCCCGACTGGAACGGGCTGTCGTTCGGCGGCACCTACAGCTTCAGCAACAGCACGGGCTTCTCGACCAACCGCCAGTACAGCATCGGCGCGCAGTATTCGCTGGCCGGGCTGCAGGTCGCGGCCGCGTATCTGCAGGCGAACAGCCCGGGCGTCGGCAATGCGGGCGCGATCGCGGCCGACGACGCGAACTTCGTCGCCGACCGCCTGCGGATTTTCGGCGGCGGCATCAACTATACGTTCGGTCCGGCGACGGTCGGCTTCGTCTATACGAAGACCGACGTGAAGAACCCGGTGTCGACCGTCTACCTGCCGGCGTCGACGTTCGACGGCCTCGGGCTCACGGCGACCAGGTTCCAGAACTTCGAGATCAACGGCAAGTACCAGCTCACGCCCGATTTCTATCTCGGCGCGCAGTACGTGTATACCGACGGCAAGTTCGACGCCGCGGCCGGCTCGTTCAAGCCGAAATATCACACGGTCGGGCTGATGGCCGACTACAGCCTGTCCAAGCGCACCGACGTCTACCTGCAGGGCGCATGGCAGAAGGTCGCCGGCGACAAGACGGGCACCGCGGCCGACGGCGGCTACGTGGTCGGGACGGACGGTCCGTCGTCGTCGGCGAACCAGTTCGCGGTGCGCGCCGCGATCCGCCACAAGTTCTGAGTGCCCTTGACCGGCCGGCGCCCGGGGTGGGTTGCCCCGGTGCCGGCCGTCGTCATTGTGCCCGGTGCGCGTCGTCGAGCGTGTGCGCGAGCCAGTCGACGAAGATCCGCACGCGCGGCGCCAGATGCCGGCTGTTCGGAAACACGACCGACACCGGCAGCGGCGCCGCATGCCATTCGGGCAGCACCTCGACCAGCGAGCCGTCTTCCAGCAGCGGCGCGAGCCCGTCGCGCGGCGCCTGGATCAGCCCGAGGCCCGCGAGGCAGCACGCGAGATACGCGTGCGAGCTGTTCACCGCAACCACGCTGCGCATCTTCACGGTCTGCAGCGCGCCGGAATCCATGTCCGCATATTCCCAGTCCAGCTCGCGGCCCGTGCGGCTCGAGAAATAGCCGACCGCGACGTGGTCGGGCAGATCGTCCGGCGAGCGCGGCGTGCCGTATCGCGCAAGATACGCGGGTGACGCGCAGTTGATCTGTGCCATCTCGCCGACGCGCCGCGCGACCAGCGACGTGTCGGACAGCACGCCGACCCGCACCGCGCAGTCGATCCCGTCGGCGACGAGATCGACGAAGCGGTCGGTCGTGCTCAGCACCACGCGCAGGTCGGGATAGCGTGCGTGGAAATCCGGCAGCGCCGGAATCACCTTGTCCAGTGCAAAGCGCTCGGGGAGGTCGACGCGGATCAGGCCGCGCGGCGACGCACCGGCATCGTCGAACAGCGTCTCGGCGTCGTCCAGGTCGGCCAGCAGCCGCGTGCAGCGCTCGTAGTAGGTCGCGCCTTCCGCGGTCAGCGCGACGCGCCGCGTCGTCCGCTGCAACAGGCGCACCTTCAGGTGCTTCTCCAGGTACTGGACGGCATTGCTGACGGTCGGGCGCGGCAATTGCAACTGCTCGGCGGCTTTCGTGAAGCTGCCGAGGTGAGCGACGCGCGCAAAGATGCGCATTGCATGCAGATGGTCCATGCGGGGCGGAAACGTGGCGGATCGGGAAAGGCTCCATTGTTAATCAGCGTCGAATGATTTGGTTGGGCGTTTCGTGTTTATCGCGCGCCGCGTTACGCCCAGAATCCGGTTCATTCACTCACCACCGCGAGGAAACGGACATGGACAAGCGTCAACTGGGCCGCACGGGCCCGCAGGTATCGGCGATCGGGCTCGGCTGCATGGGGATGTCGGATCTCTACGGGCCGGCGGATCGCGACGAAAGCATCGCGACGCTGCACGCGGCGCTCGACAACGGGATCACGCTGCTCGATACGGGCGACTTCTACGGGATGGGCGACAACGAGATGCTGATCCGCGACGCGCTGCGCGGCCGCACGCGCGACCAGGTGCTGATCAGCGTGAAGTTCGGCGCGCTGCGCGATCCGGCCGGCGCGTTCGTCGGCTACGACGCGCGGCCGCAGGCGATCCGTAATTTCGTCGCGTATTCGCTGAAGCGGCTCGGCACCGACCACATCGACATCTACCGGCCGGCGCGCGTCGATCCGGCGGTGCCGATCGAAGAGACGGTCGGGGCGATCGCCGATCTCGTGAAGGCCGGCTACGTGCGCCACATCGGCCTGTCGGAGGTCGGTGCCGACACGATCCGCCGCGCGGCGACCGTCGCGCCGATCGCCGACCTGCAGATCGAATACTCGCTGCTGTCGCGCGGGATCGAGACGGACATCCTGCCGGTGTGCCGCGAACTCGGGATCGGCGTGACGGCCTACGGCGTGCTGTCGCGCGGGCTGCTCGGCGGCGGCTGGAGCGCGGCGCGGCAGGGCGAGCGCGATTTCCGCGCGGCCAGCCCGCGGTTCCAGGGCGAGAACCTCGCGCACAACCTCGCGCTGGTCGACGCGCTGCGCGCGATCGCCGACGAGAAGGGCAGCAACCCGGCGCAGATCGCGATCGCGTGGGCGCTGTCGCGCGGCGACGACATCGTGCCGCTGATCGGCGCACGCAAGCGCACGCAACTCCAGGACGCGCTTCAGGCATCTAAATTGCAACTAACGGTCGATGATCTCGCCCGCATCGAAACGGCGGTGCCCGCCGGGGCGGCTGCCGGCGAGCGTTATCCGGCCGCGCAGATGGCGCACCTCGACAGCGAGCAGGGACGGGGGCCGGCGCACGGTGCCTGAACGGCGCGCATGGTGGGGCGACGGGGCGACGGGGCAACGGGCACCGGGCAACGCGCACCGGGCAACGGGGCGATGAGGCGATGAGGCGATGAGGCGATGAGGCGATGAGGCGATGAGGCGATGGGTGGCGGGGTAGCGGGGTGACAGGCCCCGCCGGGCGGGCCCGAGCCAGCCTCAGGCAAAGCCAGATGGCCGACGGCGTGACGGTGGTTCACCATCGGCGCCGTATTCAACCGGACCGAACCCCCGCCATGCAAACGCATACGCTGACGATCATCGTGCTGGTCTTTCTGCTCGCCGGCGCGGTCAAGGGCATGATCGGCCTCGGCCTGCCGACGATCGCGATGGGGCTGCTGACGCTCGCGATGCCGCCGTCGGCCGCCGCGAGCCTGCTGCTCGTGCCGTCGTTCATCACCAACGTGTGGCAGTTGTGGCTCGGCCCGTCGTTCCGGCCATTGCTGCGGCGTTTGTGGCCGCTGCTCGCCGGGCTGACGCTCGGCACGCTGACGGGCGGGCTGCCCGCGCTCGCGGCCGCCAGCGCATGGACCCGTGCGGCACTCGGCATCGTGCTGGTCGCATACGGCGGCTGGGGGCTCGCCGCCGCGCGGCTGCCCGCGCCGGGCCGTCACGAAAAGTGGCTGTCGGCCGCGGTCGGCTACCTGACGGGCGTCGTGACGGCCGCGACCGGCGTGTTCGTCGTGCCGGCCGTGCCGTACCTGCAGGCGCTGCGCCTGTCGAAGGACGACCTGATCCAGGCGCTCGGGTTGTCGTTTACCGCGTCGACGATCACGCTCGGCCTGCAGTTGCGCGTGACGGGCGCGCTGCAGACGGTCGATCTCGGCGTATCGGCGCTGGCACTCGTGCCGGCGCTCGCGGGGATGATCGGCGGGCAGTACGCGCGGCGCGTGATGAGCGAGAAGGCGTTCAAGCGCTGCTTCTTCGTCGGGATGATCGCGCTCGGCGCCTATATGGCCGTTTCGGCGTGGCGGTGAGCGGGCATTGCCGACACGCGCGATGCGCGCCCGGCGTGAATGCCACGAAGCCGGTTTCGAAAGCCGGCTTCGAGGACGCTCACGGAACGGCGGCCATGCCGCTCAGGCCGGGTCGGCGTATTTCAGCGTCCACCCGAACGTGCGGGTGGCGCCCGCACCGAGCGCGAACGGACTGGTCTTGCACGCGAAGTTCGAATGCAGCTGGCCGATCGGCGTCGTCGACAGCGGGTTCGTTGCGCCGTTGACCGTGTCGAAGGCGGACAGCGCGCAGTTGTCGAACCCGGACGCCGCATAGCCGGTCGCGGCGCTGTTCGCGTACGTCACCGACACGCCGTCGCCGTTGGCCTGCGTCGACGCGAAATCCGCGAACGACGTGAAGTCCGTCTCGACCGCGAGGTTGCCCGTGAGCGTGCCTGAACTCAGCGTATCGCTGCGCGAGACGGTGCCGTGCGCGAACGTCAGCACCGTATGCACCTGCAGGTCGAGATCCGTCGTGTATGCCGCGTTCTTCGATGCGAGACGGAACTTCGTCGTATCGAACGACACGATCACCCGGCCGTTGCTTTGCTGCACGTTCAGGTTCTTGTAGTACGTGACGGGAATGTACGTCTTTGCGTTGTACGTCACCTGCGGCACCAACAGCGCATAGCCGAGATCGGTCGTGCCGTAGATCAGCTTGTCCGAGAACGGCACCGGGTAGTACGGCGTGTACGAGTTGTAGTCGGGCGCCTGGCTCAGGTTCAGGTTGATCACGCGCCGGCCGTCGCGCACGGTGAGCAGCGCGGCGCTGTACGGATGGGCGGCATCGGTCGGCTGGTTGTACCAGGTCAGCGTGTAGCGCGGCAGCGCGTCGAGCCATGCGCCGTAGTCCGCATCGGCCATCGGCGCCTTCCCGCCGAAGCCGAGCTTGTTCCACCACGCGTTCACGTACAGGTACTGGTGCAGCAGGCTGAAATTCTCGCCCATCACGCGCGGCTTGCCGCGATACGCGTCGGTGCCGCGGCCCTTGACCCACATGTTCACCGACGGCGTCGGCAGCGACGGGTCGTACCAGTACGTGTCGAAACGATGCGCGGCCTGGTAGATGAACGCATACGCGACCTGCTTCTCCTGGTCGGTCAGCACGCCGGCGTTGGCGGCGGCCGTCAGCACCTCCATGAACGCGGAATCACCGTACGGACCGATCGAGCGACCGTAGTTGAAGCCCTGGCCGTTGGCGTTCAGCTGCGGCAGGATCAGGTCGACCGACTTGCGCAGATAGCCCTTCAGTTCGGGCGTGAGATTCGCCACGTTGTCCATCTCGAACGTGCGCTCGACCACTTCACCGATCAGCAGCGTGCTGTAGCGGTCGAAGCGCGCCTGGTCGTAGTAGGTCGTGTGCGTGTTCGACGCTTCGTCGGAGAACCCGCCCGACGAATCCCTGCGGATGTGGTTCGTCAGTGTGTACAGCAGCGCATCGCGCGCCCCCATCGTCGCGACGGCCGGATCGGTCGCCGACGAGAACGACGGATTGCTCCAGCCGAGTTTCTGCCGCAGGCCGGCAATTCCGTAGGACACCGCATAGTAGTTCTGCGCGGTGTTGAGCGACGCGATGTCGATCGGCGTGCCGGCGGCCGGGCAGGTGCTGGTCTTGCCGCTCGCATCGGGGCCGAACATGTCGCAGAAGGTGAGCCGTTGCTGCAGCGTCGCGAGCATCGCGTCGCTGAAGACTTCGTTGAGCATGCCGTGCGCCTTCAGGTTGTTCAGCGCGACGAGGTAGTAGTACTCGCCCCATGACGTGTTCGCATACGTGTAGTTGCTGCCCGACTGCGCCATCATCGCGGTCGTGATCGTCTGGTACGTCGCGAGGTAGCTCGCGTATTGCGGATCGCCCTTCGACTTCATGTCGATCAGGATGTACGACAGGCCGAGCGCGAGCTTGCCGGGCAGGAATTTGTCGCCGGTGTTCGTGTCGAGCACGTGAACCGGCGAACCGTCGCCGAGATCCATGACGACCTGCGTGAAGTCGGGCGACTTCCGGATCAGGTCGAACAGCGCGCGCATCTGGCCCATCATCGTGGCCGGAATGGTCGTGCCGGCCGGCACGCTGGTGTCGGGTGCGCCGTAGACGAGCGCCTGCAGCGAGTTCGGTGCGAGCGCGGGTGTCGACGACGGGGGCGACGAGGGTGGCGGGGCGGTCACGTCGTTGCCGCCGCATGCGCTGACGAACAGGACGGAAAAGGCGCTGAGCGCGGCGCCGAGCGCGAATCTGCTGCGCGTATGCATTGTGTCTCCAGGTTCGAATGGTAATGAAGGGCGGGCGGGTTCAACCGTTGCCGCGCTCGACGCCCGACCCGGCCTCCGTCTCGCAACCCTGATCCCTGTGGACGGACGGCTTGAATCACTACTCGAGCAGGCAAGCGTTCTCCCTGCGCGAGCCGTGGCCGCCGTCGCGCCGATATGAAGGGAAAACGTTTTCCAAATTTAGGCTTCGATTGATTCGATGTCAACGCGCTTTCGCGCCGGATGCGCCGGTGAAAACCCGAATGGCCAAAGCACAATGTGCATGAAGAAGGGCATATTCACGTAGAAATTTCCGCGGTTTCTGTTTTTTTCGCTGCGGCGCGGCGTGAATATCTCGGCGGTGACAGCGGTGGCGGAAAGGTACACGGGCGGTGCGTTTTTCGGTGGGATTTTTGGAAAACGTTACCCTTAAGAGTCAAATCGGATCAGGCCGGGTATCGGCTCGTCGATCCCGTCCGGCGGCCGTCCCGCGCCGTGCTAAAGCTGCGCTTCGATCGCGGCCTTGTCGATCACCGACCACACCTGCCGGATCCTTCCGTCGTGAAATTCGTAGAAGACGTTTTCGGCGAACGTGACGCGCGTGCCGTCGACGGCGAGCCCCATGAAGGTCCCTTTCGGCGCACAGGCGAAGCGCAGCCGGCATGCGATGCGCGGCGGTTCGCACACGAGCAGCCGGACCTCGAAATGGAGATCCGGAATGTCGCGGAAATCCTGCTCCAGCATCGCGCGATAGCCGGCCAGGCCGAGCGGCCGGTCGTTGTGGATCACGTTGTCGGCGACGTACCGGCCGAGCGCCGGCCAGTCCTGCCGGTTCAGGCAGTCGATGTAGGCGCGATAGTGCATCGCGAGTTCGGGTCCGGTCATGGCTGCGATGTCTCCTCGGTTATCGCCGCGCTGTTGCGGAGCGGAGCGCGCGACGTTCAGCGTGGCGGCATGTCGCCCGACAGATACGACACGAACGCCTGCGTGTATTTCGGCAGCGCATCGAACGAGCGCGCGCAGAGCGTCAGCTTGCGGTGGCTCCACGCATCGGACAGCTCGACGAGCCGCACGTCCATCGTCTGCATCGCCCGTTCGGCCGCATGGCGCGACACGATGCCGATCCCCACGCCGCTTGCGATCACGCGGCAGATCGCATCGAAACTCTTCAGCTGCACACGGTAGCGGATCCGCTTGCCGAGCGCACGCGCCTGGTCCGCCAGATGGACCTGCAGCGCGCTGCCGTCGGTCAGCCCGATGAAGTCCGCGTCGGCGATCTCGTCGAACGCGACCTTGTCGCGCGCGGCGAGCGGATGACCGGCCGGCACGACCGCGATCAGCCAGTCCTCTCTGAACGGCTTCTGTTCGAGCCCGCCGAGCCCGACCGAATCGGCGACGATGCCGACCTCGGCCGTCCTGTTGCGGATCGCATGCACGATGTCCTGGCTCGAGCGCTCCTCGACGCTGATCGACAGTTTCGGGTGAAGCGGCAGATACGCGGCGAGCGCGTCGGGCAGGTATTCGCTCAGCGACGCCGTGTTGCACAGCAGCCGGATATGCCCGCGCAGCCCCTGGCCGTATTGCTGCAGCTCGCCGCGCATGTGGTCGATCTGCTGCAGCACCGTGCGCGCGTGGTGCTCGAGCGCGCGGCCGGCGTCGGTTACCTGCGCGCCCGACTTGGTCCGGTGCAGCAGCGGCACGCCGAGCTCGTCCTCCATCCCGCGGATGCGCTCGCTGGCGGCCTGCAGCGTGATGTGGGTGCGCTCCGCGCCGCCCGTGATCGTGCCGGCCTCGCAGATGTTCAGGAAGAGCCGCAGGTCGGTCAGGTCGAAGCGCATGATCGTTGGGGGCGCGTAAGGATGGGTATGGCCGATAAGTTAGCAGGAACCGCCGCACCGGTCTCAGGCTGGGCCTGAGGCCCGGTTCGCCGGTTCCTCATTTTCGGGGCGGGATCGATGCCGGATCATGGCCGCATATCAACCGGGGGAGACTGTCATGCGGGTCGATTCGTCGTGGGGCGTGTCGTTCAAGATCGCGCTGCACGTGCTGTTCCTGTGCATCGGCATCGCGTGGGCCTGCGCGGAGCTGGTCGACTGGCTGCGTTGAGCGGGCGGGCGGTGCGGGCCGCATTGGCTCGCCGGCGCGCTCACGCGCGCAATGAAAGCTTTTCGAAATAATAGGTGCATCGCGAAATTTCTTCCGAATCGCACGTCCAATACCGTCAAGTTTTTCCGAATCCGACCGTATTCCCGGTAACAAGTGTTTGCCGGCACCCGGTTCGTGATCGTTTGTCATCATTGTTTGCATCCGGTTACACGTCGGCCGTTCCGTTTTTGAGATGCTTGAAAGATTGTCAAACCGGAGTCGATCGTCCATGAAACAGCGCGAGATTTGCCGCAAGTCGGCGTGGCTGTCCGGCTTGGCCGCGGTGCTCGTCATGGCCGGTTGCGCCAGTACGCCGTCCGTCCCGCCGAGCGATACGCTGGCGGGCGCGACGTCGGGCCAGCCCGCCGCCGCGCCGGCGGCGCCGCCGGCGCCCATTCTCGTCGCGCAGAAGTACGTGGTGAAACGCGGCGACACGCTGTCGGGCATCGCGTCCGCCAACGACTGCAGCGTCGCCGACCTGCGGACCTGGAACAAGCTCAACGGGCGCGGCGCGCTGCGCATGGGGCAGGTGCTGCGCATCGTCCGGCAGCAGTCGCTGCAGGCGCCGGGCGCGTCGGCCAGCGCGCAGGCGGCCGCACCGGCCGCCGCGAGCAATGCGGCAGGCGCCGCGCAGGCGAGCGCGTCGACGGCGAGCGACCGGCAGGTCGTGAAGGAAACCCGGCGCCATGCGGGCGCGGTGGCGCTCAGATGGCCCGCGCAGGGCAAGATCGTCGATGCGTTCAAGCCGGGGCAGAACCGCGGCATCCAGATCGCCGGCCGGCCGGGCGATCCGGTTCGCGCGGCCGCCGACGGCCGCGTGATGTACGCGGGCACCGGCCTGAACGATTACGGCACCTTGATCATCGTCCAGCACAACGCCGATTTCCTCACGGCCTATGCGCACAACCGCAAGCTGCTCGTGAAGACCGGCGACATCGTGCGCCAGGGCGACGAGATCGCCGAGATGGGCGACCTCGACAACGCGCGTGTCGCGCTGCTGTTCGAGGTGCGGCGTGACGGCAAGCCCGTCAATCCGATGCCGTACCTGCCTTCGTCGCAAGGCTGACGCGAGCGGCGCGCGCTGCTACGCTAGGGTCTGTTCATGTGAGTCCCGCCGCATGCGGGGCCGACGGACGTCTTCGGGGATGCGCGGCGAATGCCGTCGCGAGCCGGCCGTCGGCGTGAACACGCGCGCATCGCCGATGCGCGCGTGCGTTGCTCCGTGCCACCGTTTCCGACCGAACAGCCTTCATCCATGGAACACTCTCCGACACGCCGCTCGCTGTTGCTCGCCGCCGTCGCCGCGCCGTTCGTCGCCGCCTGCTCGTCGGCACCCGTCGCCGACCAGGGGCGCGCCCACGTCGCCCAGGCCGAGCTCGCCGCGCTCGAAAAAGCGTCGAACGGCCGGCTCGGCGTTGCCGCACTCGATACGTCGAACGGTACGCGCATCGCGCATCACGCGCGCGAGCGCTTCCCGCTGTGCGGCACCTATGCGGTCGTCGCCGCCGCCGCGATACTCGCGCGCGGTTCGCTCGACGCATCGCTGCTGCCGCGCCGCATCCTGTACCGCCGCTACGAGGTCGTGGCCGGGTCGCCGGTGACGGAAAGCCACGTGGATACGGGGATGACGATCGCGCAGCTCTGCACCGCGCTGCTGCAGTCGGGCGACAAGGGCGCGGGGAACCTGTTGATGGGCGTGCTCGGCGGCCCGCAGGCCGTCACGTCGTTCGCGCACGAGAGCGGCGACACCGCGTTCCGGCTCGACCGCTGGGAACCCGAACTGAACCAGGCCGCGCCCGGCGACGAGCGCGATACGTCGACGCCGGTCGCGATGGTCGACATGCTGCAGCGGCTGCTGCTCGGCGACACGCTGCGCGAGCCGCAGCGTGCGCAGCTCACCGAATGGATGACCGGCGGCGCGACCGGAATCGCGGCCGGCGTGCCGCCCGGCTGGCGCAGTGCCGGCAAAACCGGCACCGGCGGCTACGGCACGACGACCGACGTCGCGGTGCTGTGGCCGCCGTCGCGCGCGCCGATCGTGCTGGCCGTGTCGTTCACGCAGCCGCGTGCCGACGCGGCGGCACGCGCGGACGTCGTCGCATCGGCGGCGCGCATCGCGGCGGGCGCGCTCGTTCCCACGGCCTGAGCGCGGCGGCACGCGCGGACGTCGTCGCGTCGGCGGCGCGCATCGCGGCGGGTGCGCTTGTTCCCACCGCCTGAGCGCGGCGGCACGCGCGGACGTTGTCGCGTCGGAGGCGCGCATCGCAGCGGGTGCGCTCGTTCCCACCGTCTGAGCGCGGCGGCACGAGCGGACGTCGTCGCGTCGGCGTCACGCATCGCGGCGGGCGCGCTAGTTCCTACGACCTGAGCGCCCGGCGCACCTCGCGTAAAGCCCGCGTTTGGCTTATCGTGTCGATCAGCGCGCGCCGATGTCGACGCGCGGTCCTGCCGCGCCGTCGTTCGGCGCGGTCGATCCGCGATCCGCGGTCCGTTTACCCGCCTTACCCGCTTCGTCATGCGCCGACTTCCGCCCCTGCACGCGCTGCAGATATTTTCGACCGTGGCTCGCCACCGCAGCTTCACGCGCGCGGCCGAGCAGCTGTGCCTCACGCAGGGCGCGGTGAGCCGGCAGATCCTGACACTCGAGGCGCACTACGGCTTTCCGTTGTTCAAGCGGCACGCGAAGGGCCTCACGCTGACGGCGGAGGGCGAGCAATTGCTGCCGGTCGTCAACGAGAGCTTCGCGCGAATCGAGGACATCTCGATGAAGCTCACGCGGCAGCGCACCGATCTCGCGCTGAAGGTGCCGACCTGCGTGATGCGCTGGATGCTGCCGCGCATCATGCGCTTCCAGGGCGAGCATCCCGATCTCCACGTGCAGATCACGACCGCGTGGCAGCACGTCGTCGATTTCTCGGCCGAGCCGTTCGATGCGGCGGTCGTCTATGGCACGTCGCCGGGCGCGGGCGTGTTCGCGCTGCCGCTGTTCGACGAGCGGCTGACGCCGGTGTGCGCACCCGAGCTGCGGCACGCGACGCCGCTCGATGCGGTCGGCGATCTCGCGCGCCATACGCTGCTGCATCCGACGCGCGACCATCGCGACTGGCGCGCGTGGCTCGATTACGCGGGCGAGCGTGCCGTCGACGCGGAGCGCGGCCCGACCTTCGACACGCTCGATCTCGCCACGAACGCGGCGATGCAGGGCTTCGGCGTCGCGATCGGCGACGTGACGCTCGTCGACGACGACGTCAGCGCGCGCCGGCTCGAACGGCCGTTCGACATCGTGCTCGAGACCGGCGCCCGCTATTTCTTCGTCTATCCCGAGAGCATCGGCAGCCAGCAGAAGATTCGCGCGTTCAGCGACTGGATCGCCAGCCATCGCGACTGACGCGCGACGCGACGCCGGCGGCGCATGTTGCTTACTGATAGGTGACGACGGCGATCATCGGCGCATGCGCGTTGCCCGGACGGTCCGGTAAAACGATTGCGCGCGACGCCTGCGTAAAGGTCGTGGTCTTGATCGTGCGCAGGCTGGCCGCGTCGACGAACGCGACCTGTCCGGTCGCCGGACGCGGGCAGTCGGCGCGCACGTGCGCATGCGCGGTGTCGGCGGTGTCGAGCGCGAACGAGCACGGCGGCTCGACGATCATGCCGGTGAAGTGGATGATGCCGGACGCGCCGGCGGCATATGACGAGGACGAGGCCAGAAGCGCGGCAGCCAGGGCAAACGAGGCGGCAAACGGGCGATGCTTCATGACAGGCTCCAGAGAGGAAGCGCGTCGCAGCGGGGCCGCTCGAATGGCAGTCCGTCAACGCTGCGGTGCTGTATGCGTAAACGGCAAATCCATCGGACCTCTTGAATGAAAAGACGGAAATAACGGCAATAAGCAAATGACGCCGTATTTCTTCAATCAATTTATCTCAAATTTGTGCGGCCGCAAGTCAGGGTATTGCCGGTGGCATACGCTAGCGGAAGGGGCGTCAATGGATGCGGCGTTTGCCGGTAAATCGTTGAGGATTCAACGATTCACGGGTGGCGCGAATTGAGGTATGCAAAAAGAAAACGGCCGCTCGTGCGAACGAGCGGCCGTTGTGCATCGACGCGGGCGATGCGGCGGTCAGCCCGCGCGCTTGCGCACCGCGCCGACGATCACGAGCAGCACGATCGCGCCGATGATTGACGCGATCCAGCCGGCGCCCTGGCCCGGCGCATACCAGCCGGCAGCGCGGCCGACGTAGCCCGCGACGAGCGAGCCGACGATACCGAGCACGATGGTCATCAGGATACCCATCTTGTCGTCGCCGGGCTTGAGCGCACGGGCGAGGAGGCCGACGATGAGCCCGACCACCAGGGTTTCGATGAATTGCAGCATGAACGCCTCCCTATAGCTGTTGAGCTGTTGACGAAAGGACATGGACCCGCGCGGCGCGCGAGGGTTCCATTCGGCGGCGCGTCAGCGCACTGGCGCACCGACGCACGGGGTGCCGAGTATCGCACGCCCGCGCGTCGCGCACATGTCAGGCGACCGGATCGAGCCGGCGATACCCTTCGGTCGCGCGCAGCAGCGTGCGCGTGTAGTCGCGTGCCACCTGCCCGGCGCGCACGTCCTCGATCCGCAGCTGTTCGACGATCTCGCCGTGCTGCATCACCGCGACGCGCTGGCACAGGAAGCCGATCACCGCGAGGTTGTGGCTGACGAGGATCATCGTCAGATTGCGTTCGCGATGCAGGCGGCGCAGCAGGTTCAGGATCTCTGCCTGCACCGACACGTCGAGCGCGGAGGTCGGCTCGTCGAGCAGCAGCACACGCGGCTCGACGATCAGCGCGCGCGCGATCGCGACACGCTGGCGCTGGCCGCCCGACAGCTGGTGCGGATAGCGGAAGCGGAACGCCGGGCCGAGCCCGACTTCGGACAGCGCGCGGGCGATGCGCGCGTCGGCGTCGTCGATCCCGTGGATCGACAGCGGCTCGCGCAGCGTCTGGTCGACCGTGAAGCGCGGATGCAGCGACGCGTACGGATCCTGGAACACCATCTGCACGTGGCGGCGGAATGCGCGGTCGGGCGTGCCGCCGACGGGCCGGCCGTCGATCGACAGGCTGCCGCCCGCGAGCGGCACGAGGCCGGTCAGCGCACGCAGCAGCGTCGACTTGCCGGAGCCCGATTCGCCGACGAGGCCGAACACTTCGCCGTCGCGCACCGCGAAGCTCGCATCGCGCACGGCGTCGACATGGCCCGTGCGGGTCGGAAAACGGATCGAGGCGTGATCGACGTCGATCATCGGGCGGACTCCTGTTGTGCCGTCGCGGCGCCGGCAGGCGAAACGGTATCGAGCCACGCCGGATCGCGCCGCAGCACCGGCAGTTCGTCGGGCGGGTTCGCGAGCGGCGGGTTCGCCGCGAGCAGCCCGCGTGTGTAGGGATGCGTGGCGTTGCGCAGGTCGCGCGCGGCGCAGGTTTCGACGACGCGGCCTGCATACATCACCGCGACGCGATCGCAGAACGACGTCACGAGCGGCAGGTCGTGGCTGATGAACATCAGGCCGGTGCCGTGCCGCGCGATCATCGCGTCGAGCACCGCGAGCACCTGCATCGATACCGCGACGTCGAGCGCGGAGGTCGGTTCGTCGGCGATCAACAGACGCGGGCCGGTCGACACCATCATCGCGATCATCACGCGCTGGCCCATGCCGCCCGACAGCTCGTGCGGATACGCATCGGCGACGCGCGCCGGATCGCGGATCTGCACGGCCGCGAGCGCATCGACGATCCGTTCGCGCAGCGCGCGGCCGCGCAGCCCCGGCTCATGCAGCCGGAATGCTTCGCCCATCTGCTTCGCGACGGTCATCACCGGGTTCAGCGAATACTTCGGATCCTGCAGGATCATCCCCATCTGGCTGCCGCACAGGCGCCGGCGTTCGCTCGCCGACATCGCGAGCAGGTCGTGGCCCGCGAAGCGCATCGTGCGGGCCGACCAGCGCGCGGCTTCGGGCAGAAGGCCGAGCAGCGCGCGGCCCGTCAGCGATTTGCCGGAGCCCGATTCGCCGACGATGCCGAGCCGTTCGCCGGGCGCGAGCGTCAGCGACAGGTCGCGCACCGCGTCGGACACGACGCCGTCGTGTCCGCGAAACCCGATCTTCAGGCCGTCGATCTCGCAGAGCGGCGCGGCGGCGTTGACGGAATTCAGTGGCATGTCACGCTCCATGACGCGGATCGAAGACGTCGCGCAGCCCGTCGCCGAGCAGGTTGAACGCGAGGCTGACGAGCAGGATCGCCGCGCCGGGCAGCGTCGCGACCCACCATGCGTCGAGCAGCACGTTGCGGCCGGACGCGACCATGAAGCCCCATTCGGGGCTCGGCGGCTGCGCGCCGAGGCCGAGGAAGCCCAGGCCCGCGACGGTCAGGATGATGCCGGCCATGTCGAGCGTCGCGCGCACGATCACCGACGACATGCACAGCGGCACGATGTGGCGCAGCAGGATCCGCGGGCCCGATGCGCCTTGCAGGCGCGCCGCATGGATGTAGTCGGCCTGGGCGATGCGGATCGTCTCCGCGCGCGCGAGCCGCGCATAGGCGGGCCACGCGGTGATCGAGATCGCAACGACCGCGTTGACCACGCCGGGCCCGAGCGCGGCCGCGAACGCGAGCGCGAGCACGATCTTCGGGAACGCGAGCGCGATGTCGGTGATGCGCATCAGCACGCTGTCGACGAAACCGCCGCAATAGCCGGCCGTCGTGCCGATCGCGAGGCCGATCGGCACGACGATCACGACCACGAGCAGCGCGATGCCGAGCGTGAGGCGCGAGCCGTCGATCAGCCGCGAGAGGATGTCGCGGCCGAGTTGGTCGGTGCCGAGCCAGTGCGACGGCGAGCCGGGCGGCAGCAGGCGGTCGGGCAGCACCTGGCGCAGCGGATCGTGCGGCATGATCAGCGGGCCGACGATCGCGACGACGATCAGCGCGACCAGGATCGCGAGCCCGAACAGGTTGAGCGGATTGGCGGCGAAGCGGCGCCAGCGGCGATACGCAAGGCCGAACGCGGCCTGCGCGCGCGACGCGGGCGCATCGGAAAGCAGCCACGCGCGCAGCGTGAGACGCTCGGCATTCATGATCGGGACACCTTCGGCATGGACGGGAAAGGAAGCAGCGTGAAAGCAGTCATGTCGCGGCAGCCCTCAGCGCGCACGCGGATCGAACACGCGGTACAGCGCGTCGGTCAGCAGGTTGACGGTGATGAACATCGCACCGATCACGAGCGTCGCGCCGAGCACCGCGTTCATGTCGGCGTTCAGCAGCGCACCCGTCAGGTACGAGCCGAGCCCGGGCCACGCGAACACGATCTCCGTCAGCACCGAGCCTTCGAGCAGGTTGCTGTACGTGAGCGCGATCACGGTCAGGAGCGGCACCGCAATGTTCCCGAACGCGTGCCGCCAGATCACGCGGCGCTCGGACAAGCCTTTCGCGCGCGCGGTGACGATGTATTCCTGGCTCAGCTGGTCGAGCATGAACGAGCGCGTCATCCGGCTCAGGTACGCGACCGAGTAGTAGCCGAGGATCGCGGCCGGCAGCGCGATGTGCGACACCGCGTTGCGGAACACGTCCCACTCGCCCGCGAGCGCCGCGTCGATCAGCAGGCTGCCCGTGCGCGGGTCGACCATCCCGTCGTACACCGGGTCGAGCCGGCCGGGGCCGCCGACCCAGTGCAGCCGCGCATAGAACAGCAGCAGCCCCATCAGCCCGAGCCAGAACACCGGCACCGAATTGCCGATCAGGCCGACGAAGCGCGCGACGTGGTCGATCGGCCGGTTGTGCTTCACCGCGGCCGCGACGCCGAGCGGCACGCCGATCGCGATGCCGATCAGCGTCGCGATCGTCGCGAGTTCGAGCGTCGCGGGGAACACGCGCCTGATGTCGTCGAGCACCGGGTTCGACGTCAGCAGCGACATGCCGAGATCGCCGTGCAGCACGTCGCGCGCGTAGATCAGGAACTGCGTGACGAGCGGCTTGTCGAGGCCCAGCGCGAGGCGCTCGGCCGCGTACGCCTCGGCCGACGCGCGATCGCCGAGGATCGCGAGCACGGGATCGATCGGCACCTTGCGGCCGATTACGAACGTCAGCGCGAGCAGCCCCGCGAACGTGACGGCGAGCGTGAGCGCCCAGCGCAGTACGCGCAGCGCCCAGCGTACGGCCGGGCGGCGCGCGGGCAGCGTGCGCAGTGCTTCGAGGGAGGAGACGGGAGTCGACATGCGGCGAATCTTATTGCTTCTTCAGGTTACGGTACGACACGAGATCGTTGATCGGTCCGACTTCGAGCCCGCTCACGCCGGGCCGCGTCGCGACTTGCGCGACCTTCTCGAACATGATCACGAACGGCGAGCGCGCGAGCAGGTCCTTCTGCATCGCCTGATACCGTTGCGCGCGTTGCGCGGCGGTCGGCTCGGCGAGCGCGGCGTCGGTCTCCTTCGTCAGTTGCGGAATGTCCCAGCTGTTGCGCCAGGCCAGCATTTTATAGCTCGACTTGTCGGAGTTGTCGGGGTTCCATGCGAAACCCTGCGCATTGCTGTGCGGGTCGATGTAGTCGGCCGACCATTCGCCGATATAGATGTCGTGCTGGCGCGCACGGTATTTCGCGAGCGTCTGCTTGTTGTCGCCGGGAATCAGCTGCACCTTGACGCCCGCCTGCGCGAAGTTCGCCTGCACGGCCTGCGCGATCTCCGTATACGGATAGTCGTTGCGCACGTCCATCGTCACCGAGAAGCCGTTCGGCACGCCGGCCTTCGCAAGCAGCGCCTTCGCCTTCGCGACGTCGAGCTTGTACGGGTTCGCCTTCAGCGTGCCGAGGAAGCCTTCGGGCAGGAAGGTCTGGTGCACCTTGTAAGTCGTCTTCACGACGTTGCTCTGGATGCCGGAATAATCGACCAGCCACTTCAGCGCTTCCTGCACGTCGGGCTTCGCAAGCGTCGGGTTCTTCGTGTTCAGGCCGAGATAGAGCAGCGTCGCCTGCGGCGAGGCCATGACCTTCGCCTTGCCGGATTTCACGACCGACGCGAGATCGTCGGGGCTCAGGTCGCGCGCCGCGTCGACGTCACCGTTTTCCAGCAGCAGGCGCTGGCTCGCCGCTTCGGGCACGTGGCGCAGCACGATGCGCTTCATCGCGAGCGGCAGCCGGTAGCCGTCGAAGCGCTGCAGCACGATGCTGTCGCCGGCTGCCCACTTGACTAGCTTGTACGCGCCGGAGCCGGCCTCGTTGGTTTTCAGCCATGCGTTGCCGAAGTCGTCGCCCTGCTGGTGCGACAGCAGCAGCTTCCTGTCGAGCACCGACGCGGGCCACGCGCCGAGCACGTTCAGCACGAAGGTCGGCGCGTATTTGTGGTCGGTCGTGATCGACACCGTCTGGTCGTCGAGCTTCTTCACGTTCGCGACGACGTTCGCCTTCGTGAGGCCGATGCCGGTCAGCACGGCGGCCGGGCCCTTGTCGAGCAGCACCGCGCGCTGGATCGACCAGGCGACGTCGTCGGCCGTCAGCGGGTTGCCCGAGTGGAACTTGAGGCCCGGGCGCAGCTTGAACGTATAGGTCAGCCCGTCGGGGCTCACCGTCCACGACTGCGCGACGTCGCCGTTGAATTTCGACGGATCGCGCAGGTCGACGCGCACGAGCCGGTCGTACGCGTTCGCGACGTATTCCTCCGGCACCAGCTCGTAGATCTCGCCGGGATCGAGCGTCGTGAATTCGTCGAGCAGCGTGGCCATCACGAACATGTCCTTCGGCGTTTCCGCGCGTGCGGCGGCAAGCGGAACGGCGGCGAGCACGGCCGCGGCGGCCAGCGCCGCGACGAGCCGGGAGGTCAGGGGCTTCATGTGCGTTTCTCCATGTGTCGTTGAAGTCGTTGAACGTGAACGGTGAAGGGAACGTGCAGCGTCGTTACATCAGGCGCCACGGGCCGCTCGCGTCGTTGTCGATCTGCGGCAACGCATGCGAACCGGGCAGCTCGTAGTGCCACCACTCGCTGTCGATATGCGCGAAGCCGGCCGCGTGCATCACGCCGAGCAGCAGCAGCCGGTTGCGTTGCACGGCTTCGGGCAGCCCCGCGTGGAAGTGGCCCGACGCGGCCACCATCTCGTCGAAGCCGGTGCCCATGTCGAGCACCTCGCCGTTCGCGTCGACGAGTGTCAGGTCGAGCGCGGTGCCGCGGCTGTGGTTCGAGCCGCGGCCGAGATCGGCGACGAAGTTCGGGTCGGGCAGGAAATCCCACAGCACCTGCTGCGCCTGCGGCGGCCGGTACGCATCGTAGACGCGCAGCGTGAAGCCGGCCTGCGCGGCGACGTCGACCGCGCGGCGCAGCGCGGCTTCGGCCGGCTCGAGCAGCAGGCAGTGCGCGCGGCGGTAGATCGCCTTGCCGGTCAGGTTGCGCTCGGTCGCGTAGACGAGATCGATCTCGACGCGATGCGTGGCGGGTGTGATTTCGACGAGGCGGGGAGGGTTCATCGGCGGTCGGGGCGCTCAGGATTCGAATTGGTCGAACGTGCGCTGCAGTTCGCGGTTGCGCGCGACGCGCCGGTCGATCGCGGGGCCGAGGCGGTCGACCACGGCGGTGATCAGCAGGTTGAACAGGCAGGTGAGCGGCGCGAGCGAATCCCAGAACTGGCCGACGTCGGTCTTCACCTGCAGCAGGTCGGCCGGCCATTCACGTGCCCACGGGCAATAGAGATCGGTGACCAGCGCGAACGGCTGGCCGCGCTCGGCGGCCGCCTGGCAATAGCGGCGCGCGCTGCGCGAATAGGCACGCGTATCGGTGACGATGCAGTACGGCCGCTCGAATTCGGAATTCAGCGAATCGACGTACGAGCCCGACTGGCCGTCGGAATAGAACACGCGCGGGCGCAGGTATTCGAGATAGCTGCTGAACGCATTGCTGATGCCGC
Organism: Burkholderia sp. BCC1996; assembly: GCF_905339955.1. Lineage (NCBI taxonomy): Bacteria > Pseudomonadati > Pseudomonadota > Betaproteobacteria > Burkholderiales > Burkholderiaceae > Burkholderia > Burkholderia sp. BCC1996. The sequence continues at coordinate 167,135 of NZ_CAJPHM010000001.1, forward strand.
GGGTCGACTGGATGCCGAGGATGAACACGGCGTCGGCATGCGCGATCCGGTCCGCGACCTGCGCGAACACGGGTTCTTCCGCGAGCCGGTAGACGTGGCGGATCGCGTCGAGTTCGCGATCGAGCGACGATGCCAGCGTGCCGTCGCTGCGGGTGCCGTCGCCGTCGCTCACGTGTGTGCCGGCGGCGCGGCGATATTCGTCGAGGCGATCGGTGATCATCCACGGGCGATCGCTGCCGCCGCGCAGTTCGCGTTTCAGATCGTCGAGGTTCCGGTAGCCGATGCTGCGCAGGAAGCGCCCGACCGAGATGCCGCTGGTGCCGGCCTGCTGCGCGATCTGGTCGGCCGTTTCGAGTCCGAGACGGTCGAGGTTCGCGAGCATGTAGCTCGCGATGCGCTTCGCGGTCGGCGTCAGCTCGGCAAAGCGGGATTCGACGGTATGGGCGAACGCGCAGGTCATCGGACTGTTAGATGTTTGTCATCGGATGATTCAGTGTCATCCATCTAACAAAGCCAAAATCATTCGCGCCAGCGGATAAAAACTATGGTTTAGCGGAGGGTGATAGGGTCGGGTACGCGTCCCCGACGGCAATGTCGCGATGCGTAACCACGCAGATTATTTCTGACAGAGATATTTTACGCTTATGTCTGTCAGCAATAATTTGCGTTTATGTCTGTCAGAGATATACTGCATTTATTGCCTACTGGACCCGAGCCGTGGATTTCATCGTCAATACGCCCGCGCAACTGGGCGAAATCCTGTCGTCCGCGCGTCAGGCCAAGGGGCTGACGCAAGCCGAGGCGGCGGCGCGCATCGGCGTCGGCCAGTCGCGCCTGTCGTCGCTCGAGACCACGCGCACCGCCAGCCTGTCGCTCAGCCAATTGCTCGAACTGACCGCGCTGTACGGTCTTGAGCTCAGCGTCCGCACGAAGGACGGACGCGACGTTGCCGACATCGACTGGTAAGCGATGGGGCGCAACTCGCACAGCCGCGCACTGTCGATCTGGGCCAACGGCCAGCGGGTCGGGACATGGCGGATTCCGGCGCGCGGCGACATGGAGTTGCGGTACGACGCCGGCTGGAAGCAGTCCGCCGCGGGCCGCCCGTTGTCGCTGTCGCTGCCGTTCGGCGTCGGCGATACGCCGTTGCGCGGCGAGCGTGTGAACCACTACTTCGACAATCTGCTGCCGGACAGCGACGCCATTCGTCGCCGGCTGGCGTCCCGGTTCGGCACGGCGACGATCGAGCCGTTCGATCTGCTCGCCGCGCTCGGCCGCGACTGCGTCGGCGCGGTGCAACTGCTCGGCGAGGACGAAGTACCGGCCGGCCATGACCGCATCGACGGTACGCCGTTGTCGGACGACGAGGTCGCGCGCGTGCTCGATCAGGCGAGCGGGGTGGCGGGTGGTGCGCAGGATGACGACGACTTCCGCTTGTCGCTCGCCGGCGCGCAGGAAAAGACCGCGCTGCTGTTTCACGACGGGCGATGGAAGCGCCCGCACGGCGCGACGCCGACCACGCATATTCTCAAGTTGCCGCTCGGTCTGGTCGGCAACAAGCGTGCGGATCTCACCGCCTCCGTCGAAAACGAGTGGCTGTGTCTCGCGATTCTGCGCGCGTACGGCCTGCCGACGGCCGATGCCGAAATCGTGCGTTTCGGCGAGCACAAGGTGCTGTCGGTCGCGCGTTTCGATCGTGCGCTGCATCGTGAAGGTGGATGGTTGTTGCGCTTGCCGCAGGAGGACTTCTGCCAGGCGCTCGGCGTGCCGCCGCATCTGAAATACGAATCGCAGGGCGGCCCCGGCGTGCCGGATCTGGCCGCCATCCTGCGCCGGTCGGAAACGGCGCAGGACGACCTCGACACGCTGTTTGCCGCGCTGATCGTGTTCTGGATGCTCGCCGCACCGGACGGGCATGCGAAGAACTTCAGCCTGCGCCTGCTGCCGGGCGGTCGGTTCCGGTTGACGCCGCTCTATGACGTGATGTCGATCTGGCCGGTCGAGGGTGATGGCGCGAACCAGTGGTCGTGGCACAAGGCGAAGCTTGCGATGGCCGTGCACGGCAAGCGCAAGCACTATGCGATGCGCGACATCACGCGCCGGCACTTCAGCGCAATGGCCGAACACTGTCTACTCGGCGATATCGCGACGCCGATCATCGAACGGCTGGTCGCCGCGACGCCGCACGTGATCGAGTCGGTCGGCGCGACGCTGCCGGCCGGGTTTCCGGCGCGGATCGCCGAACGCATTCTGGGCGGATTGCGGTTCGCCGCCGAACGTCTCGCCGAAACACCGCGCGCCTGACGTCGGGGGGCGAACCGCCTACGCGTCGTCCACTGCCTACTGCTGCATGTCCGGCGCCTCGCGCAGCCGCCAGATCGCGTTGCACTGCTGGCCGCCGAGGCTCGTCGAGCGCAGCGTGATGACGGTGCCGGCCGAGATCCGATACCAGAAATGGGTCATCAGATCAGGGCCCTTGTGCTGCGCCTGCCCATCGATCAGCACCTCGCATCGCAGCGGCGACGGCGAGCCGGACGGGTGCGTGATGTACACGTTCAGCCGCGCGATGTCGCGGGTCGCGGTCAACACGATCTCGTGGTTCCCGCTGCCGACGAGCATCGTGCCGCCCGGTTCGTCGAGCGCCTGCAGGTACGCGCCCGCGCTGCCCTCGATCGCGGCGGAGCTGACGGTCAGCCCGGCCGAACGCACGTATTCGGTCGCGGCGATGCGGGCGGCGGCCGTGTCGGACGGTGCCGGCGTGCCGTCCGACAGCGCGAACGGCATGCCGTCGCGCAATGCGGCGTCGACATGGTTCGCGTAGTAGCGCCAGCGGTCGAAGAAACGGATGTCGCCGGTCATGTGCAGCGCGCGGATCGGTTCGCCCTGATAGCGCAATGTCGTGGTGCCGTTGCTCGGATCGAACGATTCGTGAATGCCGTTCTTGCTGACGAAGTTCTGGACCGGGTCGAGCAGCGCGGTTTCGCCGCGTGCGCCCCACAGATGCAGGAACGTCGTGTCGATTCCGAAGCATTCCTGAAAGTCGGTGCCGATGCGGGCGACGCAGTCGCGCAGATGCGCCGCGAAGCGCGCCCACGCCGTGGCCGTGCCGGCGACGAGCCCGGCCTGCAGCGCTCCGCCGTGACGCGCCTTCACGTCGTCGACGACGAGACGCCAGTGCGCGTCGCGTCGCTCGCCGATCAGCGGCGTGACGATGAACGTGCAGAACAGCGGGTCGGGACACGCGTACAGGCGGTCGTCGGCGATCCGGGAGAACAGGTCGAACGAGGACGCGCAGAACCAGATGTCCGCGTCGTACAGCGCGAGTTTCGTGATGTGCGGATTGCGCGCGCAATAGTCGGCGGCCTCGATGAAGCGGCCGACCGGCAGCGCATGCGCGCTCGACGCTTCGACCACGTCGACCGACTGGCTTTCCAGGATGCGCCGCTTGCGTTCGGACAGCCCGTAGCCGATGACGGCCACTTGCCCGTCGTAGCCTGTCTGCCGCAGCGACAGCAGGAACGGCACGAGCATCTCGTACCACGCGCGGTTGTTGTCGTTGATCGCCACGCAGACCGCGTGTCCGTTCGCATGCATGGTGCCTCCCGTTGCGCGTGCGCGGCTCAATAGCCGACGTGACGCTCGCACACGACCGCGCCGCAGCCGCGGCTGTCGTGATACGTGATGTGAAACTGCTTGTTGTCCCACAGCCATTGGAATACGGCCTGGTAGACGCCCGACGTGTTCATGTCGTGCAGCACGATCTTCTTGCGCGCGAGCGGGCCGAACCGGTTCAGTTCGGCGAGCGTCTGCTCGTACGTGTGCGTGGTGTCGATGAACAGCAGGTCGCACGCGAGCGGGTCCATTGCGAGGTCATCGGCAATCCTGAATTCGAAGTCGATCGCCAGTTCCTGCGCCGCGTGCTTCAGCTCGTCCTGGATGTGGAAATACTGATCGGTGATGTCGACCGACACGAGCCGCTTCGGCTGCGCGAGCATGAAGGCCGTCGTGGTCAGTCCGGTGAACACGCCCAGCTCGAGGATGCTGTCGCATCCGGCGGCCGTGCGGGTATAGAAGTCGAAGCGCGACGGGCTGTCGCCGAGCCAGCCGATCGGTTCGATCTTGTACTGGAGGAATTCCAGCCGCAGTTCTTGTAATGAGCGCATTGCGTAGTCCCCGAGCGAAGCGTATTGGATGACGGATGCACCCGCACGCCGGCGTCGCCGGTCGCGCGGGCAGCCGGGCTTATTTCGCCAGCGTCCGGTACGACACGAGGTCGTTGATCGGGCCGATCTCCGGCCCGGTCGTGCCGGGGCGCGTCGCGACCTGCACGACCTTCTCGAACATGATGATGAACGGCGAGTTCGCGAGCACGGCCTTCTGCAGCGCCTCGTAACGCTGCGCGCGCTTCGCGGGCGACGGCTCGACCAGCGCGGCCTCGGTGTCCTTCGTCAGCTGCGGGATGTCCCAGCTGTTGCGCCACGCGAGCATCTTCGTCTTCGACTGGTCGGAATTGTCCGGATTCCAGGCGAAGCCGCGCGCATTGCTGTTCGGGTCCATGTAGTCGGGCGACCATTCGCCGATGAAGATGTCGTGCTGGCGCGCACGGTACTTGCCGATCGCCTGCTTCGCATCGCCCGGGATCAGCTTCACGCGGATGCCGCCTTGCGCGAAGTTGGCCTGCAGCGCCTGCGCGATCTCGAGGTACGGATAATCGTTCGGCATGTCCATCGTCACGTCGAAGCCGTTCGCCAGGCCGGCCTTCGCGAGCAGCGCCTTCGCCTTCGCGACGTTCAGCTTGTACGGGTTCGCATTCAGCGTGCCGAGGAAGCCTTCGGGCAGGAAGGTCTCGTGGACCTTGTAGGTCGTGCTGACGATGTTGCGCTGGATGCCGTCGTAGTCGACCAGCCACTTCATCGCCTGCTGGACCTCGGGCTTCGCGAGATTCGGGTTCTTCGTGTTCAGGCTCAGGTACAGCAGCGCGGACACCGGCCACGACGCGACCTTGATCTTGCCGGCCTTGGTCAGTGCGGCGAGGCTGTCGGGGCTCAGGTTGCGCGCGGCGTCGACGTCGCCGTTTTCCAGCAGCAGCCGCTGCGCGGATGCCTCGGGCACGTGGCGCAGCACGACGCGTTTCATCGGGTACGGCGCGCGGTACTTGTCGAAACGCTGCAACACGATGCTTTCGTTCGGCGTCCACTTGGCGAGCTGGTACGGGCCCGAGCCCGCGTCGTTGGTCTTCAGCCAGCCGCTGCCGAAATCGTTGCCCTGCTGGTGCGACATCAGCAGCTTCTTGTCGAGCACCGACGCCGGGCACGCGCTCAGCACGTTGAGCACGAAGCTCGGCGCGTACTTGCGGTCGGTTTCGAGCACGAAGGTCTGCGGGTCGACCGCGCGCACCTTCTGCATCACGTTCGCCTTCGTGAGGCCGAGATCGGCGAGCACGCCGGCCGGGCCCTTGTCGAGCAGGACGGTGCGCTGCAGCGACCATGCGACGTCGTCGGCGGTGACCGGGTTGCCGGAGTGGAACGCGAGGCCGGGGCGCAGCTTGAACGTATAGGTGAGCCCGTCGGCGCCGACCGTCCAGGATTGCGCGATCTGCCCGTCGAAGCGCGTCGGGTCCTTCAGGTCGACCCGCACGAGCCGTTCGTAGGTGTTCGCGACGTACTCGGACGGCACGAGCTCGTAGATCTCGCTCGGATCGAGGGTCGTGAATTCGCCGAGCTGGGTGGCGACGACGAAAATGCCGGGCGGCGTCGCGGCTTGCACCGGCAGCGCCGGAACAAGCGCGACGAGCGCGGCGCTGACGAACAGCCGGGACAGCAGGTGCTTCATGCGGGCTCCGTGGAAAGGGAATCGTGGTGCGATTCTCTCATCGACGGCCGCCCGGATGAAAAAATTCGACGGGCGCGCCTGACGGCGCCCGGGGGAAGCGGCTTGCGTGCCGGGCGCGGTGCCCGGCAGCGGCGGCGGTCAGATCACGCAGCGCGCGATCGCGAAGCGCATTGCTTCCTCGGCCGGCTCGCTGCCCGAGCCGCGCACGACCTTGACGACCGAACCGTTGCCCGACGGCGTGAGCGTGACGAAGTACGAGCGCGAGCCGACGGTGATGTCGGTCACGCCGTTGTGCTGCGATTGCTCGGTGCCGGACAGGCGGCTGTCGAGGCAGTTGGCGATCGCGTGGGCCGGACGCGCCGACGACACGTAGATCATCGGCGCCGGGCCGGACGCGGCCGAGTCGGACGAGGGCGCGGAACCGCAGGCGGCGAGCAGGGCGGCGGGAAGGAGCAGCAGGAATCGTTTCATGATCGGAATCGTCGTGTGTCTCGTGTCGAGGCTGGGGCGCGGGGTACGCGAAACGCGAAGCTTCGCGACGAAACCGCCGCAATCGTGCCGTTTTTGACGGTCGATACGGGCGGCGGCTGACGTCGGAGTATACCCGCGGCACTTGACACGAACGGCCCGCTGAAACGATTCGATACAACAACAAGCGCCCGCTGTCGCGTGGCGGCAGCGGGCGTTTCAAGCGATGGCGAATCGACGTTTGCCGGCGTTATTGGCCGATCTTGTGGCTGACCGCATTTTCCTGCTGGTTCAGCACGTGCTTTTCGCTCTGCGTAATGTGGCCGCGATCCTGCGCGGCCATGTCCCGCTCTTCCCGGCGGATCCTGCGGTCGTCACGGTGCAGGCGCGCGGCCCGGGCGTGCGACATCTCGCCTTCCTTCACTTCGTGACGGATCCGGCGATTCTGGTTCGCGAGACGCTGGTTGACCTCCTCGCGGCGCGGATGCGCCTGCTGCCACGGCGTTTCGGCGAACGCGGTGCCGGTCAGCACCGACATCAGGGTGGCGGCGATCGCGAGATGGCGGGTAAGGGCTCGCATGACGTTTTCTCCTGTCGTTGCGCGTCACGAAACGTGCGCGCTTGTCGAAAAAACGCTGTGCGGGCCCCGGCTGTTGACGTTTCCGGCTGTATCGCTTGCAAGTGTTTATTACAGCGCGTCGGCCGTATCGGCTCGTCAGGTGAGCCGATACGCCGGGCCGGGCGTCACCTCCGCCGGCAGCGGCTCGCGGTTCAGTTCGAGCAGCGTGCGCTCGATCGTGCGCGTCATCGCATCGAGCGCGAGGTGGTTCGGCCCGTCGCCGAACGGCTCCGCGATCGCATGCGCGATCGCGTCGAGCGCGATCAGCGTATAGGCGACGAACACGGTAACGAACGGCGTCGCCGCGCCGATCGAATCGACGAGACCGAACGGCAGCAGCACGCAGTACGCATAGATGGTCCGGTGCAGCAGCACGTCGTACGAGAACGGGATCGGGGTCGACGCGATGCGCTCGCAGCCGCTCACCATCGACACCAGATCGTCGAGGCGCGCGTCGAGCATCCACAGCCGCGTGTCGGCGAGACGGCCCGCATCGGCGCGCGCGGCGAAGGCTTCGCGCAGTTCATGAACGATCGCGATCGGCACAAACCGGGCGGTGACGATGCGCGCATAGGTCGCGTCGTCGAGCAGCGTGCGCAGGTCCGGCGCCGGAGCGGTGCCGCGCAGCTGATGCTTCAGCGCATAGACGAACGCGACGACCTTGCGCACGAATGCCTGCCGTGAGGCATCGTCGGCGTCGATCGCGCCGTAGCAGAGCGCCTGCGACACCAGCGTGCGCGTGGCGGTCAGCACGCCACCCCACAGCTGCCGGCCCTCGCGATAGCGTTCGTAGCTCGCGTTGTTGCGAAACCCCGCGAAGATCGCGAGCGTGAGACCGATCAGCGTGAACGGCGTCGGGTTCAGCGGCACCTTCTCGCCGAGCACGCGGCCGCCGCCCCACACCGCGACGAGGCTGATCGCGAGCGTCAGCACCAACTGCGGCAGGATGGTCGGCAGCACCGACCCGTTCCAGACGAGCAGCATCCGCAGCCAGTGCTCGCGCGGCCGGACGATCATCGCGGCGCTCCGTCAGGCGGCAGCCGACGCCGGCGCGGCCGCGCGATGCAGCAGCACCGGCACCGACTTCGACGTCGGCGTGTTGCACACGTCGCCGACGCTGTCGAGCGGCACCAGCGGGTTCGTTTCCGGGTAATACGCGCCGATGCAGCCGCGCGGGATGTCGTATTCGACGAGCAGGAAGCCGTCCGCGCGCCGCTCGATGCCGTCGTGCCACACGGTTTCCATGTCGACCCAGTCGCCGGCCTTCAGGCCGAGCATCGCGAGGTCGTCGCGGTTGGCGAACACCACGCGGCGCTGGCCGTACACGCCGCGATAGCGGTCGTCGAGCCCGTAGACGGTCGTGTTGTACTGGTCGTGCGAGCGCGTCGTCATCAGCGTCATCAGGCGCTCGCCGTGCAGTGCGCGGGCGCGCTGGATCGGCGTGTCGGTCGGCAGCGCATGCGCGATGAAGTTCGCCTTGCCCGTCGGCGTCAGCCATTCGCGATCGCGCGACGCGACGCGCAGGTGGAAGCCGCCCGGCCGCGCGATACGCGTGTTGTAGTCGTAGAAGCCGTCGAGCGTCGCCTCGATCGCGTCGCGGATCTTCGCGTAGTCGTCCTTGTACGCGAGCCAGTCGATCTTGCCGCTGCCGAACAGCGCGTGGCCCATGTGCGCGACGATCGCCGGTTCCGACATCAGGTTCGCGGACGCCGGCTTGTTCATCCCGTACGACACGTGGACCATGCTCATCGAATCCTCGACCGTCACGCCCTGCGCGACGTTGTCCTGCAGGTCGATCTCGGTGCGACCGAGCGTCGGCAGGATCAGCGCGTCGCGGCCGTGGATCAGGTGGCTGCGGTTCAGCTTCGTCGTGATGTGCACGGAGAGATCGCAGCGGCGCATGCCTGCCCACGTGCGCGGCGTGTCGGGCGTCGCCATCGCGAAGTTGCCGCCGAGGCCGATCAGCACCTTCACGTGGCCTTCGAGCATCCCTTCGATGGTTTCGACGACGTCGTAGCCGTGGTGACGCGGCGGTTCGAAGTCGAACACGTGGCCGAGCCGGTCGAGGAACGCCTGCGACGGCTTTTCCTCGATCCCGACCGTGCGGTTGCCCTGCACGTTCGAGTGGCCGCGCACCGGGCACAGGCCCGCGCCGGGGCGGCCGATGTTGCCGCGCATCAGCATCAGGTTCGTCAGCATCTGCACGGTCGCGACCGAATGCTTGTGCTGCGTGATGCCCATGCCCCACGTCGCGATCACGCGCTCGCTGCGCGCGTAGCGCTGCGCAAGGCCGTCGATCTGCTCGTACGGCACGCCGCTTTCGGCCGTCAGCGCGGACCAGCTTTCATTGCGCAGATCGTCGGCGAACGCGTCGAAGCCGGCCGTGTGCTCGTCGATGAACGCGGTGTCGAGCACGCGCGGCGCGCCGGCGGCGCGCGCGGCATCGTCGAGCTCCAGCACGCGCTTCGCCATCCCCTTGATCAGCGCGAAATCGCCGCCGATCGTCGGCTGGATGAAGGTCGACGCGATCTTCGTGCCAGACATCGTCAGCATCTCGAGCGGGCTTTGCGGATCGGCGAAACGCTCGAGCCCGCGTTCCTTCAGCGGGTTGATCGACACGATCGTCGCGCCGCGCTTCGCGCATTCGCGCAGCTCACCCATCATCCGCGGATGGTTGGTCGCCGGGTTCTGGCCGAAGATCAGCAGCATGTCCGCATGTTCGAAATCGTCCAGCGTGACGGTGCCCTTGCCGACGCCGACCGACGCCGGCAGCCCGCGGCTCGTCGCCTCGTGGCACATGTTCGAGCAGTCGGGGAAGTTGTTCGTACCGTACAGCCGCACCAGCAACTGGTACAGGAACGCCGCCTCGTTGCTCGCGCGGCCGGACGTGTAGAACGCGGCCTGGTTCGGGTCCGCCAGCGCGCGCAGGTGGCGCGCGATCAGCTCGAACGCGTCGTCCCACGCGATCGGCACGTAGCGGTCGGTCTGCGCGTCGTACACCATCGGGTCGGTCAGGCGGCCGTGTTGTTCGAGCTCGAAATCCGACTGTTCGAGCAGCTCGGCGACCGTATGCGCGGCGAAGAATTCGGGCGTCACGCGCTTGCTCGTCGCTTCGGCGGCCACGGCCTTCACGCCGTTCTCGCAGAATTCGAACGTCGATGCGTGCTGGCGATCCGGCCACGCGCAACCCGGGCAGTCGAAGCCGTCGGGCTGGTTCTGGCGCAGCAGCGTGCGGTAGTTGCCGCCGGTGACCTTTTCCTTGATCAGGTTGATCGTGACGGCTTTCAGCGCGCCCCAGCCGGCAGCCGGGTGGGTGTACGGTTCGATGCGCGCGGCGGCGGATTTCTTTTTCATGATGCAGGGTGTCAGGGGCGATGCACGCAGAGTACGCGCGGCGCTCCGGCCGCTGTGTGTACACCTTTCGTCTTCAAAAAAGAGTACAGTTTCGGCCATCCGGGCAGTGCGGACCGCAACTGTGTTGTTGAAGGGAAGTTGAAAGGGAGGCGCGTGAAGCGTTATGAACAACTGGCCGACGATCTGCAGGCGCAGATCGAGCGCGGCGTGTACCGGCCCGGCGAGCGGATTCCGTCGGTGCGCCAGGCGAGCCGGCAGCAGCAGCTCAGCGTCACGACCGTGCTGCGCGCGTACCTCGTGCTGGAGAGCCGCGGCCTGATCGAGAGCCGGCCGCAGTCGGGCTACTTCGTGCGGGCGCGCGCCACGGCGCCGGCCGAGGCAGAGCTGCACATGTCGGCGCCGGCGGCCGAGCCGTCGGCGGTGGACGTGAGCCGGCTCGTGCTGTCGACGCTGCGCACGATCTCGCGCGACGACGCGGTGCCGCTCGGCTCGCCGTATCCCGACGCGTCGCAGTTCCCGGTGCAGCGTCTCGCACGCTACGCGCAGGCGATCGGGCGGCGCCGCACGCGCTGGGGCGTGATCGACGACCTGCCGCCCGGCAACCCGGAGCTGATCCGCCAGATCGCGCGGCGCTACGCGGAGCGCGGAATTCCGGTCGAGCCGGGCGAGATCGTGATGACGATCGGCGCGACCGAGGCGATCAACCTGTGCCTGCAGGCGGTCGCGAAACCGGGCGACACGATCGCGGTGGAGTCGCCGACGTTCTACGCGATGCTGCACGCGATCGAGCGGATGGGCATGCGCGCGCTGGAGGTGGCGACCCATCCGGGCGACGGCATCGATCTCGACGCGCTCGAACGGATCCTCGCGCGCGAGCGCATCGCCGCGTGCATGGTGATGCCGAATTTCCAGAATCCGCTCGGCTTCCAGATGCCCGATGCACGCAAGCGCGCGCTCGTCGAGCTGCTCGCGAAGCACGGCGTTCCCGCGATCGAGAGCGACGTCTATCACGAGCTGCATTTCGGCGACACGACGCCGAGCGCGCTGAAGTCGTACGACCGCGACGGGCTCGTGCTGCATTGCGCATCGTTCACGAAGAGCCTGTCGCCGCGCTACCGGATCGGCTGGGCGATGCCCGGCCGCTACCGCGACCAGGTCGAGAAGCTGAAATTCCTGAACACGCTCGCGACGCCCGCGATCGAGCAGCTCGCGATCGCCGAATACCTGAAGTACGACGGCTACGATTTTCACCTGCGGCGAATGCGCAAGCAGTATGCGCAGCAGGCGAGCCTGATGAGCGCGATGGTGCGGCGCTTCTTCCCGGCAGGCACGCGGCTGTCGCAGCCGCAGGGCGGGTACGTGCTGTGGGTCGAGCTGCCGCGGCAGGTCGATGCGATGAAGCTGTATGCGCTCGCGCTCGCGCAAGGGATCACGATCGGGCCCGGCCACATGTTCTCGGCAACCGCCGATTATCGGCACTTCATCCGGCTCAACTACAGCTATCCGTGGTCGCGGCAGATCGAGGAGGCGCTGAAGGTGGTGGGGCGGCTCGCATCCGAGTGCGCGGGGCGGTGAGCGGCGCGGCGCCCGCCGCGACACCGCGTTGCCGGCGGCGACCCGTCGGCGGCCGCGCAGGCAAGCGTCACCGCGCGGACGGCGCGGGCAGTCCGGCTTGCGCCGTGTCGACCATCCGGCGCATGTCGAAGCCCGACGGATGCTGGTACACACGCAGCCCGAACTCCGGCAGCACCGCGATCAGGTGATCGAACAGGTCGGACTGGATCGCCTCGTAATCGACCCAGGTCGTCGTGTCGGTGAAGCAGTACAGTTCGAGCGGAATGCCTTCGGCCGTCAGCGGCAGCTGGCGCGCCATGCACGTCATGTCGCGGCGAATGTGCGGATGGCCCTTCAGGTAGTTCGCGACGTACGCGCGGAAGGTGCCGAGATTCGTCAGCTGGCGGCGGTTCGCCGGGCATTCGCCGGCCGCGCCGAGCGTGCCGTTCCATTGCGCGATCGCGTCGACCTTGTCTGCCAGGTAGTCCTTCAGCAGCGTCAGGCGTTCGAGCCGTTCGATCTCGTCGTTGCCGAGAAAGCGCACGCTCGTCGCGTCGATGAACAGCGCGCGCTTGATGCGGCGCCCGCCGGCCTCGGTCATCCCGCGCCAGTTCTGGTAGCTCTCGGTGATCAGCTTCCAGGTCGGCACCGTGATGATCGTGTGATCGAAGTTCGCGACCTTGACCGTGTTCAGCGTGATGTCGATGACGGTGCCGTCCGCGCCGGCCGACGGCATCGTGATCCAGTCGCCGATCCGCAGCATGTCGTTCGACGACAGCTGCACGCCGGCGACGAGGCCGAGCAGCGTGTCCTTGAAGATCAGCATCAGCACCGCCGACATCGCGCCGATGCCCGACAGCAGCAGGCCGATCTGCTTGCCGGTCGCGTCGCCGATCACGACGAGCGCGGCCGTGATGAACATCACGAGCTTGACGAGCTGCATCGCGCCTTTCAGCGACAGGCGCGGCTGGTCGCGCCGGCTCGTGCGATGCGAGTGTTCGAGCGCGGACAGCGTCGCGCTGATCGTCATCGACACCAGGAACACGATCAGCGCGAACAGCACCTTGTCGGCAGCCTGCGCGGCCACGGCGGGAATGCCGGGCACCGCGCCGAGCCCGAGCTTGATCACGACGAACGGCACGATGCGGTTCAGCCACTTGAATGCGCCGAACTCGAACAGCGCGTCGTCGATGCGGGTGGCCGACAGCCGCGCGAGGCGCGCGACCACGCGAAACAGCAGGAAATGGACGGCGGCGGCGATCGCGCCGGCGGCGGCGAGCAGGATGAGGATGCCGACGAGCGGCGCAAACCAGGATTCGTTCAGGGTCATAAGGGTGGACAGGGGCCTTCTCGTGCGTTGAATCTGTACCGCGACGCGGCGCGCGCCCGGTGAAGGGCACATGAAAGGGACCGTGATTGTGCCATCGGGTTCCGGCCGGATGTCGCGAATGCGTGACGCAGGGCTCCTCAACATTGTCACCGTCGCGCGGAGTTTCCTTGTGGCCTTGTGTCGTCGAGTCCGTGTGCTCACGTAGCGCAACATACTGTGCACTTGCCACGCATCGCCCGCTCGGGGCACGATGCGCGAACGGCTTCGCGAACTCCGCTTCCACGTCGTTCCGCTCAACCACGCATTTCACGCATGCAAGATTCCAACGAAAGCCAGCCGTCACGCGTGCGGCTGCTGAAGGGCATTCTGCCGGTTCGGCGCGCGTCGGCCATCCGCGACGTGTTCGCGGGCATCTCGCTCGCGTCGATGGATATCCCGCAGGTGCTCGGCTATGCGCGCATAGCCGGCATGCCGGCCGTGACGGGCCTCTATACCGTGTTCCTGCCGCTGATCGCGTTCGCGTGCTTCGGCGCGTCGCGCCATCTGGTGGTCGCCGCCGACTCCGCGACCGCGACCATTTTCGCGAGCCGCCTGTCGTCGATGGCGCCGGCGGGCAGCGCCGAGTACGTCGCGCTGGCCGGCATGGTCGCGCTGCTGACCGCCGCGATGCTGCTGCTCGCGCGCATCTTCAAGCTCGGCTTTCTTGCCGATTTCCTGTCGCGCACGGTGCTGGTCGGATTCCTGGCCGGCGTCGGCGTGCAAGTATCGATCGCGATGCTCGGCGACATGCTCGGCTTGTCCGTGCCGTATCCGGCATCGCGCAGCGTCGCCCAGCTCGACTACGTCGTCACGCATGCGATCCACGCGCATCGGCCGACGCTCGCGCTCGCGGCGCTCGTCGTCGTCGCGATTCTCGCGTGCAAGCGCTTTGTGCCGCGCGTGCCGATGCCGATGATCGCGGTGGCGGGCAGCATCGCCGCGAGCGACTGCTTCGGCTTCGCCGCGCAAGGCATCGCCGTGCTCGGGCCCGTCGCGGGCGGCTTGCCGCCGCTGCGCTGGCCGTCCGTCACGTGGCAGCAGTTCCTCGATCTCGTGCCGGTCGCCGCGTCGTGCTTCGTGATGATCATCGCGCAGAGCGCGGCGGCGGCCCGCGTGTTCGCGCAGCAGTACGGCGAGGACGTCGACACCAACGCCGACATCCTCGGGCTCGCGGCCGCGAACGCGGCGGCGGCGGTGGGCGGCGCGTTCGTCGTCAACGGCAGCCCGACGCAGACCGCGATGGCCGACGGCGCGGGCGTGCGCAGCCAGATCGGGCATCTGGCGTTCGCCGCGGTCGTCGCGGCGGTGCTGCTGTTCCTGAGTGCGTATCTGCAGTACCTGCCGCATGCGGTGCTGGCCGGCATCGTGTTCACGATCGCGCTCGGGCTGATCAACGTGCGCAGCCTCGCGGCGATCCGCAGGGAAAGCCCCGGCGAATTCACGCTCGCGCTCGTCACCGCCGCGGCCGTCGTGACGGTCGGCGTCGAGCACGGGATCCTGCTGGCCGTCGCGCTGTCGCTGATGCGGCACGTGCGCCACAGCTATCAGCCGCACACGATGGTGCTCGAAGCCGCCGACGGCAACGGGCGGTGGCTGCCGGTGCCGGCCCGGCCGGGCGCGATGACGGCGCCGGGGCTGATCGTCTACCGGTTCGGCTCCGACCTGTTTTTCGCGAACGACCATCGGTTCGCCGCCGAAGTGACCGAACTCGTCGACGCGTCGCCGGTACCGCTGCGCTGGTTCATCGTCGACGCGGGCGCGATCACCGATCTCGATTACTCGGCCGCGCGGACGATCACCGATCTCGTCAAGGCGCTGCACGCGCGCCGGATCGGTGTGCTGTTCGGGCGCGTGAACCGCTACCTGCACGCCGATATGGAGCGCCACCGGATCACGGAGATCGTCGGCGCGTCGCGCATTTTCCCGACACTGCACCAGGCGCTGGAAGCGGCGGGCGTGACGCCGGCGCAGCAGGAGCCGGGGGTCACGTAGCGGAAATTGGAAAGCGGAAGGCGAGAGGCGGAAAGCGGAAAGCGGAAAGCGGAAAGCGGAAAGCGGAAAGCGGAAAGCGGAAAGCAGGGGGAACGCGGGAGGCGGGAGGCGGAACGCGGGAAGTGGAACGCGGGAAGCTTCACCGCTAAGCGGCTGCGCGCACGCGCGCGAAGCCGTTGCGCAAATGGCGGGCCAGTTCCGCCGCGGCCGGCGCGTGCTGGCCGCGCGGCAGATGCAGGTTGATCGCGAAGTTCGGCAGGGCGGGCAGGCCGCTGTCGGCCGGCAGGATGTCGAGATCGGCCGGCACGGTGGACGCGAGCCAGACGGTCACCGCGAGATCGGAGCGCACGGTCGCGGCCGTCGCGTCGATGCTGCCGTTCTCGAACACGGTGCGCCACGCGCGATCGCAGGCCCGTAGCGCGTCGAGCACGGTCGGGCGGAACGCGCAGGTCTGGTCGACCATCGACACGGGCAGCGGCGTCTGCAGATGGGCGCTGCCGCCTTTCGCGCCGACCCAGACCAGACGGTCGACGGCGATGCATTCGCCGCGCGACGGCCCGACCGGCGCCTCGATCAGCGCGACATCGATCTCGCCTTGCCTGAGCGCCTTGCGCAGTGCGGGCGATGACGCGCACACGAGCGACAGCGCGACTTGCGGATGCGCGTGCGCATAGCCTTTCAGGATCGGCGCGAGACAGCTGCCGACGAGATCCTGCGGCGCGCCGATGCGCACAGCGCCTTCCATCGCACCGGCCGTCAGCTCGGTCAGCAGCGCGTCGTGCGCGGCGAGCAGCCGGCGCGCCTGCGCGAGCAGACGCTCGCCGTCCGCCGTGAGCAGCAGGTTGCGATGCTCGCGCACGAACAGCGGGCCGGACAGCGTTTCGAGCCGCGCGACCTGCTGGCTGACCGCGCCTTGCGTCAGGTGCAGCGCGCGGCTCGCCGCCGTCATGCTGCCGTGATCGGCGACCGTGACGAAGGCGCGAAGCAGGGCGATGTCGAGGTTGCGTGTCATGGTTCGCATTATGAATGCTAATGACTGGCATAAAAAGCTTTCGCTGTCGTAATGCACGGAGCGCGGGTAAAACGGAGCTTCGACGACCCGAACCGGGAGCCCGTGTGCCGCTTCAAGACTATTTGCCGCTGCTGTTGTTCGTGATCGTGTCCACGGTGACACCGGGTGGCGCGACGACCCTCGCAACCGCATCGGGCGCGCATTTCGGCTATCGGCGTTCGCTGCCGATGATGACGGGCATCGCGGCCGGCCTGGCATCGATGGCCGCCGCCGCCGCGGCCGGGCTCGGCAGCGTGTTGTTGGCCCTGCCCGCGCTGCAGCTCGGGATGAAGGTGCTCGGCTCGCTGTATCTGCTGTGGCTGGCCACGCGCATCGCGCGCGGCGGCAAGCCCGGTGTCGACGCGGCCGTGCAGCGGCCGCAAGGATTCGTCAGCGGCGTATGGATGCTGTGGCACAACCCGAAGGGCTGGGCGATGACGCTCGGCGCGGCCGCGTCGTTCGCCGCGCTCGCGTCCGGCCCCGTGCGGCTCGGCGCGTTGCTCGGGCTGGCGTTCGGCGTGGCGGCGATGGCGTCGCTGTCGCTCTGGTGTTGTGCCGGGCTGCTGTTCGCGCGCGTGCTGCGCACGGAGCAGCAGTGGCGTTGTGTGAATGCGGGCTTGGGGATCCTGCTCGCGGCGTCGATCGTGCCGATGTGGCTGTAGCAGCGGCGCTGCGCGCACGGCGCAGCCGCGACACTCAGCGCGAACCGTCCCGCGCGGCCCCCGCGGGCCGTCCGCCCGCGCCGCTCGACCATCGCGGCAGCCGCAGCGTCGTCGCGAAGCTCGCCGCATGCAGTGCGCAAAGCAGGCCGAACGTCCACGCGTAGGCGGCCCCGTGCGTGCCGCCCGTCGACGCGGATTCGGCCTGCAGCCGCCACGCGAGAAACAGCGTGCACATCGTCGTGAACGTCGGGCCGCCGAGGCGCTGGACGATATTGAGCGACGTCGTCGCCATCGGCAGGTTGTGCCGCTCGACCGACGCATACGCGGCGGAAATCGACGGTGCGCCGATCGCGCTCTGGCCCATCCCGCGCAGAAACAGCGCGGGCACCAGCACGGCGGGATCGTAGCCGGCCAGCGCGAGATACACGAACGGCAGCGTCGCGGCGAGCGCGAGCAGCGCGCCGGCGGCGGCCAGCCGGCGCACGCCGAACCGGCTGGTCAGCGCGCCCATCGACGGATAGGTGACGAGCATGCCGAGCCCGAGCGGCGCCAGCAGCCAGCCCATCTCGCCGGGCGAGCGGCCGCACGCCTCGATCAGGAACACCGGAATCAGCATCTGGCCCGCGTAGATCGCGCCGTTCGACAGAAACTGCGTGGCCGCCGCCGCGCCGAACACGCGCGAGCGAAACAGCGCGAGGTCGATCAGCGCCCGCTCGCCTTTGCGCAGCTGGACGCGCAGGAACGCGGCGAGCAGCAGCACCGAGCCCGCGATCGCGGCGATGCCGGGCACCGCGTCGATGCGCTCCGCGCCATACAGGAACAGCACGAGCGCCGGCGACAGCAGCGCGAGGCCGACCCAGTCGAGTTCGCGCTGCTGCGTTTCCTCGCGGTCGCCGGGCAGGAACCACACGGCCAGTGCCAGCGCCAGCGCGCCGACCGGCAGGTTCACGAGAAACAGCCAGCGCCACGACGCGTACTGCAGGATCGTACCGGCGACGACCGGCCCCAGGATCGGTGCAATCAGCACGGGTACCGCCGCATAGCCGATCACGCGCGCCATCTGCTGGCCGGCCACGCGCGCGATCATCATCTGCGCCATCGGCGCGAGCAGCCCGCCGCTGACGCCTTGCAGCACGCGGAACGCGATCAGCGACGGCGCGGACCACGCGAGCCCGCACAGCGCCGACGTCAGCGTGAACGCTGAGAAACACCACAGGTACAGCGCCTTCGCGCCGATGCGATCGACCAGCCAGCCGTTCAGCGGCAACACCAGCGTGAGCGCGAGCAGGTAGCCGCTCGTCACCCACTGGATCGTCGACAGGCTCGCGTGCAGGTCGGTCGCGAGGCTCGACAGCGAGACGTTGACGATCGTCGCGTCGAGTTGCGACAGCAGCGAGCCGAGCGTCGCGACCGCGCTGACTTTCCAGATCGACGGACCGAGCCGTTCGGCCGCACGGCCCGGCGCCGGCCGCGCGCGTTGGTCGTTCACGCGCCGCGGCGGTCGAGCAGCGCGACGATCTCGTGCGTCGAGCCCGTCTCGCCGAGCCGCGGGAACAGCCGTTCGACGCTGTTCGTGTGCGCGTCCGCGTTGAGGTCGGTCATCGCGTCGACCGCGAGCGTCACGTTGTAGCCGAGTTCGTGCGCCTGGCGGGCCGTCGATTCGACGCCGATGCTCGTCGCGATGCCGGCCAGCACGATCTGCGTGACGCCGGCCGTTTTCAGGTGCGGGTCGAGATCGGTGCCCGTGAATGCGCCCCAGGTTTTCTTCGTCACGACGTGGTCGCCAGGCTGGCGGTTCAGTTCGGGCAGGAGCTCGGCCCAGTCGGCCGGGAACGGATCCTTGCGCGGCGGCAGTTGCGTCCGGCCCGGTGCGCCGCCGGCGACGTTGACGAGCACGACCGGCAGGCCGCGGCTGCGGAAGGCGTCGAGCAGTTCGCGCGTGCGCTCGATCACCGGTGCGACCGGGTGGGCGGTGGGCAGCGCGACGATGCCCTTTTGCAGGTCGATGACGACGAGTGCCGTATGCGTGTCGAGACGGGTTGTGCTCATGATGCGGATGCTCCATGCATAGGGAGAAGGGACACGTGCCGCACGGCACGCACGCGGGGTCACTGCTCGCCGATGCGCCGGATCAGCGGAATCGCGGCGGCGAGTGTGCGGAGGTCTTCGGCATCGAGCTTCTCGATCGCGGCGCCGAGCCACTTGTGCTTCGCGGTGTCGCGCTTGCGCCGTGCCGCCAGGCCGGCTGCGGTCAGCAGGAACAGGATCTGGCGGCCGTCGGTCGGATGCGGCTCGCGTTCGACGAGCCCGTCTTCCTCGAGACTCGCGAGAATCGCCTTCATCGACTGCGGCTTCATCGCCTCGGCGCGCGCGAGATCGGCGGTCGTCATGGGGCCCTGTCGTTCGAGCCGCGCTAGCGCACTCGTCTGCGACATGCCGAGCCCTTCGGACTCGATCTCGGCGCGCAGCCGTCGAATCAGCTGGCCGACCGCGAGGGTCAAGTCGGCGGCGACGGTGTCGGCGGAAATGCGGGGTGTGCGTGGCGGAGTCATGCGGCGGATCATAGAACACGACAGTTAAACTTGCAAGTTTAGCTGTCTAGTTTGGCAGGCGTTCGCGATGCACGGCGCATGACGTACGACGCACCGCGCACCGACGCACGATGCGCCGGCGAGGCCGGGAGAGGAACAGCGGGCGGCGGCTCGGCAACCGCCGACTGTCGGACGGTGGGCGGTGTGCGGCCGGACGCTACGTGCGGCGCGGCAACGGAACCGGCACGACGTCGTTGTACTTCGGCGACGCATTTTCGTGCAGCAGGTCGCCGAGATATTGCGCGAGTTCGTCCGCGGCGAGCGCGGACGGAACGTGCAGGTTGGCCGGCCGCCGTTTGCCTTCGGTGCCGAGATCGAACACGGTCCAGCGGCCGTTCGTCCGGACGACGGCGAGCAGGCGTCCGAACGCGTTGAAACGGTATTCGTCCTGCATGGCATCGCTCCTTCGTGGATGAATGTGCCGGCCGCGCGCGCCGCGTTTACTGGATCGAGCAGGTCAGCCAGCGATGGATCTTCAGCGCATCGCTCGACACGCCGGCGCGCGTCGGCGCGCCGAGCAGCACGACCGTTTCGCGGCGGCCCTTCACGCGCATGCGCATCACGACGCCGTGCCCCGATTCGTTGATGAAGCCGGTTTTCTGCAGCCGGATCGGCAGGCGGCCGTTGCGCACGAGCGGATCGGAGTTCACGTACAGCAGCTCGCCGTCGCCGGCCTGCACGGTAGTCGACGTGTCCGTCGAGAAATAGCGGATCAGCGGATCCTGCGCGGCCGCGCCGACGAGCCGCGCGAGATCCTCGGCGGTCGACACGTTGTGCGGCGACAGGCCGGTCGGTTCGCGGAAATGCGTATCGCGCATCCCGAGCCGGCGCGCCTCGCGGTTCATCGCCTTCACGAACGCGGCACGGCCGCCCGGATAGTCGCGGCTCAGCGCGGCGGCCGCGCGATTTTCCGACGACATCAGCGCGATATGGAACATCTGGCGGCGCGACAGTTCGGCGCCGATCGGCAGCCGCGAACCGGTGAACTTGATCGTGTCGCGATCGCGAGAGGTGACGCGCAGCACGCCGTTCATCGGCCGGTCCGCGTCGCGTGCGACGACGGCGGTCATCAGCTTCGAGATCGACGCGATCGGCCGCACCGTGCGTGCGTTGTGGGCCAGCAGCGGCGTGCCGGAGTCGACGTCGAGCACGTAGGCCGCTCGCGAATGTAGCGAGCTCACCGCGCGCGGGCTGTAGCCGCAGCTCGCGAGCAGGCGCGGCTGCGCGGCGGGGCGCGGGCGAACCGCGTTCGTGCGTTTCGCGCGCCGGTGCTGCGGTGCGGGCGCCGCGTGACGCTTGAGTGCATGATGCGTCACGCGCGGGCGGCGGTGCTTGATGGCCTTGTGCTTGCGGTGGGCGGGTTGTTTCTTGACGACTTTCGCATGCGCATGGGGCGTCGCCGTGCGATGCGGCTGCGCACGCTGCGCCGTCGCGTTCGTTGCGAACGCAAGTGTCAGGAACGAAAGGGCGATGAGCAGGGTGGTGGTCCGGGCGCGAAGCAGGCGCGCGATGAGGCCGGTCAAGCGAGAGTCTCCTTTTCACGCGCGTTGCGGCGGCGCGAAATGCGTGGGCGGTCAGCGGGTGCGGGAAATTATAAGGTCGATTGTGTGGCGATGACGATGGATGTGCGCGCAATGGTGCGTGATGCAGGCGGATTCAAGCTGTTCCTTGGCCGTCCGCGGAGCAGCCGTATCCGGGCCATGCTCAGGGAAATGATATGTGACTCAACGTTATGGGTTACACCGGATGGCAATAATTACCTAATTGAATTGTGTTGGTAAATGTTACCTTTTGAGCTGTAAATTTATTGAGATTAGTGGGTGGGCGTTCAGCACTATCGTGTTGTTCAGAAAGACATTTATAATCAGCCCTCGGCAGAAACCCACCTGAATACCAAACCAAGGGCAAGCTGCATGGGCCACACCGCACTTTATAAGACGTTGCGTCTGGGCAACGCGCAATACAATCGTCTAGTCAAACTCGACACGCCGCTTGGCGTCGATTGGCTATTGCCGCTCTACGTAAAAGGAACGGCCAAGCTGGGCCGCGATTATGAATTCGTGGTTGATGCGGTTTCGCCGCGCGGCAGTCAGATCGAACTCAACGCGCTGCTTGGCAAACCCGTCACGCTTTGGATTCAACAGACCGACGGCACGTACATGCCGATCCACGGTTACGTTCACAGATTCAGCCGGTTGGGATTCGATGGGACGTTGACCTATTACAAGCTGGCATTCTCGTCCTGGCTCTATTTCTTGCGGCTGCGTCGCGATATGCGCGACTGGCAGGAACAGAACGGCGAGCAAATTCTGACCGATGTATTCAACGAGCATCCTCAAGCGCGCGGCGCGTTCCGCTACGATCTTCACAAGCCGCTGCCGTCTTATTCGAATCGAGTGCAGTGGGAATATGACCTGAACTTCGTCCACCGTAGCCTTGAAGAAGTAGGCGTGTTTCCGTACTTCGAGCAGGCGGACAACGGCCGGTCGCACATGATGGTCCTGACGGACGACGTCTATTTCGTCCCGCAACTGAGGCAGTCCATTGTCGAGTTCGGTCACACGGGGTTCAGTGGTGAGATGGACGGATTCGTGCAGTGGAAGGAGCAGCTTCAGATCGAAAGTGCTCAACTGACATCGCGCTCGTTCGACTACAAGCGACCTGATCTTCCGCGGCAGGTTCAAGGCGTCACCGATACGCAGAGCGAGTTGCCGACGGATGGCGAGGTCTACGACTATCCGGGCGCATACATGTGGTCGGACCGTGAGCAGGGCGAGCGCCTCGCGCAGATCCGACTCGAGGAGAGGAAGTCGCGAATGAAGCGCTTCCACGGAGTGGGCGGCTTGCGCTGCGCGATGCCCGGGCGGCGCTTCGAATTGCACGGCCATCCGGTCCATGACGCCGGAAGCCAGCCGGATCGTGAATTCGTGTTGCTCGGGGTGGACTGGCTGATTCGCAATAATCTGCCCGGTCTGGATGAGGTGGGGGATTTTCCCGACGGCCTGGCTGCGGAAATCGCGGAAGCGAAGGTGGGTGCGACGGTGAGCCACGCGGATGGTGGCGAAGGTTTCTTTCAGGTGACGGTTGAAGCGCAGCCCCGCAACGTGCCGTTCCGCAGCCCGTTCGAGCACAAGAAGCCTGTGATGCAGTTGCAAAATGCAATCGTTGCCGGGCCGAGCGGGGAGGAGGTTTATACCGACTCGCTGAATCGTGTGAAGGTGTGGTTCCACTGGAATCGCCGCAACGGTCAGGATGAACGTGCGTCGTGCTGGGTGCGTCCGACCTTCCTTGATGCAGGCTCGAATCGTGGCGGGATTCAGCCGTTACGCAAGGGCGATGAAGTCGTCGTCGGTTTCATGGAAGGCGACTGTGACAGGCCCGTCATTATCGCGAGGATGTACGGGGGTGCTACGCAGCCGGTATGGCATACGAACGGCTTGCTGTCCGGTCAACGCTCGCGCGAGTATGGCGGCACCGGCTACAACCAGCTCGTAATGGACGACTCGACGCAGCAGAATCGGGTTCACCTTTACTCGAGCAGTTATCAGTCTCACTTGCACCTCGGATACCTGATCCAGCAGACGGACAATACGCGCGGTGCGTTCCTCGGCAACGGTTTCGATCTCAAATCGGACGCCTACGGCGCCATTCGGGCGGGGCAGGGCTTGTTCGTATCTACCCATCCGACAGCGACGAACCAGCCGTTGAACGTAACGGCTGCGTCCGAGCAGCTAGCCAGCGCGGAAACCGTTGTTGATTTGACGTCGCAGGCAAGTTCGGCGAATCAGGCGGAGAGCCTGCAAGAAGGGCAGGACGCGCTCAAGAAATTTACCGACGCGACGCACTATAGCGTGAGCGGCGGCGCTGGCAGCGGCGGTCGTACGGGCGGCGGCGGCACGGGCAACGCGAATGGCTTTTCGACGCCGATCATGTTGATGGCGAGTCCTGCAGGCGTGGGGCTGTCGACGCAGGAGTCGGCACAGGTCACGGCGAACCAGCAGGTCAATATCGTCGGTGGCAAGAGCGTGCACGTGGCGGCGGGCAAATCGCTGATCGCGAGCGTGATGGAGAAGATCAGTCTGTTTGCGCAGAACGCAGGGATCAAGCTGTTTGCGTCCAAGGGAAAGGTCGAGATCCAGGCGCAGAGCGACGAAATGAAGCTCTCGGCGCTCAATGACGTGACGATTACCAGTTCGAACGGGAAAGTTGTTATCTCGGCAGAAAAAGAAATCTGGATCGGTGCAGGCGGCTCGTATATCAAGATCACGCCTGACCTGATCGAGAACGGCACCAGTGGCCAGATTCTGGAAAAGTGTGCGTCATGGGATAAGCCGGGCGCATCGTCGATGCGCCTTCCTTCGCCGATTGCCAGCGTGCCGAAGGGGTGTTCGTGGAAGACCGTTGCGGCATCAGCCGATAGCGCGTCGAGCGTCGTGCTGGAGTGACTGGATGGAAGCGTTCGAACCGGTTGATGACGGGAGCCGTGAGTCCGTCGATTCGATGATCAGCGTCTTGCGTGCCTATTTCGACCAGCAGCGCGAGCCGCGCTGTTGTCTTGTTATCGACCCGAGTCAGCGTGCGTTGCCCCAGAGCGACGAGGGCGCTCCCTCATTCAGGGATCAGCCTAGTGCCGTCGTCGCGATCGCACACGACGCTTTCCCCGATGATCGTCGTCCGTACTTGATCGAGTTGGATCTGTCGACATCCGAGGGTATGGCGCTGCTGGCTGAAAGTGTTCGGCTGGCCTTCGAAGATCGACATCCGGACGCGGTCTCAAAGGGCCTGGGCCAACGAATTGGGGGCTGGTTGGCGAGTGACGCGACGCCGGAACAGATCGCCGAATACTGGTCAAATAACGTGCTGCAGATCGACGATCAGGGGCGCCGGTGTGCATTGCGTTTCTACGACGCTCGTGCGTTGAGCCTAATATGGCCGATTCTCTCGGACGGGCAGAAGCAAGCCTTGCTTGGACCGGTAAAGGCTTGGCACGCGCTGGATGCCTGTGCCAAGCCGTGTGTCTACTCGTCGGCAACGGCGTTGCGTGCGGAACTGGAGTTGACCGACGGACAATGGCGTGACATCCACCGCCATGGCCTGATCAATCGAGCGCTTGCGTTGCACATGCTGACTACGCAGCGACAGCCTCGATCGAGCGAGGTCGAGACCGCGGTTGCGAGCGCTGCGCGCGCGGAGCAGCACGGACTTGCCGATCGTGAAGACAAAATTGCTTTCATCGGGCACGCGCTGACATGGCATCCATATTTCGATCGTCATCCGAGCGTCGCGCAGGCATTGCGTCAGCGTGCGCCGGATGAGTTCTACACGGCTACGGTCGGCGAGTTAACTGACGACGAGATCGAAGTGATTCGCCGCGGGAAGTGGTACGGCGAGTCGACGGCTACGTCGTCTTCCTAGTCTCAGCAAAATAAACCCAATACCCATATCGAGAGAGCGAATGGATTCAGCTAACCAGTGTGCCAACTGCGAGAAGACGGGGCTGCCGATCCTGCCGGTTCGGTACACGGTCGTACCGAATACCGTGACGGCAAAGTTGCCCGCCGGCATTGGCGGGCATGGGGTGATTGACGTCAAACTCACTGAACATCGATACGCGGTGCGCACGTTGCGTGCAGGTTGGCTGTATCTGTTCTACGTAAAGGGTGCGCGAGGCAGTAACTACTGGGAAGCGTACAACGTGACGGAGGATGGGCGCTTGTGGAAGCAATCGCTTCCGTTGCCGGTCGAGCCGACGACTCATCCTACGTGCGCAAAGAAAGCAATCGCGGTACCAATGGACATCATTGCTATCGAGAGACCGGAGAAGTGCACTGACCGTGTGTATATCGCGTTTTCGCAACACGCGTGGCATCGCGATACGTTCGAGCTGTACAAGAAGGATGCGGCGCTTCGTCAGCGGCGCATGCAATGGATCGAGCCGTCGAAATGGATCTCAGCCGGCCAAGATGCGCAAGGGCATGGTGTCGTTGCAACCCGAAAAAGTATCGATGATGTCATCGAGTACATGCCGGGTCTCGATCCAAAACTGTTGCAGCCGCCTGAGCAGACGCTTAGCGACGAAACTGGCAAATACAAGCCGGAAGTAATGCGCCAGGAGACAACCTGTTACCCATTGCATATTCGTCAGGCTTCGCCGGCGTCGGCCAGTGACGCATTGATCAGGGTGATGAATGATGTCGGCCAGATCGGCGCGGGCAAGCATCATCCGCCGATGCTCTTGGCATTATGGGACGGTATCGGGAACGTTCATGAATTGAACGGCTTCCGCAACGACGCTGGAAGCTGGTTGATGACCTACACGCGCGAGCGCGTGATACAGGTCGATGCGCTCGAGTCCATCACTGCTGCCGAAGGCATGGTACGCAACGGTGCAGTCGAGTCGAAGAGCCGTTCGCGGTCGGCGTGGACAGCGGGTTGGGAAGCGCTCAAGAATAATCCGTATGCTGCGGATGGGGTTCCTGACGCTCTGGTTGTATCTCCGGAGCAGCAGGCGATGTCCGACAAAAAAATTTCCGTGGCCGGAGTGATCACGCCGGCTGAGGCAAAGCAGATCGGCGATGCCGCTTGGCCGAAATACTACCGAAAACTCGACCCGCGGAAGCTTGATGTGTTTCGGCCGTGGTATGAGTCGGTGCAGAAGGCATCGCATCAGTTGCAGGCCAATCGAACGTCGGACGTTGGCGCTTGGTTGAAAGCGTCGACGTTTCTGGTCACGCTGCACGATTATCACGAAAACGACTTCCAGGATGGCGTAGCCTTTGCCGCAGTCATCGACGCCGCGTTGTGGGGATTGCCATCGGAGGAAAAGGGCGCCAAGTTGATCGAGGATCTGGTCAACAACATGGACCCGACGCAACCGTCGAGTCTGGTCTGGCGGGCTTTCGCGTATAACCAGCGGGATCAGAAGGAGGAAATCAAAGCGCTGCTGGCGAAGGCGACCGAATACAAGGCACAGCCAGCGAGTGTCGGTGATCAGGTCAGCCATTGGGCCGACTTCGTGTCCTCATATATTCTCAAGAATGCGAAGTCCTTCTTGAAGTTTTGCGACAAGATGACGGATGTGCTCAAGCGCGGAGCAACGGCGGTGTCGGGTTCGGAACTGGTTGTGAAAGGTATTCGTGCCGATCAGCTCGCCGTGACGATAGGCAATGGCCTGTTCAAATGGAGTAAAAGCGCGGAGTTGGCCGATTGTGTCGGTATGTATCTGATTCGTGGCACGTTGATGATACGCGGCGGAATTGCGCAGGCGGACACGATCAAGCTTATCAGAGCGGCGATGGCAGCCGAGCCGGCGATGCGCCTGGCTTTGCAGATGGGCTATCGCACGCTGCGGCAGCAGGGTCTACCGCCGCCTCAAGCATATGTACGTTCGCTGCAGGCGGTAGGATCGGATAAGCGTGTCAAGAGTTTGACGGACATGTGGGAGGAGGTTAGCCGTTCGGAGAAGGGGGCATCGACGCAGTTGAATGCCCGGGTGGCTAGTACGCTGGTTGTAATCGAGATGTTGAACTTCGGATGCTTGCTTGCCAAGGCGGATAAAAGCAGCGATGACTACGCGTTGCTGGTCGCGTCCGGGGTGTCTGTGGTGGGGGCGGTTTTTACGGTTTCGGAGAAGGCGCTCAAGGCATTCTCGAGTCAGGCAGCGCAGACACTGCGCAATCTGAAGGCGATTACGAGTTTCTTGGGGGGAGTTTCGGCGCTGATTCAGGGGATTGTGGATTTCCGGAAAGGCATTGATAAAGTTCAAGGTGGTAGCTACGGCATCGCCGTTTTTTACTTTATCAAGTCGATGCTTGGTATTGGCACAGGCATTTCATATCTTCTTACCGCTCTGACATCGTCGGCCCCACTGCTTGCCCGCCTGGCCGGTGGTGGGAGCCGCATTGTGATTCTGGCGAGGGGCGGTGCTGCGGGCATTGCAGGTGCGACTACCAGATTGGGATCGTTTGCGACACCCGAGGTTGCGGAGGCTGGCGGATGGCGTGCTCGACAGGCGGCGGCAAAAGCGGCGGGCAGAACTGCAGTCGGTGTGGCAGCGGAGGAGGCGGGTATCACGATTGGTTCGCGAGGAGCATTGTTGGTCCTCGGCCGCAGTGTCTTGATCCTGACTGGCTGGGAGGTCGCTTTAGCAGTGGTCGCTATCCAGTTTTTGATTTGGTATTTCTCAGATGATGATTTGCAGACATGGCTTGAAAAGTGCACGTTCGGACGGAAACCTGCGGATCCGGTTTGGGATGCTGGAAAGCAGAGCGATGAATATGAGAAGGCATTGAAGGCAATTGGGCTTTCGACTGACGGAGCAGATTGATGATGGCAGGCACAGCGAAATCCTCCCCTACCCAATTGTTGAGGGGGCATATCCAGAATCTCCGTCGCACGAGGCAGCTTCAGGAGTTCTTGTTTACGGATGCGGATCGGATAGCGATGGGGGCAACGGCTGTTGCAGCGAGTTTGGCAGGTCTCGGAGGCGTGGCTGTCGGGCTAGCTGCGTCTGCGGATGATACGGCCGAAGAGGCTGATCTGCTTGAATTCGAGCTGGACGGGAAAAGCATTCGCGCATGGGTATGGGTATCCGTGTTCAAAGAAGGCGATGAAGTTGAGATTGTCGCAGAACAATTGGGTCAGGTATGGCATGCATTTGGCATCAGACGTATCAGCGATCGAATCGTAGCGCTACATCCGCATTGCAGTCGTGGCCGATATGCACACTATAGGGCGACGGTGCGGTGGTGGATTTTGGTATATTCATTATTGATGTCGATAATGATTATTTTGGGTGCGATTATTATCCCCATGAAAGGGGTTGATGACTGGCTTGGGATTTTTTATATGTACGCAGGGGGAGGGGGCATAGCTGCTGCTATTTTTGGTGCGATTGCATTCAACATATCTAGGAAATATATGGGGTTTGTTCGTCTCGCAGAAGGGATTTTTTCTGGATTTGGTTGGAAAAATGCGAAGAACATCGATTTGCCTGCGATCACGAAAAAGAGCAAGCAGCCAGGGGAGCCTGGGGCATTAGGTATCTTGTATTTTCGTTACTAGAAGCAGCCCGCTCACTCGATAATGGGGCTTTCGCTTGGCGGAATGGATTGATAATGACAGATACGGTAAAACCGTCCCCTACCCAATTGTTGAGAGGGCGTATCCAGAATCTCCGTAGCACGCGGCAGTCTCAGGAGTTTTTTTTTACGGATGCGGATCGGGTCGCGATGGGAGCAACGGCTGTTGCGGCGAGTTTGGCGGGTCTCGGTGGCGTGGCTATCGGGCTAGCTGCGTCTGCGGATGATACGGCGGAGGAGGCAGATCTGCTTGAATTTGAACTGGATGGAAAAGGCATTCGTGCGTGGGTATGGGTCTCCGTGTTCAAAGAGGGCGATGAGGTCGAAATTGTTGCAGAACAATTGGGTCAAGTATGGCACGCATTTGGCATCAGGCGTATCAGCGACCGAATTGTTGCGTTACATCCGCATTGCAGTCGCGGTCGATATGCGCACTATAAGGCGACGGCGCGATGGTGGATTGGACTGACGGCTGCATTTTTGTTGGCTTTTAATATTTTCGCTGCAATTGTTTTGTATTTCAGTGGTGATAATGATTGGTATGGTATTTTGAATTTGTTCTTGGGGGGTGGGGTAATTGTTTTGTCTATTACTGGCATAATTGCATTTCGTATATCCAGAAAGATGATGAAGTTCGTTCGTCTTGCTGAGGGAATTTTTTCCGGATTCGGCTGGAGGGGCGTGAAGAGCATCGATCTGCCTGCGATCACAAGAAAGAGCAAGCATCCCGGAGAGCCTGGTGCATTAGGCGTCTTGTATTTTCGCTACTAACGTAGTCTGCTCACTCGAAGGTTGACGCCTTATTCATGATGAATCTCATCCGCATCGGTGACGACACCGACCACGGCGGCAAGGTGATCACCGGTTCATCGACGATGCGTTTCGATGGCCGTTACGTTGCTCGCAAGGGCGACGAGGTATCCTGCCCTCAACACCCAGACGTCAAACCGAATTTGATCGAGGAGGGCGACGAATCGATGACAGATAACGGTGTTCCGATTGCGCGGCACGGTCACCGGGCGACCTGCGGCTGTCACCTGATTTCGAGCCTTACGTGACCTGGACGACTTGCGGCGCGACTTGATCGAGGCTTCGGGGCAGGCAGTCAGGCGAGCATGATTGTGCCTGGCCGCGGCGTGCAACGTCGAATTTCCGCGCCTGTGTTGGCCGACATCACGACAAGTTGGACAAAACTCGTCACTGGCGCATGCACGGCGAAGAAGTGATCCATCACGACGATGAATGTGCTGAGACTGGCGGCGGCAAACGCTTGCTCGTCGACCGTCAACGTCACTTCGAGACCTCGCACGAAGCTCGGCATCGGTTCTCCCGGCAGCCAGAGTCGCTTGACGCTATGGCTCAGGTTCGTCAGTCCGTCGAGCAGGTTCGCGTATCCCGCAGAGTGAGCAGCGAATTGGCGGAACAGGCGCTTTAGTTCCACGAGCCCGGTACGGGTCAATTCGATCGAGTGTGGGGCGAACTGCGTGATGAGCCGCCAAGCCGCATCACCTTCCTTCGACAATCGTGCGACTTCCGTCGGTGCGTCCAGCATCACGATGCGTGAAACCATCGTTCCCTGTTCGTTCACCAGATCACCGTCCTCGGCTCCGGCCCGCATCGCACGAGGGAGACTGCCATTCGAGCAGGAGACATCCGCTGTTATCTGTTCGATCCCGGTGTCGGTCGCCGGTCGGCCGTCGAGTTCGACCAGGCTCAGCGCGGTTTCCTTCTTTCCCGATGGCGAGGCGACGTTGTGTTGCTTGAGAACCCAATAGGGACCGGCCGGTTTGGCGGAACTGCCGTGCATGAGCGACGTGAACGGATGAATGATGTTCGCTCCGGATCGGTTCGTGGTGGTACGGACCGCGTCGACGGACCAGATTTCGACGCCGGCGGCATCCGTATTCTGGGATTGCACGGGGTACGTGTCCGTGATCGGATTCCGCTTGACTGGCAGCGACGTAAGCCGGAACAGGTTGACGATCGGTGTGCAAAAGAGCTTCAGATTGTTCGCCGACAGATTCTTCAGTCGCTGTGCCGTCCACGAATCCGGATGAACGCCGCAAATGGCGAGATGCAATGTGAACTGCTGGCCGGAACCTGCGGCATGCGCGAGCGCAGCGAGGTCGACGTCAATGAAATCGAATTTCTTCGGAAACGCAAAATATTCGCTCAGTAGCCGCAGGGCCGGCGGCCCGTGATCTTCGTCGAACAGTTTCTCGGCGCCATCGAAGCCTACGGCGGTGAGCGGTGGTGTGGGCAGCGTTGACCAGCGACGTTCGATGTTTTCGACAAAGGCCGCCGGCGTGCGCATCGTCATCGTGTCCATTACCGTACCGACGACTTCGCGGGTGCCATTGACATGGATGCGCAACGGGCTGGGGACGGCTTCGAGGCGAAAGTCAGGCCGCGCTACCTCGAAAGTGATGGAGAGCAGGCCGGTCGTACCGGGAGGCAGCACGACGTCGGCGGGCACAGCCGTAGCCGATGCGTAGCGCGCTGCCGAAATGCGCACAGGCGCCAGCGTTACGTCATATACGGTGCGGAAACGGCAGTCTTCTACCTTGCTTGCGAGTTCCGTGTGGCGGGCAATGACCGATGGCTCAGTGAGCTTTTCGAACATGTCCGAGACATCGAACTGGGCAATTGCGCATGCCGGAATCGCTCGAAGATACTGGGGATACAGCATGCCGAGGAGCGCTTCGGCAAATTCAGGATAGTTGTCGTCGAGCCGATTGCCAATATCGGCGGCGAGGAGCGCGAACGACTGCAACATCCGTTCGATATGGGGATCTTCGGAATGGTCGCCGGAAATCCCCAGGCGAACGGCAATTTTGGGATAGCGCGTCGCGAAGGTTCCAATCGATCGGCGTAGTAGCGCAAGTTCTCGTTCGTAGTGCGGAAGCAGTTGATCCATTGCGTGAAGTGATGAACCTGCAACGCGGCGAACCGATATATTCGCCGACTGTTTCGGTTGCGCTGAATGGTGTCGGGCACGCTAACGTCATGACATTGCCATGATAACCGCTTGACGAAAAAAAACGTCGATCGGCTCGGGGAATTCCAATTCCACGATCGGCGAACCCGAAACGGGTTTTTAAATTTCGTACTGGCGGCCGCATATCTTTGTCGTACATGTCCCAACCTGACGAATTACATGCGGTGCTGGGCCGTAGTCACGCTTTGCGCGACGCAGTCGGAAAACATGGACCGGTTTGCCGGGATTCGACCTTTCGCGGATTGAAGGCGAAGCACCGCTTCGCTTGTGACTACCGGTCGCGCGCAGGACGTCGCCCGAATTCACCGTTCGTGTCGACCGACGAGCAGATCAGCATCCATCAAGAAGAGAACCTTGAGGGGATCGCGATGCACGTGGCCGAATGTCGTCGTTTGCCGCGCAACGCTGGAGATGGCGGTACGACGCTACAAACCGATGACGATGAATGTTCGACGGGGACACACCGCAGCAGGTGGCGTGGTTCAGCGCGGCCAGTTCCGCCGCGACACTACCGCAAAGCTGATCGCTATCGAACCCGTCACGGTGCGTTCCGGCGCGTCTTCAATCGCATCGCCGAAGCGAAAACGGCGGCTGCGTCCGTCGCTGCGTCCAGCACGACGCTTCGTTGCGCGTGCATCGGCCGCGGCGACGGCATCGCACGATGTATCAGCCAAGCACTCGGCCGCTTGATCAACAGGCATGTCAGTGAATTCCGTGAAGGGCATGCCCGTATTGAACGCCACGCGGTTCGATCAGTAAAATGAATGTTTTGATCGCTATGATTCCTTTAAAGAATGGAATTGAAACTGCTCCGAACCTTCCTGACGGTCACCGAACTCAGCCATTTCAGCCGCGCGGCCGACACGCTGCACATCAGCCAGCCGGCGCTTAGCAAGCAGATCGGCGCGCTCGAGGCGAGCCTCGGCGGCAAGCTGTTCGAACGTGGCAGGCATGGCGCGGAGCTGACGCCGTTCGGTGAACGCTTCCTGCCCGACGCACAGGCGCTCGTGCGCGATGCCGACGAAATCCTCGCGCGTGCACGGGAGGCGACCAGCGGGCAGCGCGGCCATCTGCGGCTCGGCATCTGCCTGTCCGTGCTGACGCTCGTGCCGAAACTCGTCGCGGAATTCCGGCGCCGCAATCCGGGTGTCGCGGTCACGCTGAGCGATCTGTCGTCGTCCGAGCAAACCCGTCGGCTGCGTGCCGGCAAGCTCGACGCCGGGTTCCTGCGTTTGCCGTCGGATGAAGGCTTGTCGTCGTTCAAGGTGATCGACGAGGCGCTCGCGCTCGCGGTGCCGCCGCACCTCGGCTTCAAGCGGGTGCCGGCCGATCTCGACGTGCTCAACGAGATCGGCTTCATCGCGCTGCAGCGCGCACGCGGCCCCGGGCTCGCCGCGCAGATCGACCGGTGGTGCGTCGAGCGGCGCTTCGTGCCGCAGGTCACGCAGCAGGCGGAGGACGTGCAATCGGTGCTCACGTCGGTCGCGGCCGGGGTCGGCGTCGCGTTCATTCCGTCGCACGCGCAGTACCTGCTGCGCGACGCGACCGTGTTGCCGCTCGCCGGCAGGGACGCGAAATGGCGCGTCGGGCTCGCGTGGCTGTCCGGCCGCGACGATCCCGTGACCGCGCGTTTCGTGTCGTTCATGCGCGCCGCGATCAAGGGCGCATGACCGGGCGTATAGTGTCCGCGATCGCCTTCCGCCTGAATGCCGGCCCGGCGCCGGCTCACGAACCCGAACCGATGACTTCAGAACCCGACGACTCCCCGCTCGATCCCGCACTCGTTGCGACGCTCGCGACGCTGCATGAAGCCGCGACCGATCCGTCCGGCAAAACGTGGTCGCTGCCGAAGATCGCGAAGCGCACGCAATTGCCGATGAGCACGCTGCGCCGCGTGCTGACGCAGCTCGACGCCGCCGGCCTGAGCGCGACGACGCTGAACGACGACGGCACCGGCAGCGCCGCCTTGACCGAAGAGGGGCGCGCCGTGTGCGCGCAACTGTTCGGTGGGAACGACCGCGGATGAAAAAACGGGTCGCCCGAAGGTGACCCGTCATATTGCGGTTCGATATGCGGCATCACCACCGCGCCGTCACCCCACCCATGACGGAATGACGGTAGGTCTGGTCGTTCAGCCCATGCCGGTAGCCGACGTCGAGATCGAGCCAGGGCTTCGGCGAGTAGATCGCGCCCGCGATCACGAACGCCGGATTCGCGCCGGCCGTGCTCTCGGTGTTGCGCGACAAGCCGATGTCGGCCACGAGCTGCACCTTGTCGGTCGCCTTGTAGAGCGCCGCGGCCGACACGGCCCAGACC
This sequence comes from Burkholderia sp. BCC1996, assembly GCF_905339955.1. Lineage (NCBI taxonomy): Bacteria > Pseudomonadati > Pseudomonadota > Betaproteobacteria > Burkholderiales > Burkholderiaceae > Burkholderia > Burkholderia sp. BCC1996. Next base: position 201,021 of record NZ_CAJPHM010000001.1, read on the forward strand.
GAGCGCAGGTCGCCCTGGCGGTTCGGCTGGTACGCGAGGCCCGCATTCGCGAGCAGCGAGAAGCGCGCGACGTCGGCTTGAGCGAGCAGCGTGGCGCCGGTGCCGACGCGGCCTGTGCCGAGCCCGCGATCGTCGTTGCCGGTCGGCATCGTCACCTGCGGTTTCAGCGCAAGCGACAGCGGCCCGCGTTCGACGAAGCGCCACTTCATGCCGATCTCGACATCGCCGATGCCTGCGCCGTGTTCGTCGGTGCGCGTTTGCAGATGCGTGTAAGGCGCGTTCACGTAGAGATCGACGTGCTCGCCGAACCCGCGCGTGAGCGTCGCGTTCCACAATTGATGGCGGCCGTTTTCGTCCTGTTTCGAGGTTTGCTCGCCGTTGAACTCGAACTGCCAGTTCGCGTTGCCCTGCGTACCCGTGTCGTCGCTGACGAGCGGATGGGCCGCGTACGCGTACAGCGGCGCGAGCAGGGTGCTCGCGGCCGCGAGCGAAAGCATTCTTTTCATGAAGTCACCGTTGTTGCGTCGTGGGCGGCCGGCCCGCGCGGGCCGGCACGCCGTCGTTTCGGAGGCGATCAGAACCACTGCTTGTAGCGACGCACATAGATCGTCTTGACGATCTGCGCGAGCAGGATGTAGCCGACCATCGTCGCCGCGAGCCACAGCCAGTAGGTGCCCGGCAGGTGCATGAAGCCGAGCGAATCCGCGAACGGCGAGAACGGCAGCCAGCAGCCGATCGCGATCGCGGTGAACGTCGACAGCAGCACCGGCAGCGCGGCCGTGCTCTGCAGGAACGGGATCTTCTGCGTGCGCAGCAGGTGCACGACGAGCGTCTGCGACACGAGACTCTCGATGAACCAGCCCGAGTTCATCACGATCTGGCCGCCCGAACCGCCGTGCAGGTGATACATCGCGCCCGCGCCGAACACGGTCCACATCAGCACGTAGGTCGTGATGTCGAACACCGACGACGTCGGCCCGACCCACAGCATGAAGCGGCCGATGTTGCCGGCTTCCCACTTGCGCGGTTTCTTCAGGAACTCGGGATCCATCTTGTCCCACGGCAGCAGCATCTGCGACGTGTCGTAGATCAGGTTCAGCACGAGCAGCTGGGTCGCGAGCATCGGCTCCCACGGCAGGAACGCGCTGGCGACGAGCACCGAGAACACGTTGCCGAAGTTCGAGCTGGCGGTCATGTTCAGGTACTTCAGGATGTTGCCGAACGTTTCGCGGCCCTTGATCACGCCTTCCTCGAGCACCATCAGGCTCTTTTCGAGCAGGATGATGTCGGCCGTTTCCTTCGCGATGTCGGCGCCGCTGTCGACCGAGATGCCGACGTCGGCGTCGCGCAGCGCCGGTGCGTCGTTGATGCCGTCGCCGAGGAAGCCGACCGTGTGGCCGTTCGCCTGCAGCGCCTTCACGATGCGCGCCTTCTGCAGCGGCGTGAGCTTCGCGAACACCGTCGTGCGTTCGACGACCTCGGCGAGCGTCGCGTCGTCGAGCGCCTCGATTTCGGCGCCGAGCATCGGCTTGCCCGGTTCGAGGCCGACCTGGCGGCAGACCTTCATCGTGACGGTCGGGTTGTCGCCCGTCAGCACCTTCACCGACACGCCGTTCTCGCGCAGCGCGGCAAGCGCCGGCGCGGCCGATTCCTTCGGCGGATCGAGGAAGGTCAGGAAGCCGCGCACGACGAGATCGCGCTCGTCGGCGGTGCGGTATTGTTCGCGTTCGTCGCCGCGCGGGATCGTGCGCGTCGCGAGCACCAGCACGCGGAAGCCGTCCTCGTTGTACGCGTTTGCCTGTTCGAGCAGCCGCTTGCGTGCGACGAAATCGAGCGGGCGTACGCCGTCCTCGTCCTGCACGTGGGTCGACACCGCGAGCATTTCCTCGACCGCGCCCTTGCAGATCAGCTGGTGCGTGCCGTGCGTGTCCTCGACCACGACCGACAGGCGGCGCCGCACGAAGTCGAACGGCAGCTCGTCGATCTTCTTGTAGCCGTGCGGCTTCACGCGCTCGCCGATCTCGTCGGCGCGCGCGACCACCGCGATGTCGATCAGGTTCTTCTGGCCGCTCTGATGAAAGCTGTTCAGCCAGCCGAGCCGCAGGATGTCCTCGTTCTTGTGGCCGGACAGGTCGAGATGGTGCTCGAGGATGATCTTGTCCTGCGTGAGCGTGCCGGTCTTGTCGGTGCACAGCACGTCCATCGCGCCGAAGTTCTGCACGGAGTTCAGCCGCTTCACGACGACCTTGCGACGCGCCATCGCGATCGCGCCGCGCGCGAGGTTCGCGCTCACGATCATCGGCAGCATCTCGGGCGTGAGGCCGACGGCCACCGCGAGCGCGAACGTGAGCGCGCTCAGCCAGTCACCCTTGGTCAGGCCGTTGATCATGAACACGATCGGCACCATCACGAACATGAACCTGATCAGCAGCCAGCTCACGCTCGCGACGCCGCGATCGAAGCTGGTCTCGATGCGCTTGTGGCTCACGACGTTGCGTGCGAGCGAACCGAAGTAGGTGTCTTCGCCGGTCGCGACGACCACGGCCGTCGCGGTGCCGCTCACCACGTTCGTGCCCATGAAGCACACGTTCTCGAGATCGAGCAGCGACTTGGACGCATCGTTCGCGGCGGCGGACGAGCCCGTCGCGCCTGCGCCGGCCGACTTGCCGGCGACCGCGCCGAGCGTGTCGTATTTCTCGACCGGCAGCGCTTCGCCGGTCAGCACGGCCTGACTGATGAACAGGTCGCGCGACGCGAGCAGGCGCACGTCGGCGGGGATCATGTCGCCGGCCGACAGGTGCACGATGTCGCCGACCACCACTTCACGCATCGGCACCTCGCGGCGCGCGGGCTCGGACACGTCGGTCACCGCGCGCTGCACGGTCGCCGTCGTGCGGACCATCGCCTTGAGCTTTTCGGCCGCGCGCAGCGACCGGAATTCCTGCACGAAGCGCAGCAGCGCGCTGATCGTGACCATCGTCAGCAGGATCGTCATCCCGACGAAGTCGCGATCGCCGGGCGCCGCGAAGTAGACGTCGGTGCAGAAGCTGATCGTGGCCAGCACCAGCAGCACGTAGACGAACGGATTGTGGAACGCGTGCAGCAGCTGGCGCGTCCAGTGCGGCGGCTTGTCGTGCGCGATCTCGTTCGGACCGTTGTGCTGCAGGCGATCGGCGGCCTGGTCGTAGGTGAGGCCGCGCGTGCTGGTGCGCAGCGACTTGAAGGTTTCTTCGAGCGGGCGGGCCGCTTCCTGCGCGGCGCGCATGTTGCGCGGTTCGTTTTGCTGACCGGGGCCGGCGTTGATGAAGCCGCGCTGTTTCTTTTGCGATGTTTGCGAAGTGTTGTGTCGTGTCATGAGTCGCTCCTTGCGCACGAGGCGGCGGGCGGGGAGCGACCGTGACGTCAGCGACGCACGAGCGCTCCCCGCCGCGTCGCGTCAGGCGCGATCGGCTGTGGATCGGTGAAGGGGGGAACGCTCGCCGGCGCGCGGAGTGCGGCCGAAGGATCGATGCGCGGCGTCGCACCGGCGAGCGGTAATCGACTACTGTCGTCCGAGTTCATCTGCACTCCTGTCGGTTGCGAGTAGGCGGCACGGGCGATCGGCAGCCGCGCACGCACGAGGGCGCGCGGCCGGACGGCACGCGAACGGAACACGCACGCAGCTTGCGCTGCGCGCAGCACGAACGTACGCACGCTGCAACGCAGGGTTGCGCAGCGCGGACATTCGGCGATATCGAAAAAATTCGGCGGGGGATTCTGGCCGGTCAGGCCGGAAGGACGCCGCATCCTGCTTCCCGGGATGCGGCAGAAGACGAGGCTCTGCGCGGTTTCCTCAGGCAGCAGTCAAGTTGGTCGAGGACCAACTACAACTCGCATCGGTGTTCACAGAACACTCCATGTAATTCAGACGGGGGCGATGGTAAAGGCTCGTTGTGCGAAGCGTCAACCCTTTTGTCGGAAGATGCTTGCGAAATGTTATCGGCGCGATGCCGGACAGTCGGGCCGCCGCACGGCAGAAAACGCATGCAGCCGCGCGCGACTGCATGCGTCGAGAACGGGCCGCTTACTGCGTGGCTGACGCGACCGCGGTTCCCGCATCGAGAATGCCCGAGCCTGCCGGCAACGCGGTGCATGGCGTACTGGCCGCCAGCTTCGCCGTGTGCGTGCCGCTTTTCAGCTTCTGCTGGATCTGCGTGGGCGTGAGGTTGCCGTTCACCGCGAGCATCAGCGCGGCGACGCCCGTCACCTGCGGCGTCGCGAGGCTCGTGCCGCTCGCCAGGCCATAGGTGTCGCCGTCCGGAGTCGTCGTGCCGCTGTTGGCCGTCGACAGGATGTTGACGCCCGGTGCGCTGAGCGTGATGTTGGTGCCGAAGTTGCTGAACGAGGCGCGGCGGCCGGCTGCATCGCTGGCACCGACGCTGATCACGCCGCTGCAGTTCGCGGGCTGGTCGAGGCCGGTCGACAGGCCGTCGTTGCCGGCGGCGACGACGACGGTTACGCCCTTCGCGTTCACGTCGTCGATCGCCTGCTGGAACGTCTTGCTGCAGGCGCCGACGCCGCCGAGGCTGAGGTTGATGATTTTCGCCGGCGTCGGGTTGTTCGGCACCCCGGTGACGGGAATGCCGGCCGCCCAGCGCATTGCGTCGGCAATGTCGCTCGTCACGCCGCCGCATTTGCCGAGCACGCGAACCGGCAGAATCTTGCCGAGCCACGATACGCCGGCGATGCCGATGCCGTTGTTGGCGGTCGCGCCGATCACGCCCATCACGCGCGTGCCGTGCCAGCTGCTGGTGTTCGGTTCGCTTTCGCAGTGGTAGTACGGGCCGCTCGCGTTGTCGAGTTCCTGCTGCGTGACCCAGTCGCCCGGGTCGCTCGCGTCGGGGCCGCGCGACAGGCCGTTGTTGCTGGTGTTGACGCTGGTGATGAAGCTGTAGCCGGGCAGCAGGTTGCCGACGAGGTCGGGGTGCGGCCGATAGCCGGTGTCGAGCACGGCCGTCACGACGGTCGGCGAGCCTTTGGTCTGGTTCCACGCAGGCGGCAGATCGGCGCCGGCGGTCGGGTCGGACAGATACCACTGCTGGCCGTAGCTTGGGTCGCTCGGCGTGTCGCGGACCTTCATCGGATGATCCGGTTCAGCGTAGTCGACGTCGGCATCGGCGCCGAACGCCTCCGCGAGCGCCGCCGCGTCGGCGGCCGCGACGCGCTGGCCGAGCGACAGCACGGCCGCGCCGTTCGAGGCCGTCCGCTCGACCTGCACGTTCAGCGGCGTCGGCGCGGCCGCATACGCACGCGCGGCGCCGGTTGCCGTCGGCGCCGTCCAGCGTGTCATCGAACGCTGGATCACTGCGTCGAGCCGCGTGCCGTCGTCGATGGCCGCTCTTGCGTTCGTGGCCGTCAGCGTCTTCAGCCTGACGATCAGGTGATCGACCGGCGGCTCGTCGGGCGTGGTCTGGGCGGCCATTTGCGTGGCGGCCTGCTGCGACGTACACGCGTTGCTGCCGGAATTGGTGGGCGGGGTCGTCGGAGCGGGCGCGGGGGCCGGGGTCGGGGCCGGTGCCGAGTTGGTCGGCGACGGGTTGCTGCCGTCGCCGCCGCCTCCGCCGCAGCCGGCGATCGGGAGCAGGGCGGCGGCGGACAGCATGCCGGCGAGCATGCGCGCATGGGCCGAACGGGCCAGCGCGAAATTGAAACGTTTGGCTTTCATGTTGAAAGTCGATCCTCGGAGATAACCGTCGTGCCGGCGGTGGTGCCTGGTCTGGCCTAAGCCGGACCTTGATTTTTGTCGGGCGCGCGCGGGGTTCCTGCGACACGCCATGCATTGGGTAACGGCTGATGAGGCGGCTTCTTGAATATGTTTTGTGTGAAAAAGATGCGACGCGCAAACGATTGCGTTGCTGGGTTGCAGCACGAACGCGCGTTTGGAACGGGTGATCTGTTCATGAGGTGCAAGATTGCAGGCGGTCGACCCGGCGAAACATGCGGCGCGGGCGCTTTTGCGCGGCACGGAAACGATTGCGCGCGGTGTGGCCGTGACGGAGGGCGCTTGACGCTTTCCCCGATGCGGTGCGAATTTTTCGGGCGTAGGATCGCGATTCGATCAAGGTTTCGTCAGGAGAAAAGCATGGATCACCGCTTCCGTTGGCTGGCTGTCGCGTTGTCCTGCGCGCTGGCGGGCGCCGCGCACGCGCAGGCGCTCACCGGCACGCTGAAGAAGATCAAGGACACGGGCGTCGTGTCGCTCGGCATCCGCGAATCGTCGGTGCCGTTCTCGTATTCGGACAACCAGCAGAAGAACATCGGTTACTCGCGCGACATCGCGGCGCGCATCATCGATGCGCTCAAGGCGGAGTTGAAGACGCCGAACCTGACGGTGAAGGAAATCCCGATCACGTCGCAGAACCGGATTCCGCTGCTGCAGAACGGCACGATCGACTTCGAGTGCGGCTCGACGACGAACACGCTGGAGCGCCAGAAGCAGGCTGCGTTCTCGAACAGCATTTTTTTGTACGGGATCCGTTTCAGCACGCGCAAGGATTCGGGCGTGAAGGACTTCCCGGACCTGGCCGGCAAGACGGTCGCGACGACGGCCGGCACCTCCGACGAGCGGCTGCTGCGCAAGCTCAACGAAGAGAAAGGGATGAACATGACGATCATCAGCGCGAAGGACCATGCCGAAGCGTTCATGAACGTCACGACCGGGCGCGCGGTCGCGTTTGTGATGGACGAGCCGCTGCTGTACGGCGAGATCGCGAAGGACCGCAATCCGGGCGCGTACACGGTGGCGGGCACGCCGCTCGTCCACGAGAACTACGCGTGCATGATGCGCAAGGACGATCCGGCGTTCAAGCACGTGGTCGACGGCGTGATCGCGAAGCTACAGACCTCGGGCGCGGCCGAGAAGCTCTACGACCAGTGGTTCATGCAGCCGATTCCGCCGAAGGGTGTGAGCCTCAACTATCCGCTGTCGCCGGAGATGAAGCAGCTGTTCAGGAATCCGACGGATCAGGCACAGTACTGATCGAAACGTCGCAGTGGCGTGCGGGCCGACACGTTGCGTGCTCGGCCTGCACGATCGAATCCCCCGGCCTTCGGGTCGGCGTCGCGGCGCGCATCCCCGCAGCCGCAAGCGCGAGCCGGGCCCGTCGCGCCCGATGCTGAACCCCGTGTCCTGACCCTCCATCGCGTGCGTCGCGTTTATGGCGCCGCACCTCGACGGCCCGCCGTCCGCGCGTCGTCCCGCCCGGTCTTTTCTCCGTTTGCCTGAACACGTGCCCGCACCGAAGCGGGGTTGGCGGATGCGCGCCCGACGCACGTCCGGCGACGCCGTTTGCCGCGTAAACCCGAATACAGATTTCAATTTGAACTGGTCAGAATCGGCCGAAATTGTTCAACAATTTTCGGCGGAAAATCCCGGAAAGCCGCGTGTGGCGGCGCCTGGGAGGCGTTGCGACGTTTCAGCGCGAGAGCCGAACAACCCAGGAGCTTCGCCATGTCTGCTCGTTTCCCGGTTCGACATTTCCTCCGCGGCGCGCTCGTGCCGCTGGCCTTCGCATGCTCGCTCGCGTCGGCGGCGCCGCTGCAGACGGTGCGGCCCGGCACGCTGCTGGTGGGCTCCGACCTCACGTATCCGCCATACGCTTACCTGGACGCCGGCAAGCCTGCGGGTTTCGATGCCGAGTTCTCGCGGCTGCTGGCACGTCACCTGAAACTGGAGCCGGTATTTCTCGATACGCGCTTCCCGGACCTGATTCTCGGGATGAAGGCGCGCCGCTTCGACGTCGTCGCATCCGCGCTGTACGTGACGCCCGAGCGCGTGAAGCAGGTCGATTTCGTGCCGTACCTGAAGACGGGCGCGTCGCTGCTCGTCGCGAAGGGCGGCGCGTTCCTGCCGAAGACGCCGCAGGACCTGTGCGGCAAGCGGGTCGGCTCGATCAAGGGCGCGTCGTGGACGCCGAAGCTGCGTGCGGTGTCGCAGGACACGTGCAAGGCGGCCGGGCGCGCCGAGATCGCGATCCTCGAGTTCCCGACGTCGCCGGAAGCGACGTCCGCGCTGCTGTCGAAGGCGGTCGATGTCCAGATCGAGGACGCGGCCGTCGCGCAGGAGATTCCGAAGCAGACGAACGGGCGCGTCGACATCAGTTCGACCACGCTGCTGTATCCGATCGTGATCGGCCTGGGCGTGACGAAGGGCGATAGCGGGTTGCAGGGTGCGCTCGAGGGTGCGTTGAACGATGCGCGGCGCAGCGGCGAATACGGCAGCCTGGTGAAGAAATACGGGTTGCAGGAGCCGACACCTGCCGACGTCGCCAACGCGCTCGGCGCGCCGAAGTAAGCGCGCGGCCAGCACGACCTGACCACCGCGCGCCGCGCGGCCGCATCACCATCCGCGGTTGAGGAGTCTTCGATGCAGTTCGATTGGCACTATGCGTTTCAGCTCTTGCGGGACCAGGATTTCTGGCGCGCCTGCGTCGTGGTCGTCGAACTCAGCGTCGCCGCGTGGCTGCTCGGCGTGTTGCTCGGCTTTCCGGTGGCGCTCGCGAGACAGTCGCACCAGCCGTTGCTGAAACGGGCGGCGGCGCTCTACATCTGGTTCTTCCGCAGCCTGCCGCTGCTCGTGCTGCTGGTCTTCATCTACAACCTGCCGCAGGTCTTTCCGGCGACGAGCGCGGTGCTGTCCGATCCGTTCATGGCCGGCCTGATCGCGATGGTGCTGAGCGAGACCGCCTATTTCGCGGAAATCCATCGCGGCGGGATCCTGTCGGTGCCGCGCGGGCAGCTCGAGGCGGGCCGCGCGCTGGGCATCCGCTTCACCGGCATCCAGCGGATGATCGTGCTGCCGCAGGCGATCCGCATTGCGCTGCCGGCGCTGGCGAACGAGTTCATCACGATCGTGAAGCTCACGTCGCTGGTGTCGGTGATTTCGCTGGCCGAGATCCTGCTCGTCGGCCAGCGGCTGTACACGCAGAATTTCCTGGTGTTCGAAACGATGCTGGCCGTGGCGTTCTACTACGTGCTGATCGTGACGGTGTTCAGCCGGCTGCTCGGTTATCTCGAGCGGTACCTCGACGTCAGCCGCCGTACGCCGGCCCAGGCCGGCCACGTCGATCTTGCGCTGCCGCCGTCGGCGCCGGCCGTCGCGCCGAGACCGCGGGCGAACGCCGAATTCGCGCTGCGCCTGAAAGGCGTGCAGCAGCGCTACGGCCGCCATGAAGTGTTGAAGGACATTCATCTCGACGTCGCGCCCGGGCAGGTCGTGTCGATCATCGGGCCGTCCGGCTCCGGCAAGACGTCGCTGATTCGTACCGTCAACGGCCTCGCGCCGGTGAACGCGGGCGAGATCGACCTGTACGGAGAGCCGTTCATCCGCGCGTCGGGTTCGCATCCGCCGCGCGTGTCGCACGAGCGCATCCTCGACATCGGCATGGTGTTCCAGAGCTTCAACCTGTTCCCGCATCGCACCGCGCTGCAGAACGTGATGATGGCGCCGTGCTATCACCGGCAGGCCGATGCGGCGGCGATCCGGCTGCAGGCGCTGTCGCTGTTGTCGAAGGTCGGGATGCTCGAACATGCGAACAAGTATCCGCATCAGCTGTCGGGCGGCCAGCAGCAGCGCGTCGCCATTGCGCGCGCACTCGCGACGCGGCCGTCGATCATGCTGTTCGACGAGCCGACGTCGGCCCTCGATCCGGAGCTCGTCGGCGAAGTGCTGAAGGTCGTCGAGACGCTGGCGAAAGAGGGGATGACGATGATCATCGTGACCCACGAGATGAATTTCGCGTTCAAGGTGTCCGACCGGATCGTGTTCATGGAGAACGGGCGCATCCTGTACGACGTGCCGCCGGACCGGATTCGCGGCAGCGTGGACGCGCGTGTGAAGGATTTTCTGAAGCACGTTCACTTCGCATGACGAATGACCGGATGGGAGCGGGAATGGATCCGACGGATTTCCGGCTGGGCGACGTGAACGATCACGCGTGTGCGGAACGGGTGCGTGCGTGTCTTGCGCATGCCGACGCGCATCCCGGCGATATCGAAGCCGCGTGGCTCGCGCGGCGCGACGACGCGGCGGTCGCCGATGCGCGCGCCTGGGATGCGGCGCGGCGCGCCGGCGCGATCGATGCGCCGCTGGCTGGCACCGTGCTGACGGTGAAGGCCTGCTTCGATTGCACCGGCTGGGTCACGCATGCCGGTTCGCGCGTGCTGGCCGACGAGCCGCCGGCGCGAATCGACGCGGCGCCGGTGTCGGCACTGCGTCGGGCCGGCGCGGTACTGGTCGCGCAGACGGCGATGACCGAGTTCGCGTACGGCGCGCTCGGCGTGAACCGTGCGTACGGGACGCCGACGACGCCGCTCGATGCGCGGCGCGAGCGGGTGGCCGGCGGATCGAGTTCGGGCGCGGCGGTGTCGGTGGCGCTCGGTGCGGCCGACCTGTCGCTGGGTTCCGATACGAGCGGGTCGGCACGCATTCCGGCCGCATTCTGCGGCGTGACCGGATTCAAGCCGTCGCGCGGGCGCTATGCGAGCGACGGCATGCGGTTTCTGTCGACGAGCTTCGACGTGCCGGGCCTGCTGGCCGCGACGGTCGGGCTGTGCCGGCAGGCGGACGTTGCGCTGCACGGCCGCGAAGCGCGGCGGCGGCGACCGGCGGCGATCCGCGACCTGCAGTTCATCGTGCCCGAGGCGTTCGTCGCCGACGACGTCGACCCGGTCGTCGGACGCGCATTCGACGCGTGGCTGTCCCGACTGTCCGCGCACGGCGCACGGATCCGGCGCAAGCGGCTCGATTGCGTGGCCGAGGCCGGCGCGGTCGCCCGCGCGGGCGGCATCATCGCGGCAGAGGCGTTCATGCTGCATCGTGCGCGGCTGGCCGCGGCGGCGGACCGCTACGATCCGCTGGTCGGCCCGCGCATCGCTGCAGGCGAGCAGGTGCGGGCGCACGACTACGCCGCGGCGCTGCGGCGCCTGGCTGCACTGGCCGACGCGTACCACGCCGAACTCGGCGACGCGGATGCGGTGCTGACGCCGACGGTGCCGATGCTGCCGCCGCGCGTGGCCGATCTGGCCGACGAAGCAGCATACCTCGCACAGAACGCGCGTGCGTTCCGGCTGACCGAATTCGCGAACCGGCTCGACCTGCCGAGCATCAGTGTGCCCGGCGACCTGCGCAACCGGCAGCCGGTCGGCTTGCTGATCACCGGGCATCGTGGCGAAGACGCGCGACTGCTCGATGTCGCCGCAGCGGTGGAGCGCGCGCTGACCGCCGATTCCGCATGACGCATTGTCCGGCGGCAAGGATCACCTTGCCATTTTTCATCGTAACTATTCAGAGGTGCTTATGATCGTCGTGAGATCGGCCGATATCGCCAATACCGAGCGCCATGCGCGCGGCCCGGGCTGGGACAGCAAGCGCATGATCGTCAAGCAGGACGGCGTCGGCTATTCCGTTCATGAGACGCGCGTGCACGAAGGCGCCGAACTGCATCTGCACTACAAGAACCACTTCGAGACCAACTACTGCGTGGCCGGAGAGGGGGAGGTCGTCGACACGGCGACCGGCAACGTGCACCGGATCACGCCCGGAACGATCTACGCGCTGAACCTGAACGATCCGCATGTCCTGCGCGCGACGCGCGGCGACCTGCATCTCGTGTGCGTGTTCAATCCGCCGCTGACGGGACTCGAGACGCATCGGGAAGACGGCAGTTACGCGCTGCCGACGGAGCAGGCCTGACGGCGCGAGCGGTCGGGCCGTTGCGTGCCTTTTCGTGCTGCCGTTGCTTGCCACGTCTTGAGGCAAGCAACGGCGGCGCGGCGTGCAGGGTCAGGCCGCCTCGCGATGGCTGCGCTTGATTGCCGCGACGAGCATCCGCTCGGAATCGTCGAGATAGCGCGCGAGCGCGGTGACGGCTTCGCTGCGGCGGTTCTGCGTGAGCAGGTCGTAGATCTGGTATTCGCGCTGGATCCAGTCGGGCGTTTGCACGCGTTTCTCGTCGGGATCCGCGGCGAAGACGAGCCGCAGCTGTGCGGAGATGGTCCGGAAGAACTCGTCGAGCAGCGCCGACTTCTGCAGCGCGACGATGTGCTGGTGAAAGCGCAGGCTGTGCGTGCCGACGGCCTGCCAATTTTCCTTGTCGAGTTCGCGCTCGGCCGCGCGAATGGCGGCCTGCATCTTTTCGAGCAGCGCCGGCTGCGCGAGTTCGGCCGTGTTCAGCGCATGCAGCTCGAGCGTGCGGCGCGCGACGTAGAGATCGCGTACGTCCTGGCGATTCAGCGTGCGCACGACGACACCCTTGTGGCGCACGAACGTGACGAGCCCTTCGCGGCCGAGCTGATGCAGGACTTCGCGAAGCGAGTTGCGCGACGTGTCGTATTCGGCCGCGAGGTCCATCTCGATCAGCGCGGTGCCGGGCGGTAGCTTGCCGCTGATGATGTGTTCCCGCAGTTGATGGCTGATCCGGTCGGCGACCGACTGTCCTCTCGCTTTTTCGCTTGCCATTCCGTTCGTTCGCTCCTCTCCTGGTCGTGCGCCGCCGGCGTGGCCGGCCGGCGGCGTTTCGCCATTCTACGGGCTACGGACCGCGTTACGCCGTCTTGTCGTGCTGCCAGTCGGCCTGCGGCGGCTGCATCCCGTGCTGGCCACGGTAGGGCGCGACGGGCGGCTGCGACCAGCCTTCGAGCAGGCTAGGGTCGAGCCGGTATACCTCGACGCCGAGCGGCCGGCACACGTCGATCGGGTCGCGTGCGTCGGGGCCCCACATCGGCACCGAAAGGTCGCCGCCCGGACACGTGGACATCGCGCACAGCACGTCGATTTCCGCGAAGAACTCGAGGTAGTCGCCCGGCTGCGCGGGACAGGCCTTCATGAAATATTTGTCATCGTCGTTCAGGCCGGTGCACTGGAACACGTTGAGCACGTCGTGCACGTCGAATTCGGTCAGCCCGTACGGCGCGACCGCCCGCACGAGGTTCGAATGACAGTGGAAATGAAAATCCTCGCCGGTCAGCAGCTTGTTCACGTACGGGTCGCAGCGCGTGCCGAGCAGGTCGTGCACGCGGCCGCCGTCGCCGTCGACGCCATAGCCGGCGAGCGTGTCGTCGGTGATCGTGACCAGCGGCCGCAGGTACGGCAGCGTCGACCAGAGCCGGTCGAACGTCGTCACGTGCGCGGCCTGCAGCTGACGTGTGCGCGACGCCCACATGCGCTCGCGCGGATTGTGCAGGTTCCAGATGTTGAAGTCGGCGACTTGCGGGCCTTCGAGCGTGACGATCCGGAACACGTGACCCGCCGGCACCGTCCACGCGAAGCCGCTGCGGATCGGCACGACGTGCGACGCGATCCGTTCGCGCGCGTCCCGGCGCTGGGCGATCGCGGAATAAAAGGCTTTGTCGACGTTCAGGACGGAACCCTTGGTGACCTGGTAGGCGGCGGGATAGTTCGACATGACGCGGTGCTCTCGGGGAAATTTGCAGATTCGGAGATCCGGCTGGAATCCGTTGTGGTGGCCGGTCAGGCGTCAATTTTCATGCTGGATTGTTCAACAATTTATTGGCGCTGCGAGGAGTATAGGGGGAACGCCGGGAGGTGTGTCAATCGGTGGAAAGTACGGAGGGGCGCGGCGAGCCGCGGATGCGCGCAGGCAGGCGAGTGGCGCCGCAAACAAAAAACGAAATATGGATCAAAACCGTGGCCGTGCCGGCCGCCGGACCGGCTCGCCATGATCGGCAAGCGGGGCGTGTAACGCGTTTCGAAACCTGACGCAATCCGCATTCAACCGCGCCCGCGCCAGGGGATTCCTGTCGCGTTGCGCAACAACAGGCACAATATGCGCTTCGCCGCGCACCGTTGTTCGACTTCGAGCAGCACGGCGCGTGTCGCCGCCGTCCGAACTTTCCCGGTTGTCATGAACGCCTCGCTCACTCCCGCGCGCGAATCGAACTCCCCGCGCTTCCTGTTGTTCCTGATTTGCCTGTTCGCCTCCGCCGGCCAGCTCGCGATCGACATCTACGTGCCTGCGCTGCCCGACATGGCGCGTTCGTTCGCGACCACGCCGCAGGCGATCCAGTCGAGTGTCTCCGGCTACATGGCCGCCTATGCGCTCGGCCAGCTGATCTTCGGTCCGGTTGCCGATGCATACGGGCGCAAGCGCGTGCTCGCGTTCGGGCTGGTCATCTACACGATCGGCTGCCTGCTGTCGCTCGGCGCGCCGAACCTGGAGACGTTCGTGCTGGCGCGCTGCCTGCAGGGCTTCGGGATCGCGACCACGAACCTGCTCGCGAAGGCGATCATCACCGACTCGTTCTCGGGCCAGGCGCTGATGCATGCGTTCACCTATATGTCGATCGCGTGGGGGCTCGCGCCGATCATCGCGCCGGTGATCGGCGCGCACCTGCAGGAATGGTTCGGCTGGCGCGCGTGCCTCGTGTTCCTGCTGGTGTATTCGCTGGTGATGTGGGCGCTGCTGTGGCGCTATCGCGAGACCTTGCCGAAGCCGGTCCATCTCGAGCCGCGCACGCTGATGGCGAACGCGGGCAAGGTGCTCGCGAGCCCGGTGTTCCAGAGCTGCTTCCTCGCGCAGGGGCTGTGCTACAGCATCCTGCTGGTGTTCAACATCGTCGGGCCGTTCATGGTGCAGACCACGCTGCACAAGCCGCCGACCTTCTTCGGCTATCTCGCGCTCGGGATCGGGCTGATGTATTTCCTCGGCGGCCTGTCGAACCGGATTCACGGGCGCGGGCTGCCGAGCGCCGAGCAGCGGTTGCGCATCGGCGCACGCGTGATGGCGGTCGCGGCGGTCGCGATGCTGGTGCTGGCGCTGACCGTCGGGCTGCGCGTATGGACGCTCGCGACGCCGGTGCTCGTGATGGGCTTCTGCGCGGGCGCGATGTATCCGACGCTGATGGCGAAGGGCAATTCGCTGTTTCCGCATATCGCGGGGCTGACGAGCGCGATCCTCGGGTGCGCGCTGCTGCTCGTGTCGTCCGCGATGATGGGGCTGGCCGGTTTCGTATCGATTCACGTGCTGACGCCGCTCGCGGTGTTCTTCGTCGCGCTGTCGTTCATCGTCGTGTGGATGGTGACGAAGCTGCTGCGCTACCTCACGCAGCAGCAGGCGGCGAGCGTGGCTTGCGGGAGCGGGGAAGCCGCGTAAGGCGCGTCGACGGGGGCGGCAGCGGCACGCCCGCCGCTCACAGCGGGTGTGCCGCGCCCGCCTGCGCCAGCAGCGAAACCGCAACCGGATCCGGCATGCCGTTCGAATCGATCGCGCCGGCCTTGGCCAGCGCGGCGAGGTCGCTGTCGACGCCCGGTTGGCCGACCACGAACGGCGTCGTCAGGAAGGCCGGCGCCGACAGCGTGACCGCATAGCGCTGCTGCAGATTCGTCACCACCGCCGATTGCGCGGCCTGCACCGTGTTCGGGCTGCCCATCACCTGCTGGAAGTGCGCATTCCCCTGGAAATTGCCGATCAACCCGGCCGTGTTCGTGCCGAGCTGCGCGGCGAGATAGACGAGCATCAGCTCGGTCTCGGGCGTCGTGTTGAAGGTGCCGCCCGCGTAGGCGAGCGAATGCAGGCTCGTGCCGCTCGACGCGACGGTGATCACGCACGGCAGCACAGCGTTGACCGCCACGCGGTAGTTGCCGCCGCCGTCGGTCAGCGTCGTCGCCGAGCCTTGCGCGCAGCTGACCGTCACCGATGCGCTCGCGAGCGCGGAGCCCGTGGCGGCCGTGCCGGACAGCGCGACGGTTTGCGTGTTGGCGTTGTTGAAGCAGACGTCGACGCCGAAGCAGGCGTCGCCGTTGCAGCCGGCAAGCGTCGCGAGGGCCGCGGCGCACAGCGTGCCCAGCGCGGGGCGGAGGAAGCGCGGATGGCGAAGGTTCATGGTCGCGGGCGGATCGGAAGAGTGAGCGCGGCAGGGCAACCGGCGCGCGCCGACGCTTCGGCGCGCTGTTCGTATTCTAGGTCTCCGATCGCGGGGTTGCTGGCCCGTTTGTTCGCCGCGGCCTGCGGCGTCCGGCATGGCTGGCGCCCGTTACGGCTTGCGCGCGGCCGGTTTCGCGAACGCGCCGCGCACCTCGAAGCCGATCGCATCCGCCACGTTGCCGCGCGCATCGACGAGTTCGAGCCGATGCCGGCCCGGCCACGGCATCCACGCGATGCGGTCGGCGTGGCCGATCACCTTGTCGTCGAGCCGCCACGCGAACCGTGCGGCATGCCCGGAAGATCGCTCGAACCAGATTCGCTGATTCTTCGGTGGAATGTCCGGATCGATCGCGAAGATCGTGCCGTCGGTCGGCGCACCGATCGTCAGCGGCGCGCGCGCGCCGTCCTTGCCCGGCGTGACGGGCGCGGCGAGCCGGATCGTGTCGAGCGCCGTGCCCGCGACGAACCACTCGTTGCGCGACGGTTCGACGTCGCGCTCGAACGTGATGCGGCGTGCTTCGACGCCGGCCGGCGGACGCGGCGCACGGCTCGGCAGGTCGCGGTGCAGGTAGCCGACGACGGCCGACCACACCGGCGACGCGCCCGTGACGCCCGACACGTCCCACATCGGCGAGCCGTCCGCATTGCCGACCCACACGCCGACCGTATAGCGCGACGTGAAGCCGACGGTCCAGTTGTCGCGCATGTCCTTGCTCGTGCCGGTCTTCACCGCCGAGAAGAAGCGCGTCGCGAGCGGATTGTCGAAGCCGAACGTGCGCACGCGCGCGTTGTTGTCGGCGAGGATGTCGGTGACGACGAAGCTGGCCGCTTCGCTGAACACGCGCGTGCCGTTGTCCGCACGCCCCACTGCCGATGCGCCGGCAGCGGGCGACGGCGCAGGCAGGTCGACGACCTTGCGCGCGACGCCGCCGTTCGCGAGCGCGCGATACGCATTGGTCAGCGACAGCAGCGTGACGTCCGCGCTGCCGAGCGCGAGGCTGAAGCCGTAGTAGTCGCCTTCCTGCGCGAGCGGCAGGCCGAGCGCGGTCAGCGTGCGCGCGAAGCGATGCGGCGTGACGAGCACGAGCGTGCGCACGGCCGGCACGTTCAGCGAGCCGCCGAGCGCGCTGCGCACGCTCACCCAGCCCTTGAAATCCTTGTCGTAGTTCTGCGGAATGTAGAGGCCGCCGCCGGCCGCGAGGTTGATCGGCGCGTCGTCGAGCAGCGACGCGGCCGTCAGCCGCTTCTCGTCGATCGCCTGCGCATAGAGGAACGGCTTGAGTGTCGAGCCGGCCTGGCGCGGCGCGAGCACGGCGTCGACGTCGCGTGCGCTCGACAACGCGCCCGACGAACCGACCCACGCGCGAATCTCGCCGGTCGCGTTGTCGATCACGACGACTGCGCCGTCCTGCACGTTGCGCCGGTGCGCGGGCGCGTTGAGCTCGGTCAGCGCGCGCGTGAGCGTGTCGCGCGCGAAGCGCTGCAGCGGCGCATCGAGCGTCGTGCGCACCTGCGCGCCGGCCGCGGGCCTGACCTCGGCCGCGATGCGGCGCGCGAAGTGCGGGGCGAGGGCGGCGCCGTCCGCCGTCAGGTCGTTACGCACGGCATTGGCCGGGCGCGCGATCACGAGCTGCACGTAGCCGTCGAGCGACGCGCAGGCCTGCTCCGCGTGCATGTCGCGCAGGATCCGGCACGCACGCTCGGCGACCTTCGCGCTCGCCGCGTTGGGCGCGCGCACCAGCGCTGCCGCGATCGCGGCTTCACGTGCGTCGAGGCCGGACGGCGCCTTGCCGAACAGCACCTGCGACAGCGCGGCGAGCCCGACCGTCTCGCCGCGGAACGGCACGAGATTCAGGTAGGCCTCGAGGATCTGGTCCTTGCGCCAGCCGCGTTCGAGCAGCAGCGCGTTCATCGCCTGCGTGGCCTTCTGCGGCAGCGAGCGCTGGCCCGAGCGGCGCGGTTCGTCATTGAGGAGCCCGGCGAGCTGCATCGTCACGGTAGACGCGCCGCGCGTGCGCTGGTTCCACAGGTTGCCCCATGCCGCACCGGCGATCCCGCGCCAGTCGACGCCGCTGTGTTCGTAGAAGCGCTTGTCCTCGGACACGACGATCGCCTCGCGGAACGCGGGCGACACGTCGGCGAGCGACACCCAGTCGCCGCGCCGTTCGGCGAGGTCGACGCGCGTGCGCTGCAGCGGCGTGCCGTCACGCGCGAGCAGCACCCAGTCGGAACTGCGCCAGTTGCGGCGCACGTCGTCGTAGCCGGGCAGCGCGTGCGCGACGAGCGGCGCGGCCAGCACGACGGCGACGAAAACGCGGCCGGCGAAGCGCACCTGCCGCGGCAATCCATGATCGATCATCGCGTACCCGTTACTTGCCCGCGTCGGCCGGCTTCACGGTCATCGGCGGGTTCGGCCACAGGCCGTACACGGATGGCGCGTACAACGCCTCCACGCGCGTCGGCGGCAGCCCGAAGGTGCCGACGTTGTTCAGCCGCACCGTGTACTCGACCGAGAGCTTGCCCTTCCGCAGATAGTCGTAATACGCGCGGTAGCCGTCGAAATCGCGTTCGATGAACGCCGGCCATGCGCCGTCCGGGGATTTCTCGCCTTGCGTCGCGGCTTCCGAATCGCGGCCGAGGCCCGAGCCGAGGATCGTCGCACCGGACGGGATCGGATCGTTGACGACGACCCACGTCATGTCGCTCTGCGCGTCGATGTCGAGATGCACGCGCACGACGTCGCCGCGCGTCAGCACGCCCTTGACGGCGGGCGACACGGGCGTGATGGTCTTCGTGATCCGGTAGCCGGCCGCGAACGGCGCGCGCAGCGGCACGGCCGCGAGGCTTTCGACGGTCGCCCACGGGCGGCCCGTGCCGTCCTGCGTGACGGACAGCGTGGCCGGCGCCTGGGCCGCACGCGGCCACGGCATCAGCACGCTGCGCGCGGCGGCGGCGCGGGTCGCGGGAGTGGCCGACGCGGGGCTGTCGGCGGGCGCGGTCGAGGGTGCCTGCGACCACCAAATCGCGCGCTCGTTGCCGCCGAGCGCGACCTTCGTCGTGCCGGCCACCGGCGTGCTCTCGTAGGTGCGCGAGAAGCGCTCGATCGCGAGCTGGCCGAGTGCGTTCGACGTCGTCGTCTGCCATGCGCCCTGGCGTTGCAGCGCGAGCAGGCCGGTCGCCACGCGCGGCATCTCGTCCTTCCACGCCGGGTCGCCCGCGAATTCCAGCGCGAGCCGCGCGGCGTTGGTCTCGTTGCTCGTCATCAGCCACCACAGGTCGTCGTCGCGCGCGGTCGAGAACACGAGCTGCGTGCCCTGGTACGTGAGGCGCGCCCGCAGGATCTGCTCGACCTGCGCGCGTTTCGCGTCGCGCTGCGGGATGTCCTTCACGCGCGTGAGGATCGCGTGATAGTCGAGCACCGCCGACGTCGGCCACTGGTTCGGCGCGATCTCGATCGAACCGAGCATGCGGCCCTGGGCTGCACCGTAGCGCGACAGCGCCTCGATCGCGGCAAGCTTGCGCAGGTCGCGATCCTGGCGCGGAGCCCACGCGTTGCGCTCGATGCGGCCGTCGACGAAACGCGCGAGCCCGGCCTCGAGCTGCGTGCGCAGGTCTTCCGGCAGCGCGAAGCGCGGGTCGAGGCGGCCGGCCTCGTCGGCGACCACGAGCAGATACGACGACAGCGTCGGGCTGCCGTAGTGCGCATCGTCGGAGGACGGCGGGAAGTAGTTCGCTAGTCCGTCGCTGTCGAGGTAGACGGGCATGCGCGCCACCAGCGCCTGCCATTGCGCGGCGTCGTGCAGGCCGATCGCGCGCGACGTCTGCTGTTCGAGGCAGCGGTACGGATAGCGCTCGAACCAGCGCCGCACGCCGGGCAGGCCGTCGGCGAGCTTCGACTGCAGCGACACGGCGATGCCGCCGCGCGGCGCGCCCTGCGCGTTGTTGACGGCGCCCGCCGGGGCGGACACGGGCAGCGTCAGCGTGCCGTCGACCTGCGTGAGCGTGGCCTGCTGCACGGTGACCGGCAGCGCGGGCACGACCTTCTGCGCGACGGCCAGCGCGTCGGACGCGCGCTTGCCGCCTTGCTCGGCCGCCTCCATGCGCCAGTTCAGCGCGCCGGCCGCGTCGAGCGCCTGCTCGGGCACGGTGATCGTCCACGCGACCTCGGCCGCCGCATTGGCCGCGAGCGACACGGTTTGCGGCGCGACGTCGAGGCCCGTCACGCGCGGCGTCACGACGACCTGCATCGCGCGGTCGGTCGTGTTGCGCAGCGTGACCTGCGCGCGGAACGCATCGCCTTCGCGCACGAGCGGCGGCAGGCCGGAGATCAGCTGCAGGTCCTGCGTGCTGCGGATCGACGTGCTGCCGGTGCCGAAGCGGTCCGCGCCGACCGCCGCGATCGCGACGATCCGGAAGCGCGTGAGCGCATCGTTCAGCGGCACTTCGACGGTCGCGCTGCCGTTCGCGTCGAGCGTCACGCGCGGATTCCACAACAGCAGCGTGTCGAACAGCTCGCGCGTCGGCGCGCTGCCGCCGCCGCCGCCGGCCGGCACCGCCTTGCGGCCGAAGTGGCGGCGGCCGACGATTTCCATCTGCGCGGTGGCCGTCTCGACGCCGTACGCGCGTCGCTGCAGCATCGCGTCGAGCAGGTCCCAGCTGTTGTTCGGCATCAGCTCGAGCAGCGCCTCGTCGACGGCCGCGACCGCGATCTGCGTGCCGGCCGGCGCGGGCTGCCCGTTCGGCAGCGTGACCTTCACGTGCGCCTGCGCCTTGCCGCGCACCGTGTAGCGCGTCGCGTCGGTCGTCACGGTCACGCCGAGACGATGCACGCCGGTGCCGACCTTGATCTCGCCGAGGCCATAGCGGAACGCGGGCTTCGACAGGTCGACGAACGCGGTCGGCGCTTCATGGTAGCGGCCTTCGCGCCAGAACGCGCGGGCCCATTCGACCGGCGCCTTCCAGCCCCACGTGAAGAACGAGTACCACGGCACTTCGCGAATCCGGCCGCGCAACGCGAGCACCGACACGTAGACGTTCGGCCCCCACGATTCGCCGACCTTCAGGTCGACGGTCGGGTTCTTGCCGTTCAGCTCGACGACGTGCGTTTCCATCACGCCGCCGCGTTCGACCGCGACGAGCGCGCTCGCGTAGCGGAACGGCATGCGCACCTGGAAGCGGGCCGTTTCGCCCGGTTCGTAGGACGTCTTCTCCGGGATCACGTCGATCCGGTCGGTGTTGTCGCCGCCGAACCAGAGTTGGTCCTCGCGCGTGACCCAGACGGACGTCGACGCATTCGACGTGCGGCCGTCGCCGTCCTTCGCGACCGCGATCAACTGGACGTTGCCGGCCTGTTCGAGCGTCGCGTCGCAGGCCATGCGGCCCTTGTCGTCGGTCTTGCCCGAGCACAGCACGCCGAGGTCGCGCGTATCGCTCTTGTTGTCGTAAGCATAGAAGCCGCCGACCATCCGCTTGCGCGACGTCGTCGTGATGTGCGCGACGCCCTTGATCTCGATCGACACCGAGGCACGCGGCTTGCCCTGCAGGTCGACCGCGAGCGCCTGCACCGGCACGCGCTGGCCGACCGACACCCAGCGGCCGGCCTTGATGCCGGCCACCACCGCGGCCGGCCACAGGATCGTGTCGCCGCGGATCGTCTGCACTTCGCCGTTCGGGTCCGCGAACGTCGCCTCGAGCGCGATGCGCTTCGGCGCGTCGACGTCGGGCAGGCCCTTGAGCGTGACGGAACCCGCGCCGTTGCGGTCGAGCGTGAGCGGCAGCTTGTCCGCGATCAGCTTCGTCGCGTCGGGATCGTTGTTCGCGGCGGATGTGCTGTCGCCGTCCTGCGCATCGTCGTCGGCGTTGCCGTCGCTGCGCTCCGGACGATAGGGCGTGAAGCTGAAGTCCTCGAAGCGATCCGCGAACGGCGGCGATGCCCACTTCATCAGCGCCGACACCTGCACGGGCAGGTTCGATGCGCCGCCGCCCGACACGTAGTCGATCTGTACCGCGAGCGGCGCTTCCTTGACCGCGACGAGCGGGCTCTTCTGCGCGTCGCGCGCGCCGATCGTCCCCTTGAGCACCGGCAGGCGGAACGCCTCGACGCGGAAGCTGCCGCCGTAGTAGCTGGCGGTCGGCGCATCGTCCGGGCCGCCTTCGAGCGACACGCTGTATTCACCGAGCTTCGCCGCGGGCGGCAGCGTGAACTGCGTGTCTGCGCTATGGTCGGCCGACCACGTGAGCGGCAGCTTGTAGGTCTGGTCGGAGCCGAGATGGCGGATCGTCACGCGTGTCGGGTAGTGCGCCGGGAACGCGAGGCTCTGCAGCGTCTCGGTGCGCAGGAAGTGCTTCATCGACACGGTTTCGCCGGCCCGCAGCAGCGTGCGGTCGAACACGGTATGCGCGCGCACGGTCGGCGCGCTGTCGGTGTCGGTCGGCACGTTGAAGCGCCACGATTCGATCCCGCGGTTCCAGTTCGAGCTGACGAACGCCATGTCGCGGCCCGTCGTCGGATCGTCGACGCGTGCCGACACGAAGTAGTCGTCGAAGCGTTCCGACTGGCTGCATTCGCGTTTCGGCTCGAACGGGCCGTCGATCTTCAGCAGGCCTTGCGCATCGGTCTTGCCCGACGCGATTTCGTCGCCATTGCAGTCCGACACGCGGATCTGCGCGTTCGGCACGGGCTTGCCCTTGTCGAGCGTCGTGACCCACACGAGGTTGTTCTCGCGGCCCTGTTTCAGGTGCACGCCGAGATTCGTGACGAGCACGGTGGTGCGCACGTACATGCTCGACGGCTTCGCGAGCAGCGAGCGGCCGAGCGCGGGCGACGCGAGTTCGAGCACGTAGAAGCCGGGCTTGTCGATCGGCACGCCGACGACCTCGAACGGACGCAGCGCCTTCGGGTCGGCCTTCGGCAGCGTCAGCGCCTGCGCACCCGGTTCGCCGGCGAGCAGCGACAGCGAGCGCACGTCGATGCGGCGGTTCTGCGGCGCGGGCATCTTCTCGCCGGCCTCGAGCGGCACGTAGACGGGGTGCTGGCCCTTGCGCCGGAGCAGGCCTGGGACGCGTTCGTCGATCGTGCCGGCCGTCATCGACCAGTTGTCGAAGCGCTCGACGGTGCGCATCCATTGACGGATCGCGGTGTCGTCGTCGACCTTCAGGTTCGAGAATTGCGCGCCGCTCGTGTTGAGGCCCGCGATGCGCAGGTCGGCCTCGACGTTGCGCAGCGTGACGGGCACGAGTGCCGGCGTATCGGGTTCGGCGAAGCGCTCGACGATCCCGAACGTGCCCGACGAGAATTTCGCGAGCGGCGGCATCGGTGCGGTGCGCGTCGCGAGCGGGAACAGGTCGGCGTTCGAGAGCGTGCGCTCGGTCACGTCGCGCAGGCCGGACGGCAGCTCGATCGTCAGGTTCGCCTGCGCGGGCAGCGGCGGGTTGAACGTGACGGTCGTCACTTCGTCGCTGTGGTCGTCGGCCGCGAAGGTCGGCGAAAGCGAACCGTCAGGACCGCTCAGCCTGATCGCCTCGGCGTTCTTGCGCGAGATCGGTGCATTGAACGACAGCGTCAGCGGACGCAGCGGCGTGCAGGGCGCCTTCGCGTTCTCGCGCTCGCACGAGAAGCTCGCGGCGAACGGCGCGCGCACGGTGAAGTCGAAGCGGCGCTCGGTGTCGTTTGCGATGCCGCTCGGGCTCGCGACGCCCTTGCCGTAGACGAGCTGCATCTTCGCGCTCGCGGGCAGCGCCTGCGCGCACGACAGCGTCAGCACGCGCGCGGCGTCCTTCTTCAGCCCGAAGTGATCGAGCAGCGCGTTGCGCGCATCGTCGTCGGCGGCCGTGACCGGGATGCGGTTGCCGATGCCGGCCGCTTCGCACCAGATGTTCGCGAGCGCGGAGCGCGGCTCGGCCGGGCCGTTCAGCTTCAGCACGAAGACCTGGCGCTCCTCGATCTCGCGCGAGCCGGGGCGCACCGTCACCGGGAACGGGCCGCCGGTTTGAAACGTGAAGCGGCGCGGGCCGCTGACCGCATTGCCGGCGACCGAACGCAGCGTGTCGTTGAGCGCGACCGAGCAGCGCACGCCCGGCGGCAGGTCGTTCTCGAAATCGTAGACCCACGTCTTGTCGTCGAGCCAGTGACCCTGGCCGCGTGCGGCGGTGGAATCGTTGCAGGTCATGCGCGCGGGACTCGGCGCGGACGCCGAACCGAACGCGACCATCGGTTCGTCGAACTTGACGACGCTCTGCCGGACTTCGGTGACCGTGCCTTGCGGCGACACGCTCACGGTGCGTGCCGCGCCCGCATGCAGCGACAGTGCGGCGGCGGCGCCGAGCGCCGCGACGGCGCCGATGCGCCAGAGCAGCCGTGTGGTGTGATGGGTTGAATGTGTGTTGTTGTGCTTGTCGTGCTGCTTCATCGCTCGATGCCCTCGGAGGGAAGCTTTCTGTTTGATTGCACGCGATTCTAACCGACGGGCATGCGAGCGGATGACGGGAAGCGGCGTGTCGCCGGGTTGCGACACGCCGGCATCCCGATACGGAATTGTCGCGTCGACGACACAAAGATGCCGCGAAATGTCGATTGTCTCGGATTGCGGAACATTAAATGGACTATAAAAGCATTGTCCAATCCGAATTGAGCGCGTACATTTCAGGGCCGCGCGAAATTTTGAGAAATATCAAGCGTGGTTTTCCCGAATCCGGTGTTCGAGAGAAGGAAACATGCACAACGACAACACCCCCCACTCGCGTCGCGATCGCGACGCAGCCGCATCCGGCATCACGCGGCGTCAATGGCTGCAGGGCGCACTGGCGCTGACGGCGGCGGGCCTCACCGGCTCGCTGGCGTTGCGGGCCCTGGCCGATAATCCCGGCACCGCGCCGCTCGATACGTTCATGACGCTCTCCGAAGCACTGACAGGCAAGAAAGGGCTGAGCCGCGTGCTCGGCGAACGCTTCCTGCAGGCCTTGCAGAAGGGCTCGTTCAAGACCGCCGACGGTCTGTCGCAACTCGCCGGCGCACTCGCGTCCGGTTCGTTGACTCCCGATCAGCAAACGTCCGCGCTGTCGATTCTCGAAGCCTGGTATCTCGGCATCGTCGACAACGTCGTAATTACCTACGAAGAAGCATTAATGTTCAGCGTCGTGTCCGATACGCTCGTGATTCCTTCGTATTGCCCGAATAAACCCGGCTTCTGGGCCGAAAAACCGATCGAGAGGCAAGGCTGATGGCCGATACCGATACGCAAAAGGCCGACGTCGTGGTCGTCGGGTCCGGTGTCGCAGGCGCGATCGTCGCGCACCAGCTCGCGATGGCCGGCAAGTCGGTGATCCTGCTCGAGGCAGGCCCGCGCATGCCGCGCTGGGAAATCGTCGAACGCTTCCGCAACCAGCCCGACAAGACGGACTTCATGGCGCCGTACCCGTCGAGCCCGTGGGCGCCGCATCCGGAATACGGCCCGCCGAACGACTACCTGGTCCTGAAGGGCGAGCACAAGTTCAACTCGCAGTACATCCGCGCGGTGGGCGGCACGACGTGGCACTGGGCCGCGTCGGCGTGGCGCTTCATCCCGAACGACTTCAAGATGAAGACCGTGTACGGTGTCGGCCGCGACTGGCCGATCCAGTACGACGATCTCGAGCATTGGTACCAGCGTGCCGAGGAAGAGCTCGGCGTGTGGGGCCCCGGCCCCGAGGAAGACCTGTATTCGCCGCGCAAGCAGCCGTACCCGATGCCGCCGCTGCCGTTGTCGTTCAACGAGCAGACGATCAAGAGCGCGCTCAACGGCCATGACCCGAAGTTCCACGTCGTGACCGAGCCGGTCGCGCGCAACAGCCGCCCGTACGACGGCCGGCCGACTTGTTGCGGGAACAACAATTGCATGCCGATCTGCCCGATCGGCGCGATGTACAACGGCATCGTGCACGTCGAGAAGGCCGAGCAGGCCGGCGCGAAGCTGATCGACAGCGCGGTCGTGTACAAGCTCGAGACGGGTCCGGACAAGCGCATCGTCGCCGCGATCTACAAGGACAAGACGGGCGCCGACCATCGCGTCGAGGGCAAGTACTTCGTGGTGGCCGCGAACGGCATCGAGACGCCGAAGATCCTGCTGATGTCGGCGAACCGCGACTTCCCGAACGGCGTCGCGAACAGCTCCGACATGGTCGGGCGCAACCTGATGGACCACCCGGGCACGGGCGTGTCGTTCTACGCGAGCGAGAAGCTGTGGCCGGGCCGCGGCCCGCAGGAAATGACGTCGCTGATCGGTTTCCGCGACGGCCCGTTCCGCGCGACCGAAGCCGCGAAGAAGATCCACCTGTCGAACATGTCGCGCATCAACCAGGAGACGCAGAAGATCTTCAAGGCCGGCAAGCTGATGAAGGCCGACGAGCTCGACGCGCAGATCCGCGACCGTTCCGCGCGCTACGTGCAGTTCGACTGCTTCCACGAAATCCTGCCGCAGCCCGAGAACCGCATCGTGCCGAGCAAGACGGCCACCGACGCGGTCGGCATTCCGCGCCCGGAGATCACGTATGCGATCGACGACTACGTGAAGCGTGGCGCAGTGCATACGCGCGAAGTTTATGCGACGGCGGCGCAGGTGCTGGGCGGTACGGACGTCGTGTTCAACGACGAGTTCGCGCCGAACAACCACATCACGGGCGCGACGATCATGGGCGCGGATGCGCGCGACTCGGTCGTCGACAAGGACTGCCGCACGTTCGACCATCCGAACCTGTTCATCTCGAGCAGCTCGACGATGCCGACCGTCGGTACGGTGAACGTGACGCTGACGATCGCGGCGCTCGCGCTGCGGATGTCGGACACGCTGAAGAAGGAAGTCTGACCGTGCGGAAATCTACTCTCACCTTCCTCCTCGCCGGCTGCCTCGCGCTGCCGGGCCTCGTGCGCGCGGCCGATGCGGCCGATCCCGCGCAGGTCAAGCGCGGCGAATATCTCGCGGTCGCGGGCGACTGCATGGCCTGCCACACCGCGAAGGGCGGAAAGCCGTTCGCCGGCGGCCTCGGGATGCCGGTGCCGAAGCTCGGCAAGATCTATACGAGCAACATCACGCCCGACCCGGATACCGGCATCGGCAACTGGACGTTCGACGACTTCGAGCGCGCGGTGCGCCACGGCGTGTCGAAGAACGGCGACAACCTGTATCCGGCGATGCCGTACGTGTCGTACGCGAAGATCAGCGACGACGACGTGCAGGCGCTGTACGCGTACTTCATGCACGGTGTCGAACCGATCAAGCAGGCGCCGCCGAAGAACGAGATCCCCGCGCTGCTGAGCATGCGCTGGCCGCTGAAGATCTGGAACTGGCTGTTCCTGAAGGACGGCGCATACCAGCCGAAGCCGGCGCAGAGCGCCGAGTGGAACCGCGGTGCGTACCTGGTGCAGGGCCTCGCGCACTGCAGCACGTGCCACACGCCGCGCGGCGTCGCGATGCAGGAGAAGTCGCTCGACGAAACCGGCGGCAGCTTCCTGTCGGGCTCGGTGCTGGCGGGCTGGGACGGCTACAACATCACGTCCGACCCGAACGCGGGGATCGGCGGCTGGACGCAGCAGCAGCTCGTCCAGTACCTGCGTACCGGCAGCGTGCCGGGAGTCGCGCAGGCAGCCGGTCCGATGGCCGAGGCGGTCGAGCACAGCTTCTCGAAGATGACCGACGCCGACATCGGCGCGATCGCGACGTACGTCCGTACGGTGCCGGCCGTCGCCAGCGGCGACGCGAAGCAGTCGCGCTCGTCGTGGGGCAAGCCGGCGGAAGACGGCCTGAAGCTGCGCGGCGTCGCACTGGCGTCGTCGGGCATCGATCCGGCGCGGCTGTATCTCGGCAACTGCGCGACGTGCCACCAGATGCAGGGCAAGGGCACGCCGGACGGTTATTACCCGTCGCTGTTCCACAACTCGACGGTGGGCGCGTCGAATCCGGCGAACCTGGTGCAGGTGATCCTGAACGGCGTGCAGCGCAAGGCCGGCAGCGAGGACGTCGGGATGCCCGCGTTCCGCAACGAGCTGTCGGATGCGCAGATCGCCGCGCTGACGAACTACCTGACCGGCCAGTTCGGCAATCCGGCCGCGAAGGTGACCGAGCAGGACGTCGCGAAGGCGCGTTGAGGCCGGGTACGACGCAGTAAAGGCAGGGCAACACTGACAAGAAGAGGAGGCACAGCACATCGGGCGGGCCCCGATGCCGGTTGTTGCAGAGCGGGGTGGGCGGCTTTGGCGGCCGCCCGCCCTGGTTCGTTGGCAATCCGGTGCGCGCGGTTCGCGCACCGCTTTCGTTGATCACACCATGACACCGAATCAACCGTTTCTCGCGTCCCAGCGCGATGTGCTGCTGCTGTTGTCCCGGATCCTGCTCGTGATCCTGTTCGTGATGTTCGGCTGGAAGAAGATCGTCGACTTCTCCGGCACGATCGCGTTCATGGGAAGCGAGGGCGCGCCGGCGCCGATCATTTCGGCGGCGATCGCCGTCGTGATGGAGCTGTTCGCCGGCATCGCGCTCCTCGTCGGTTTCCAGACGCGGCCGCTCGCGTTGCTGCTTGCGCTGTATACGATCGGCACCGGCTTCATCGGCCATCACTACTGGACGATGTCGGGCGGCGAGCAGATCGACAACATGATTCATTTCTACAAGAACATCGCGATCTCGGGCGGCCTGCTCGCGCTTTGCGCGGCGGGCCCCGGGCGTTTTTCGATCGATCGCGGGTAAACGGCAACGCCGGTGCGCGCATGGGGCGTGTGCCGGACGGTCGAGACTTCGAGGGGGGGGCATCATTTTGCGACTCAAACATTTCGCATGGCTGATCGTGGCCGCCGCACCGGCGGCCGCGTTCGCGCAGACGAGCGTGACGCTGTACGGCCGGATCGACGGCGGCGTCGAATACCTGAACCACATCGCGACGCCCGGCGGCAGTTCGACGCGCTGGAGCGCGGAAGGCGGCGACTGGGGCACCAGCATGTTCGGCCTGAAGGGCTTCGAGGATCTCGGCGGCGGGATGTCGACGGTCTTCAACCTGGAAACCGCGTTCCAGGTGATGAACGGCACGACGGGCGGCGGACGCATGTGGTCGCGCCGCGCGTATGTCGGCCTGAAGAGCGACACGTGGGGCCAGCTGCAGGCCGGCCGCAACCTGTTCATCGACAGCGACGGCGTGTGGGAATTCGATCCGTTCGTGCAGCAGGCGTTTTCGTCTGCATCGCTCGTGCGCGGCCGCAACTGGCAGCAGAGCAGCAACAACATCGAATATCACAGCCCGGTGATCGGCGGCTTCGACGTGCAGGCGCAGTATGCGTTCGGCAACCAGTCGCGCGGCTTCAACTACGGCGCGGCCGACGACTTCGGCCGCTCGGACGGGATCATGATCTCGTATCACTCGCCGGTGCTCGACGTGCGCGGCCTCTACGACGAGCTGCGCGACAACAACGGCAAGTTCAGCAACATCTTCACCGCGTCGCGCGAGTATTTCGTCGGCGCGAACGTGAAGGTGTCGAAGTTCAAGATCCAGGGCGCGTATACGCACTACCAGGCGCCGGACAGCCCGGCGGGCGTCGCCGATCGCGCCGATCACTACTGGCTCGGCGCGACCTACACGGCCACGCCGCAGTGGGCGGTGACGGGCGGCGGGTATTACGTGAAGGTTGGCGATGGCGGCGGCGACGCGGCGCACGATCCGTCGGGCCACGCGATCATGTACGTGCTCGGCACGACGTACAACCTGTCGAAGCGGACGTTCCTGTACGGCACCGTCGCGTACGTGCGCAACGGCGGGAATTCGAACTTCTCGCTGCTCGCGTCGCCGCGCGATGCGACGTCGGGCACGAGCCCGATGACGGGCGAGTCGCAGACGGGCGCGTATGTGGGGATGATGCATACGTTCTGAGCGGGGGGGCGCGCACGCAAGGCACGGGTGAGGGTGGCCCGTGCCTTGTTGCGTTTACGGGGGCCGGCGTGCGGCGTGCCGTATGCGTTGCCGGTCAGAACCCGCACGCCTCGGTCGTCGTCAACGTCGCGAACGGCCCGCCGAGCGTCGCATTGTGATGCGCGACGATCCGCTCGGCCAGCAACGCGGGCGTATCCATGCAGGTATGCGCATCGGCGACGAGCACGGCGCGAAAGCCGAGATCGGCGGCCGCGCGGCACGCCGTGTCGATGCAGTACTGCGTCTTCATCCCCGCAATCACGATCTCGCCGATCCCGGCCGCGTGCAGCCATTCGGCGAGCCGTGTGCCCGCGAAACAACTCGGCCGGGTCTTGTCGAACACGATGTCGCGTGCCGTATCGATCGCGAGCGCCGGCAGCAATGCGGCGAGCGGCGCATCGGGCGCGATCGGCGAACCCGCCGGGCCGGTGTGGCGCACGGCGAACACGGGCGCGCCGGCTTCATGCGCGCGGCGAATCAGCCGGTTGACGTTGGCCAGCACGCGTTCGCCGTCATGCGGACGATCGGGGCCATGGAACAACCCGACTTGCATGTCGACGACGAGCAGCGCACGTTTCGGGGAAGGGGCTTCGGACATCGCGTTTCTCCTGAGTGGCCGATACGGACGGAGAAACGACGAGACCCCGTCCGGAACCGGCGGGGCCTGTGGAAATCGGTGAAGGGCGCTACGACCTTGCGCGCACTCGCCGCACGGGCCCGCCGAAGGCGGTCGTGCGCGTGGTCGTCGACAGGGTGAGCGTGGCGTCGTGCATGGAGCGATCATGCACGATGCGCGTTCGCTGCGTCAATGACGTGTCGCACGTCCCGCGCCGCCACCGCTCAATCGAGCGCCTTCCCGGCCTTCTCGTCCATGCAGCGAATCGCGAGCAGCGTGAGCACGCCGCAGCCGATCGCATACCACGCGGGCGCATTCGGATTGCCGGTCGCCGCGATC
Source organism: Burkholderia sp. BCC1996 (assembly GCF_905339955.1). Lineage (NCBI taxonomy): Bacteria > Pseudomonadati > Pseudomonadota > Betaproteobacteria > Burkholderiales > Burkholderiaceae > Burkholderia > Burkholderia sp. BCC1996. Next base: position 231,822 of record NZ_CAJPHM010000001.1, read on the forward strand.
AGCCACGTGACGAAGAACTGCGCGAAGCCGCCGAAGATCGCGACGCCCACGCTGTACACGAGCGCGCCGCCAGTCGCCCGCACCGCCCGCGGAAACAGCTCGCCGAGCATCGCACCCGTCGCGCCGATGTTGATCGCGTGCACGATCGACAGCGCGGCGATGATCGACAGCAGCGACGCGGCGCCCGGCCAGCGGTTCAGCGCGATGAACGCGGGATAGATCGCGGCCATCAGCACGATGCGCGTCCACCAGACGATCCGGTTGCGGCCGAACACATCGGACAGGTGCCCGCCGATCGGCGTCACGAGCATCAGGATCGCGCCGGCGACGCAGCCGGCCGTCATCGACAGCCAGGTCGGCAGATGCAGCACCTGCACGCCGTAGATCGCCATGTAGAACACGATGATGTAGTGGATCGACGTGCCGCCGATCGTCACGCCGAGACCGGCGAACACGGCCTTGCCGTGATGGCGCAGCACGTCGGCGAGCGGCAGCGACGCGACGGGTTCGTCGTGCGCGGCGGCCGGCGTGGCGGCCGGCACTTCCTCGACGGTGCGGCGCAGCCAGTAGCCGAGCGGCACGAACAGCGTGCCGATGATGAACGGCACGCGCCAGCCCCAGCTCTCGAGCTGCGCGGCGTTGAGCGTCGACGTCAGCGCGACGCCGGTGAGCGCCCCGGCGAGCGCCGCGAGCCCCTGGCTCGAGAACTGGAACGATGCGTAGAAGCCGCGGCGATGCTGCGGCGCCTGTTCGAGCAGCAGCGTCGTTGACGCGCCGACTTCGCCACCCGATGCAAACCCTTGCAACAGGCGCGCAAGCACGAGCAGCAGCGGCGCGGCGAGGCCGATCTGCGCGAAGGTCGGCGCGATCGCGATCGTCGCGGTGCCGAGCGCCATCAGCAACAGCGTCAGGATCATCGCCTTCTTGCGGCCGGCGCGGTCGGCGTACATGCCGATCACGAGGCCGCCGAGCGGGCGTGTGACGAAGCCGACGCCGAAGCTCGCGACCGCGAGCATCAATTGCCCGAACGACGAATGCACCGGGAAGAACAGCTTGCCGATCAGGATCGCGAAGAAGCTGTAGACCGTGAAGTCGTAGAACTCGAGCGCGTTGCCGACCGCGGCGGCCGCGATCAGGCGGCGTTTCTTCGCGGCGGCGCGGGCATCGGCCGGCGAGCCGGCGAACGGAAGGGCGGACGTTTCCATGAGGTTCCCCTGCTAAGGCGCGGAACTGCGTGATGAAGGGCCGTCAGGCCGCGAGCCAGGCTTCGGCGACGCGGACCCAGTAACTCGCGCCGATCGCGAGGATGTCGTCGTTGAAGTCGTAGCCGGGGTTGTGCACCATGCAGCCGCCCTTGCTGCCGATGCCGTTGCCGATGAACGCATAGCAGCCGGGGCGTGCTTCGAGCATGTAGGCGAAGTCCTCGCTGCCCATCAGCGGCGCGGCTTCGGTTTCCACGCGATCGGCGCCGAGCATCTGGCGGGCGATGTCGGCCGCGAATGCGGTCGGTTCGGGGTGGTTCACGAGGACCGGATAGCCGTAGTCGTAGTCGACTTCCGCCGTGATGCCGAAGCTTTCCGCCTGGCCCTTCGCGAGCGCCTCGATCCGGCGTGCGAGCAGCGCGCGCACGTCGGCGTCCAGCGCGCGCACCGACAGCTTCATCACGACGGTTTCCGGAATGATGTTGAAAGTCTCGCCGGCCTGCACGCTGCCGACGGTGATCACGGCCGCATGCTGCGCATCGACCTCGCGCGCGACGATCGTCTGCAGCGCGACCATGATGCTGCCCGCGGCCGACATCGGGTCGCGCGCGAAGTGCGGCATCGCGCCGTGTCCGCCGACGCCGCGCAGCGTGATCGTCACGCGGTCGGCCGACGCCATCGCGGCACCGGCGCGGAACGCCATGTCGCCGGCGGCGCGGCCCGGCATGTTGTGGATCGCGAAGATCGCGTCGCACGGGAAGCGCTCGAACAGGCCGTCGTCCATCATCGATTTCGCGCCGCCGAAGTTTTCCTCGGCCGGCTGGAAGATCAGGTTCAGCGTGCCGGAGAACTGGCGCGTGGCGGCGAGGTGGCGCGCCGCGCACAGCAGCATCGCGGTGTGGCCGTCATGACCGCATGCATGCATCTTGTTTGCGTGGCGGCTCGCGTACGGCAGGCCGGTGGCTTCGGCGAGCGGCAGCGCGTCCATGTCGGCGCGCAGGCCGACGGTGCGCGTGCCTTGTCCTTCGCGCAGCACGCCGACGACGCCCGTCTTGCCGATGCCGCGATGCACTTCATAGCCCCACCCCGTGAGCAACTCGGCGACGAGATCGCTGGTCAGCGTTTCCTCGAACGCGAGCTCCGGATGCGCGTGGATGCGGCGGCGCACGTCGATCAGGTCGGGAGCGATCGCGGAGATGCCGGGGATGACGGGGTTCACGGCTTGCAGCATGGTGTCTCCTGTGGAGCAGGTGAGGCAGGTGGGGCCGGTGGGCGTTTGACGCACATATGACGGCCAAGCATATAAATTTCTGTCGGGTACCAGAAGCTGCTAAATTGCTTTGGTGCTCACCACCGGTTGCCGCTCGGGAATACCCTGATCCGCTGCGCGTGGCCGGGCGTCGGGTTTCCACGAATCACGCATGCCGCCATGAAATACCATCAGCTGAAAGCGTTCGTCACCGTCGCGGACGAAGGGAGCATCCGCGCGGCCGCGCGGCGCCTGAACGTGTCGCCGGCGGCGCTGACGAAGGCGGTCAAGGAGCTGGAGATCGCGCTCGGCGTGTCGCTCGTCGTGCGCACCGCGCGCGGCGTGCAACTCACCGCGTTCGGCCAGCAGCTGCAGGTGCGCGCGCGGCTGATCGTCGCCGAGATGCAGCGGGCGCGCGACGATATCGAGCAGGCGCAGGGCGCGATGACGGGCTCGGTCGCGGCGGCGATCACGCCGGCCGCGGCGGTGACGATCCTGCCCGACGCGTTTCGCGCGTTCCGGCGGCGCTTTCCGGTCGCGCGCGTCAATCTGATCGAAGGGTTTCCCGGCGTCGCGCTGCCGCGGCTGCACGACGGCTCGCTCGATTTCGCGGTCGCCGTCGTCGTGCCCGAACTGCTGGCGGCCGAGTTCGACCACGCGGAACTCTATGCGAGCCGATCGCTGATCGTCGCGCGCAAGGGGCATCCGCTCGCATCGGCCACGTCGCTGGCCGATCTCGTCGAGGCCGACTGGCTGATGAATCCGTCGCCGGAAAGCTCGACCCAGGTGCTGTTCAACTCGTTCGTCGCGTACGGGCTGCCGGTGCCGCAGCGGGTCGTCGAATGCCCGAGCTTCGGGCTCGCGCACAGCCTGATGACGGGCTGCGACCTGATCGCGTCGATGCCCGAACAGCTGCTGCAGGGCGAGTGGGCGCGCGACCAGCTCGCGGTGCTGCCGATCCGCGAGCGGCTGCCCGGCGTGTCCGTGCAGGTCGTCACGCGTCGCGACAGCCCGCTCACGCCGGCCGCGTCGATGCTGCTCGACTGCCTGCGCGATTCCGCGCGGCGCAAGGGGCTCCGATGAGTCGGGCAATGCATCGCGTAGTGATCCTGAACATCTGCCGCGCACCGCGGACCATTCCCGCTCGCGGCGCGCTCGCCGCGAGCCGGTATCATAGCGGCCGGCCCGCCGTTCCGGCCGGCTTCCGACAACACGCCATCCGGCATCCAGCAATCAGAGGCATCACATGACCAGTGCAACCCAATTCGACAACGTATCGGTCGTCAAGCGCGCGAACGTCTATTTCGACGGCAAGTGCGTGTCGCATACCGTGCTCTTCCCGGACGGCACGCGCAAGACGCTCGGCGTGATCCTGCCGTGCGCGCTCAACTTCGGCACGGACGCGCCCGAATTGATGGAAGTGCAGGCCGGCAAGTGCCGCGTGAAGCTCGACGGCAGCAGCGAATGGCAAACCTACGGCGCCGGCGAGTCGTTCTCGGTGCCGGGCAAGAGCCGCTTCGACATCGAAGTGCTCGAGACGCTCGACTACGTCTGCAGCTACCTGTAAGCGCATGAGCACCGGCCGCAGCGCATGCGCGCGGCCGGCGCGCTGAAAGCAGAAAGCCCCGCCGAAGCGGGGCTTTCTCGTATTCGGACGGCGCGCTGCCGTCCGGCGCGGAGCTTACAGGCAGGCGTTGATGTCGCCCGCGGAAGCGGCGTCGCCACGCATGCCGACCCACGTCTTCGCGCCCGGCTTCGACGCCGGACGAACCATCGCGGCCGCGCCGTTCGGCGGTTGCTGGCCCGGTACGTAGACATCGGTCGCGAGGCCGTTGGCGAGCACGTTCTGCGTGACCACCTGTTGCTGCGACTTGTCGGCCCAGGTCTTTGCGATGCACGCCGACACGTCCTCCGCGGACTTCTGGCTTTGCCCCACGTTCTGCATGGCCGGATCGGCTGCGTGTGCGGAAATTGCCACGGTCAATGCGATGAGCGGTAAGTATTTCACGTTCACGTTTTATCTCCCTCGAGTCGTGATTGATTGAGCGGGATGCGCAGCAGAACTTGAACTGCGTTCTTGTGAGATTGCATCGGACAAATGCGGTTCCGGCGATTCCGAAACAAGTTGTTAACACGCTTGCCAAACGACAATCCGGATGCTGTCCGTTCTGTTGCGATGCGGCATGGGTCGCGCACGGCCCGCGTGGAGGCGGGGACGCGGCGACGACGTCATGCGTCGTGAGGTCGGCTCGCTGCCCTGTGGTGTGGCGGATTGACGGCCGCGGCGTGCTGCATGTATCCGGATGTCGCGCCGCGACGCTTCTTTATTGGATGACGAAGTGGAATGGCTGAAAGGGTGGCCCCGTCGCATGAGCACCATGATGACAAACTTTCGTCCGATGAATTGTCAACCAAGTTTAAACGCCGACGCGGCGGAATGCGAACCGGCGCGCAGGGTGCGCGCCGATCCGGAACGGCGGGGGACGGTGAAGCGCGCGGTACGTATCAGCTGGCCTTGCGCGCACCGGCGTCGCGCAGGTTGACCGGTACGACCGGGCGGAAGCGTTCGCGCTTGTGTTCGTCGTCGAAGTGCTGGAGCGCGGGCTTGACGAGATCGCTGCGCGACACGATGCCGATGATGCGCAGCGATTGCGGATCGTCGACGACCGGCAGGCGTTCGAGGCCGAGCATCGCGAGCCGCGACGCGACCACGCGGCACGTTTCGTGCGCGTGCGCGACGGGCGGCGCACGATCGATGAATGCGTTCGCGAGCGCCGCGCCGGGACCGGCTTGCGCACGCTGCGCGTCGAGCGTCGCGCGATCGACGAGACCGAGCAGGCGGCCGTTCTGCACGACGGGGTACGCACGGTGCGTCTGCTTCGCGCCGAAGTACTGCGACTCGACGGCGTCGAGCGTCGTGGCGCCGTCGATCGAGACGAGATCGTCGGCCGGCGTCATCACCTCGGCCACGTCATGGCGTTCGAGCGGATCGACGCCGTATTCCCGGTAGATGTGGTAACCGCGGCGCGCGATCTTTTCCGTCATGATCGAACGCTTCATCACGACGGTCGCGAAGCCGTGCGCGACGAGCGTCGCCGCGAGCAGCGGCAGCAGCGCGTTCGCGTCGTGCGTGAGGCCGAACGCGAACACGATCGCGGTCAGCGGCGCACCGAGCGTGGCGCCGAGCGTCGCGGCCATGCAGACGAGCGGCCACAGCGCCGGATCGCCGCCGGGCAGCACCGGCGACAGCACGGTGCCGAGGCCCGCGCCGAGCATCAGCAGCGGGGCGAGTACACCGCCGGACGTGCCGGAGCCGAGCGCGATCACCCACATCACGGCCTTCACGGTCAACAGTGCGAGTGCGATCTTCAGCGCGATGTGCTGGTGCAGCAGGTCGCCGATCACGTCGTAGCCGACGCCGAGCGCGCGCGGCTCGAGCCAGCCGCCGATGCCGATCACGATCGCGCCGAGCGCCGGCCACCACATCCAGTGCACCGGCAGCTTCGCGAAGGTGTCCTCGACGCGGTACAGCGCGGCCGACAGGCCGCACGCGAGCGCACCCGACAGCAGGCCCGCGACGATGCACGACAGCAGCGCGACGGGCGTCGGCGGCGCCGTGGTCAGCGCAAACAGCGGGTCGACTCCGAACAACACGGCGCGGGCGAAACCGGCGACCGCGCAGGCGAGCGCGACCGGCAGGAAACTGCGCGGACGCCATTCGAACAGCAGCAGTTCGACCGCGAGCAGCACGGCGGCGACCGGCGTGCCGAACACGGCGGTCATGCCGGCGGCCGCGCCCGCGACGAGCAGCGTCTTGCGCTCGGCGGCGGTCACGTGCACGCATTGCGCGATCAGCGAGCCGAGCGCGCCGCCCGTCATGATGATCGGGCCTTCGGCGCCGAACGGGCCGCCGCTGCCGATCACGACACCCGACGACAGCGGCTTGAGGATCGCGACCTTCGGCGACATGCGGCTCTTGCCGAACAGGATCGCCTCGATCGCTTCGGGAATGCCGTGGCCGCGGATCTTCTCCGAACCGAAGCGCGCCATCAGCCCGACGATCAGCCCGCCGATCACCGGCACGACGATCACCCATGCGCCGAGCGTGTGGTGCGCGGGCGAACGGTCGGCGAACGAAAACTGCTGGAAGAAGAACAGGTTCGTGAACAGGTGGATCAGGCTCGACAGCACGAACGCCGCCAGCGTGCCGAGCAAGCCGATCCCGGCAGCGAGCAACGCGATCCTGGGCAGGCGTTCGTTGGTCGAGAAGTCGCGTTTGTGTGGTGCGTTCATCGGCGTGAGGATAGGTCGGTAAAGCCAGGGTCAGTTATTGATCTGCGGAACTTGGAACGTGCCCTTGAGCGATTTCAGTTCCGCGCGATGCATGGCCGCGAGGTGGGCGAGCAGCGTCTCGCCGGCTTCCTCGAGGTGGACCTCGACCTGCCGGCGGTCCGCTTCGCTCGTCTTGCGCTTCACGAGCCCGAGCGCCTCGCAGCGCGTCACCAGCGCAACGACGCCGTGATGCTGCGCCTGCAGGCGTTCCGCGAGTTCGCCGATGGTGGCCCATTCGCGGTGCGGATAGCCCTTGATGTGCAGCAGCAGCAGGTACTGCAGCGGCGTCACGCCTTCGCTTTGCGCGGCGCGTTCGGAGAAGCGCTCGAAACGGCGCATCTGGTAGCGGAACTCGGACAGTTGCTGGAAATCGCTTTTGGTCAGCGCGCGTCGGGTATCGGTCATTGCGGTCGGTCGGGCAGCAGTTTCGGTAACGCGAAATATATCACAATATGATATAAATGGCCGAATTTCGGCGAAATGGATACATTGCGCTGTCGTCGGCCCGTTGAGCGTCCGCGTTACGCTGCCTCGAGCATCTGCGTCTGGCGGTACAGGCCGGTGACGAGATCCGTCTGCGTGATGATGCCGACGAGCCGGCGCGATGCGTCGACGACCGGGATGTGGTGATGGCCCGAATGCGTAAACAGCGGCACCAGCGCGGTGATCGACATGGTCTGCGGCACGGATGCGACGTCGCGGGTCATCACGGTCGCGACGCTGGGCGGCCGGCCGCCGAACGATTGCGGCAGCCGCGCGGCCAGCCGCCGCCACAGCGGGACCGGGCGGCGCAATGGGCGCGTGAGGTCGGCGCGCGTGACGATGCCGACCAGGCGATCGCTGCCGTCCACGACGGGCAGCGCCTTCACGCGATGGCGGTCGAGCAGCGTCAGCGCGGCCGTGACCGACGTCGACGGCGCGACTTCGATCGCGTTCTTCGTCATCAGGTCGGCGCACGTGAGCCGGCCGAACGTGCGCGCATAGGCTTGCATCTCGGTTTCGCGCAGCAGCATTTCGAGGTCGTCCGGGTCGACGTCGAGCCATTCGCCGCGGCGCTTCAGCACGGCGTCGAGATCGGCGCGCGTGAAGCCGCCGCGTGCCGGCGCGGCGCTGCCGCCTTGCGGCTTCGCGTCGTGGCGCACGCCGCCGTGCGGATAGCGGTGGCCCGTCAGCGCGTGGTACACGAGCGCGGCCGACAGCAGGATCGCCGATTGCAGTGCGATCGGCTCGACCACGAAGCGCAAGCCGAGCGCGTGGATCGCCGGGCCGCCGAGCACGGCCGTCAGCGCGACCGCGCCCGACGGCGGGTGCACGCAGCGCAGCGCGAACATGCCGCCGATCGCGAGGGCGACCGCGACCGCGGCGGCCGTGATCGGATCGGCGATCCACTGCGCGCAGGCGACGCCGACGGTCGCCGCCACCAGATTGCCGCCGATGATCGACCAGGGCTGCGCGAGCGGACTCGCGGGCACCGCGAACAGCAGCACGGCCGACGCGCCCATCGGCGCGACGAGCAGCGGCACGAGGCCCGGCACGCCGGGCAGCAGCCGCATCGTGACGCCGACCGTCGCGATCCCGACGAGCGCGCCCGCGCACGAGCGCATGCGCTCGCGCCAGCCGAGCGTCATCGGATGGGGAATGAAGCTGTGCAGCCATTGGCGGAAGGTGCGGCGCGACGGGGAGGAGCCTGACGACATGGACGATTGAGCGGTAAACATGACGATGCGCATGACGCAGCGCGAGGACGTCGAGAATTATATCGCGTCGTGATATAAATTGTCGCGCTGCATCAACGCGTTGCCTGCGCGCGCCGCATCCGTCTTGCAGGAACCTTTCATCGGATGAAAGCCTGACGGCCCTGCGACCGCGCAAATTTGTCTGCAGCGGCGTACAATTCGGGCCACCGAATTCCCCCGATACGCCACAACCACGCACGCGATGCCCGCTCTCCCGCCCGTTCCCCGGCATGGTGATCGCTTGCGCGTGGTTCGCGCGCACGCCCCGATTCCCGTCTGACGCGAGCGCCGCCGACGTTTCCCCACCGACACTCCCCAAGCCAATTCAATGGACATGCTCGAAAACATGCGCCTGTTCGTGCGCGTTGTCGAAGCCGGCAGTTTCACCGCGGTCGCCAAAGAAATCGATGCGACCACCGCGCAGGTGTCGCGCGCGGTGTCGAACCTCGAAGCCCACGTACAGACGCGCCTGCTGCATCGCACGACGCGCCATCTCGGCCTCACCGAAAGCGGCGAGCGCTACTTCGAGCGTGCGAAATCGATCCTCGCCGAATTCGACTACGCGAACGCCGAGGCCCGCAACGCGCTGCTGCGGCCGAGCGGCAAGATGCGGATCCATGCGATGACGGGGCTCGGGCAGAGTCATGTCGTGTCGTCGATCGTGCGCTACCAGGAAGACAACCCGGACGTGTCGGTCGAGTTGACGCTCGCGCAACGGATGCCGAACCTCGTCGAGGAAGGCTACGACGTGTCGATCGTGACCGCGTCGCAGCTGCCCGATTCCGGCTACGTCGCGCAGACCTGCGGCACCAGTTGCAGCGTGCTGGTCGCATCGCGCGAATATCTCGCGCGGCACGGCACGCCGAAGACGCCCGACGACCTGCCGAACCACGTGTGCCTGCGCCTCGATACGCCGGCATCGCCGGCCAGCGAGTGGCGGCTCGAGCGCGACGACGGCGAGGAGACGGTCTACGAACTGCAGCCGGCACCGTTCCAGGTCAACGTGCCGGATGCGCTGTGCGTCGCGGTGCGGGCGGGGCGCGGCATCGCGTGCGTCGCGCTGTATACGGTGCTCGACGACCTGCGCGCGGGGCGCCTGATCCGCGTGCTGCCCGAGTATCGGTTGCAGACCGTCAGCGTGTACGCGGTCTATGCGACGCGGCGCTATCTCGATGCGAAGATCCGCACCTTCCTCGACCATCTGCGCACGACGCTCACGCCCGCGCTGGAGAACGACCTGCGCGAACTCGACCGGCTTGCGGTCGAGCCGATGCCGGGCAGCCGCCAGCGCGCCTGATGCCGCCGGTCGCACGCCCGGCGGCGCCCGGTATCACGCGTCCGGCGTGACGCGAATCCGTTCGAAGCGGCCGGCGAGCCACGCGTAGGCGGCGATGCCGAGCAGCCCGTGCGCGGCGACGAACCACAGTGCGCCCGCGAACGAGCCCGTGTGCGCGACGAAGTAGCCGATCACGAGCGGCGTGACGATCCCCGCGAGGTTGCCGAGACCGTTGAACACGCCGCCGCTCAGGCCGACCATCCCTTCGGGCGCGGTGTCGGCGAGCACGGCCCAGCCGACCGCCGCGAGCCCCTTGCCGAAGAACGCGATCGTCATCAGCGCGATCACGACGGCATTCGACGACGCGCCGTTCGCGAGCACGAGCAGCGTCGCCAGCGCCATCCCGACGACGAACGGCGTCTTGCGGGCGCGCGACGGATGCACGCCGCGCCGGATCAGCCAGTCCGACAGCACGCCGCCGAGCACGCCGCCCGTGAAGCCGCAGAGCGCCGGCAGCGCGGCCACCCAGCCGGCTTCCATGATCGTCATCCCGCGCCCCTTGATCAGGTAGATCGGGAACCACGTGATGAAGAAGTAGGTGAGCGCGGTGATGCAGTACTGGCCGATGTAGATCGCCCACAGGTTGCGGTGGCGGAACAGCTGCGACGCGTCGCGCCACGATAGGCGCGAGCGCTCGCGGACGCGGTTCGCTTCGAGATCGACGAGCGCACCGTGCGCGCGCAGGTAGTCGCGCTCGGCGTCGCTCACGCGCGGATGGCCGTGCGGCTCGCGATACCACGCGAACCAGAGCGCCGACAGCGCGACACCGAGCATCCCCATCCACAGGAACACGTGTTCCCAACCGAGCGCATGCGTGAGCCACGCCATCGCGGGCGTGAACAGCACGACGGCCATGTACTGCGCGGAGTTGAACAGTGCGGATGCGGTGCCGCGCTCCGCGGTCGGAAACCAGCACGCGACGATCCGCGAATTGGCCGGGAACGCCGGCGATTCGACGAGGCCGAGCATGAAGCGCATCGCGAACAGCGCGAGCGTCGCGGCCGCCCCCTGCACGGCGAACCAGCCGACCGTGCCCTGCAGCATCGTGAAGATCGACCACAGCAGCAAGCTCAGGCCATACACGCGGCGCGCGCCGAAACGGTCGAGCAGCCAGCCGCCCGGGATCTGGCCGAGCGCATAGGCCCACGCGAACGCCGAAAACACGATGCCGAGCTGCATGGGCGTGAGACCGAGGGCGTGCGCGACGCCGGTACCGGCGATCGACATCGTCGCGCGGTCCGCATAGTTGACGACGGTGACGGCGAAGATCAGCGCGAGGACCGTGTAACGGACGCGGCCGATCGTGCGCGACGCGGCGGATGAGGCGGGAGAGGTGGAAGAGGCGGCGACGGCTGCGCCGCCGCTGGATCGATTGGGCATGCGAGTCTCCTGGCCTCCGTCGTGCGGAGGCGTTTCATTGGATGTTGTCTTGGTCGGGGAGGGGCGTGCGGCGGTCAGCCTGTAACGCTCGTCGGCGGCCGCTGGCCCGCGAAGCACGCGGCGAGGTTGGCGAGCACGATCCGGCCCATTCGTTCGCGTGTCTCGTGCGTGGCGCTCGCGCGGTGCGGCTGCACGACGACGCGCTCGAGTTCGAGCAGCGCGGCCGGCACGCGCGGTTCGTCGGCGAACACGTCGAGCCCCGCGCCGGCGATCGTGCCGTCTGCGAGCGCGCGCACGAGCGCGGCTTCGTCGACGAGCTTGCCGCGCGCGACGTTGATCAGGAATCCTTTGCTGCCGAGCGCGGCGAGCACGTCGGCGGTCACGAGCACGTTGCCGTGATCGGCGGACGCCGCGAGCACGAGCACGTCGCTGTCGCGCGCGAGCGCGGCGAGGTCGGGCACGTAGCGATAGCCGCTGTCGCGGTGTTCGCGCGGGCCGAAATAGCTGACCGGCATCCGGAACGCCTGCGCGCGCTGCGCGATCGCACGTCCTACGCGGCCAAGGCCGACGATGCCGAGCCGCTTGCCCGTCACCTGCGTCGCGAGCGGCTGCGCCGCCTTGCCCCAGCGGCCGGCGCGCACGATGCGCTCGCCGGCGCCGAGGTCGCGCAGCGTCATCAGGATCAGCCCCAGCGCCATGTCGGCGACGTCGTCGGTCAGCACGTCGGGCGTCGTCGTCACGTGAATGCCGCGTGCGCGGGCGAGCTCGAGATCGACGGCGTCGGTGCCGATGCCGTTGATCGCGATGATCTCGAGCGCGCTCAGCCGCGCCATCAACGCGGCCGGCAACCCGTTCGCGCCGCCCGTGACGACGCCGCGGATGCGCGATGCGACGCGATCGAGCAGCGCGTCGGGCTGGTCGGCCGCATACAGCCGATGCACCGCGTAGCGGGCGGACAGTTCGGCGTCGATGGTGTCGGGAAGCGGCTGGGTGAGCAGAAGGTCGATGGTCATGAGGGTCTCGGTCGGCGTGCGCGGCGCGGGCCGCGCATCAGGTGCAACCGAGTATAGGAATCGAATCGATATCGGTCTAACATCAAGACGCTATCAATTGATTCAAGATTTGAATGATTGAACTGAACCAGCTTCGCTGCTTCGTCGCCGTGGCCGAGGAACTGCATTTCGGGCGCGCGGCCAGGCGGCTCTTCATGACGCAGCCGCCGCTCAGCCGGCAGATCCAGTTGCTCGAGCACGCGCTCGGCATCGCGCTGCTCGAACGCAGCAGCCGGCAGGTCAGGCTGACCGCGGCCGGCGAGCGCTTCTTGCGCGACGCACGGCACATCCTCGAGTTTTCCGCGCGGGCCGAACAGGCCGCGCAGCGCGTCGCGCATGGCGGGGCCGGCCGCATCACGCTCGGCTTCACGGCCGTCAGCGCGTACCGGATGATTCCGGCGCTGCTCGCGCATGCGGCGCACGCGCTGCCCGACGTCGACGTCGAACTGCGTGAAATGGTGTCGACGGTGCAGATCGACGCGCTGGCGTCGCGCATGCTCGATGCGGGCTTCGTGCGCCAGCGCGCGGCGCGCCATCCGCTCGAATACCGGCTCGTGCAACGCGAGCCGATGCTCGTCGCGGTCGCGCAGGGCGCGCCGCTGGCCGCGTACGAGCGGATCGGCCCGGACCAGCTCGACCGCCAGCCGTTCATCGCGTATTCGCCGAACGAAGGCAAGTACTTCCACGACATGATCTCAGGGATGTTCGCCGGCGCCGGGCGCTTGCCGAACTACCTGCATTACGTTGGGCAGACGCATACGATCCTCGGTCTGGTGCGCGCCGGGCTGGGTGCGGCGCTGGTGCCGGCGTCGGCGCGCGAGCTGCATGTGGACGGCGTGGTGTTCCGGCCGCTTGCGGACGTCGACGTCGCGGCGGAGCTGTATCTCGCGTGGCGCGCGGACAACGACAATCCGGCGCTGCCGGTGTTCAACGCGATGGTCGAGCAGTTTCTGACGGAAGGGACGGACGGCGGCGTCGTTTAGAGGCAGTCGGACCGAGCGCGGCGAATCGCTGCGTCGGCAACATCCTTACCGTTCCGAAAGCTGACGCGTCGTGCACGCTTGCGCTCGCGAAAGGCAACGCACCGCGCCGATCGCTTGACGCTGCATGCCGGTCGGCGCAGGATACGTGCGTGCATTTGGAGCGGGGCGCGCTGGCCGCGCGTTCCCGCATCAGCGACGCGCACAAGAACAACGATGAGCCTTCACGCACTCGTACCGGAATCCCGGCGCCGCAGCCACCGGCCCGCCGGAACCACGATCCTCCCGACGCCCGTCGCGTCACGTATCCGTCATCCCGTTTCGTACCGTGCGTCGGTACACTTTCCCGTTCGCGCGCTGGCCGCGCCGATGAACGGTGCCGATCGGCGCCGCCGTGTCGCGCGCCAGCCCGCCGCACCCGAATACCGTATCGCGCATGACGCCTGCACCGGTGTCTCGTGACGCCGCCGCCACGCGTCCACGCATCGTGGCGCCGACCGCCCCGCGCGCGCGGCGCCACTGGAGTCCGAAGCATTTCGATTGAGCATGACGTAGCACACGCACGCAGTTCAGTTCGAGGTTCAAGGAGAGAAACTCATGTCGCAGCTTTCGAATGAAGCAAACGGCAGTTCGGGGAGTGGCAAGGCAAGGCTGATCAAATGGGCGATCATCATCGCCGGCGTCGCGATCGCGGCACCGGCCGCGCTGTTCATCCTGAAGGGGGTGATCGCGCTGGTCACCGCGGCCGTGATCGGCCTCGGGGCGATCTATTTCGCGCCGGTCGTCGCGATGAAGTTCGCGAACCAGAAGGTGAAGATGATCGTCGAGGAAGCACAGGCGAATCCGATCGAGACGCTGATCAACCAGCTCGCGGAAAAGCGCCACGCGGCGCAGAAATTCGCGGACAGCATCACCGCGTTCCGCACCGAAGTGAAGAACTTCGAGGACAAGACCGAGCTGTTCGAGAAGCAGTATCCGGACGACGCGCCACGCTTTCGCGCGCAGCTCGACACGATGAAGCAGCTGCTCGCGTTCCGCGAAGGCCGCTACAAGCAGGTGCAGGTCGAGCTGAAGAATTTCGCATCGGCGATCGACCGCGCGAAGGCGATGTGGGACATGTCGCAGGCGGCGCAGCACATGAACAAGCTCGCGGGCCGGCAGACGGCCGATACGTTCGAGCAGATCAAGACCGACGTGGCCGTCGATTCGGTGATGCGCTCGGTGAACAAGGCGTTCTCCGAAATGGAGACGTCGCTGCTGGACAACCCCGAGGTCAAGCAGGCGCAACAGCAGGCGGTGATGAACGGCACCCCCGTGCCCGGCCCCGATGCGGCACGGGCCGCCGCATTGCCGTCGAAACAACAATAACTTTCCGCAGGCACGCAACCATGAAAAAACTTCTCGGTGCAGTCGTGTTCCTGGTGGTGCTCGTCGGCGTATGGATCGTCCACCAGGGCGGCCTATCGACACTGATTCCCGCGCACGACGCGGCGCCTGGCGCGACCTCCGCGCAGTCGGCCGGCGCAGGCCAGCCCGCGCCGCCTTCGGGGTCGGGCAACGTGCTGCCGGCCGGCTTCACGCCGCAGGCCGACACGCTGAAATCGATCGCGGAAAACGGCATCGTGCGGGTCTCGGTGCAGAACCCGAGCGAGCCGTTCTTCGGCGAGGACAAGGGCGCGCCGCACGGCTTCAACGTCGAATTCGCGCGGCTGCTGTTCGCCGATCCGTCGTTCTCGCGCGGCGGCAAGCCGATCGTCGTCGATACGCGTCACGAAGTCGACACGTATCCGGGCGTGCCGAAGCAACTGCTCGACACCGATGCGAAGGGCAATCATGTCGTCGACGTCGCGATGGACGGGCTGACGTTCCCGGACAACACGCCGGCGGGCGTCGTCTACTCGGTGCCGTACGTCGACGATTTCGGCTATTCGCTGATCGTGCGGCAAGGCTCAGCGATCCGCTCGGCGGACGATCTGGCCGGCAAGACGGTCGGCATCCTGAAGGGCGACCCGGACGTGCGTGCGTTCGTCACGCGCCAGTATCCGAACGTCCGTTTCGTCGAGATCGACGATTCCGATCCGGCATTCATCGCGAAGAGCCTCGACGGCCGTGCGGTCGACGCGTTCGTCTACGACTATCCGTTCGCGGTCAGCTCGATCAAGGGGACCGACCTGAAGTTCGCGGTGACCAAGCTCGACGGCTCGAACATCGCGTACAAGATCGGCGTGCGCGCCGACGACCAGGACCTGCTGATCTACCTGAACGCCGCGATCGCGAAGCTCAAGCAGTCGCCGCAGTATCTGGACCTGCTGCGCAAGTACTTCGTCAGCGACCAGACGATGACGACCGCGGCCGCGTCCGGCGAGCATACGTACGTGGTGAAGGCCGGCGACACGCTGGACCTGATCGCGGCGAGCAAGCTCGGCAGCGGCCAGCGCTATCGCGAGATCCAGCGTCGCAACAACCTCGCGAACCCGAACCTGATCCTGGCCGGCCAGCATCTGGTGATTCCGGTCCGGTAGCGGCGGTGTGAAGCGAAGAAGGTGAAGCGAAGGAAGGTGGAGCGGAGGAAGGTGGAGCGGAGGAAGGTGGAGCGGAGGAAGGTGGAGCGGAGGAAGGTGGAGCGGAGGAAGGTGGAGCGGAGGAAGGTGAGCGGCGCGCGGGCCCCGGCGGAGAGGATCCGCCGGGCCCCGCGCCGTTTGCATCAGTGCGTGACCGACAGGAACAGGTACGCCGCGAACAGCGACAGATGCACGACGCCGTGCAGCACCGTCGTGCGTCCCTGGCTGAGCGTCAGCGTGCTGACGAGCAGCGTCAGCGACAGCAGCACGGTTTCCATCGCGCCGATGCCGAGCGTG
The DNA here is from genome assembly GCF_905339955.1 of Burkholderia sp. BCC1996. Taxonomy (NCBI): domain Bacteria; kingdom Pseudomonadati; phylum Pseudomonadota; class Betaproteobacteria; order Burkholderiales; family Burkholderiaceae; genus Burkholderia; species Burkholderia sp. BCC1996. The sequence goes on from NZ_CAJPHM010000001.1 coordinate 247,947, forward strand.
AGCGGCTGGCCGACCCAGATGAACACGGCCGCGACGGTCGGGATCGTGAGCCCGATGCTCGCGAGCGCCGAACCGAGCGCGAGGTTCATGCTGGTCTGCAGGCGATTCGCCCGCGCGGCGGTGACGGCCGCGAGCCCTTCGGGCAGCAGCACCAGCGCGGCGATCACGATACCGACCGCCGCTTCCGGCGCGCCGAGCTTCATCACCGCATGCTCGACGGCAGGCGACAGCAGCTTCGCGAGCAGCACGACCGCGACGAGGCTCACGAACAGCAGTACGAGGCTGATCAGCGCGGTTCGGCCGCTCGGCGGCGCCGCATGCACTGATTCGTTCGCGCTGTCGTGCTCGGTGAGGAAGTAGTCGCGGTGGCGCACGGTTTGCACGAATACGAATGCGCCGTACAGCACGAGCGACGACACGCCGGCGAACGCAAGCTGCGATTTCGAAAAGAACGGGCCCGGCGCGGCGTTCAGGTAGTTCGGCATCACGAGCGACAGCACCGACAGCGACGCGAGCACCGCGAGCGCCTTGCTCGCGCCGCGCCCCTGGAAATCCTGCTCGCCATGCTTCCACGCCCCGACCAGCAGGCACAGGCCGACGATGCCGTTGCAGATGATCATCACCGCGGCGAACACGGTATCGCGCGCGAGGCCCGATTTCTCGGGGCCGGCGCCGAGCATCACCGACACGATCAGCGCGACCTCGATGACGGTCACGGCGACCGCCAGCACGAGCGTGCCGAACGGCTCGCCGACGCGGTGCGCGACGACTTCGGCATGGTGGACGGCGGCGAACACGGCGCCGGCGAGGGCGGCGGCGAACACGGCGATGACGAGGCCTTCGGCCGGCACGACGCGCGACAGCGCGAGTACCAGCCACGCGGCAAGCGGGGCGACGAGGGTCCAGCGCGGGAGCTGGTTGGACGAGAGCGGCATGGACGGTTTCCTATGCGAGTGGCGGCGCGCGACGCGCCGTCACGGGTTGACGAAGCCCGGCCGGATGATCCGCCGAACGTGGACGATGATGCTGATGGGCGGCAGCGCGGAGCCGTGCTGCCCTGGATTCGCCGCCGTGAAGCGGCGAGGGGCGCGGGCGGGCCGAAGCCCGTCGCTGGATGAAACGGTTCGATGCGACCGGGTGCCGAGGGCGGGGCGCGGGTACGTCACGACAGGCGGGTGGCGCGAGTCCGACCCCGAAAGGACGGCAGGCGGTGGACGGCAGCGGCGTGACACGCGGTTTCCCCCTGAAATCCGGCGATTTGTCGAATTTTATCAGGCGTTCGGGGGACACTATCTCATAATCGGACGCTTTCATTGACCTTTCGGTTTCAAAAAAGTGCCCCGATCGTTCGATTTTTTGTTCTTGCGCTTTTCGTAACGGTCTCTTGCACGACAAATTCGGGCTCGCCCTGACATAAATTTACCGACCGGTCGGTTTATAATCGCTCGCACTTCCACTTCATGACGGATCGCAAGCGATGGCTGTTTCTTCTGCACATTCGGTGAATTCGGGCGCGCTGGCGCCGTCGGCGGTCGTCGGCGTGATCGGCGCGGGCGCGATGGGCGCGGGCATCGCGCAGGTGGCCGCGGCGGCCGGTCATGCGGTGCTGCTGTACGACCTGAACGAAGCCGCATGCGACAAGGCGCTGGCCGGCATCCGCGCGCAGTTCGCACGGCTCGCGGAAAAGGGCCGGATGGAACCGGCCCAGGCCGACGCGGCCGGCAGCCGGATTCGCGCGGTGCGCGCGCTGGCCGACTTCACGGGCGCCGCGCTGATCGTCGAGGCGGCGGCCGAGCGGCTCGACGTGAAGCGCGAGATCTTCGCGACGCTCGAACGCCATGTCGACGACAGCTGCGTGCTGGCGACCAACACGTCGTCGATCTCGATCACGTCGATCGCGGCCGGGCTGCGTGCGCCGCAGCGCGTGGCCGGCCTGCATTTCTTCAATCCGGCGCCGCTGATGGCGCTCGTCGAGGTGGTCAGCGGGCTCGCGACCGCACCGGACGTCGCACAGGCGCTCTACGACACGGCCGCCGCGTGGGGCAAGCGGCCGGTGCTGGCGAAGTCGACGCCCGGCTTCATCGTGAATCGCGTCGCGCGGCCGTATTACGCGGAGGCGCTGCGCGTGCTGAACGAGCAGGGCGGCACGCCGGCCTCGATCGATGCGGTGATGCGTGACGCCGGCGGCTTCCGGATGGGGCCGTTCGAGCTGATGGACCTGATCGGCCACGACGTGAACTTCGCCGTGACCGAGTCGGTGTTCCGCGCGTACTTCAACGATCCGCGCTATACGCCGTCGCTGATCCAGCAGGAACTCGTGAACGCGGGCTTCCTCGGGCGCAAGTCGGGCCGCGGCTTCTATTCGTATGCGGACGGCGCGACGCCGCCCGCGCCCGAGTTCGAACCGCCGTGCGATGCGCCGGCCGACGTCGTGCTGTTCGCGCAGGACGGCCCGGCCGCCGCGCTGCATGCCCGCGTTGTCGAACGCATCGCGCTCGCGCGGCAGAACGGCGCGCATGCCGACGAACTGCTCGCCGTGGCCGGCCGCGCGTCGATCGCGCTGACCGACGGCCGCACCGCGACCATGCGCGCCGCGCAAACCGGCGTGGCCGACCTCGTGCTCGTCGATCTCGCGCGCGATTACGCGCAGGCCGGGCTCGTCGCGCTGACGCGCGCGCTGCAGTGCAGCGACGCTGCCTATGCGGATGCGGTCGGGCTGTTCCAGCAAGCGGGTTTTCGCGTCGTCGGCATCGCCGACGTGCCGGGCATGGTCGCGATGCGCACCGTCGCGATGCTCGCGAACGAGGCGGCCGACACGGTGAACCAGGGCGTGTGCTCGCCCGCCGATCTCGATCTCGCGATGGAGAAGGGCGTGAACTACCCGTGCGGCCCGCTCGCGTGGGCCGATGCGATCGGCATCGGTCGCGTGTTTCGCGTGCTGTCGAACCTGGCGGCGAGCTACGGCGAGGACCGCTATCGCGTGTCGCCGCGCATCGCCGCGCTGCACGCGGCCGGCCGCACGTTCCGCTAGCCGCCGGCCCCGTCACCCCGATCACGATAACGACATCACTCCACTGGAGGAGCACCCCGATGACTCACCCGACGCACCCCGCCGCCGCCCTCGAGCCGATCGAGACCGCCAGCCGCGACGAACTGCAGGCGCTGCAGCTCGAGCGCCTCAAGTGGTCGCTGCGCCACGCGTACGACAACGTCCCGCACTATCGCCGCACGTTCGACGCGGCGGGCGTGCATCCGGACGACCTGAAGACGCTCGCCGATCTCGCGAAATTCCCGTTCTCGACCAAGCACGACCTGCGCGACAACTATCCGTTCGGCCTCTTCGCAGTGCCCCGCGAGCAGGTCGTGCGCGTGCATGCGTCGAGCGGCACGACCGGCAAGCCGACCGTGGTCGGCTACACCGCGCGCGACATCGACACGTGGGCGAACGTGACCGCGCGTTCGATCCGCGCGGCCGGCGGCCGCCCGGGCGACACGCTGCACAACGCATTCGGCTACGGGCTCTTCACGGGCGGCCTCGGGATTCACTACGGCGCGGAGCGGCTCGGCTGCATGGTCGTGCCGATGTCGGGCGGGCAGACTGAAAAGCAGGTGCAGCTGATCCGCGATTTCGAGCCGAAGATCATCCTCGTCACGCCGTCGTACATGCTGAACCTGATCGACGAGATGGTGCGGCAGGGCATGGACCCGGCCGAGTCGTCGCTGAAGATCGGCATCTTCGGCGCGGAGCCGTGGACGCAGGCGCTGCGCGACGAAGTGGAGACGCGCGTGGGCATCGACGCGCTCGACATCTACGGGCTGTCGGAAGTGATGGGCCCGGGCGTCGCGTGCGAATGCGTCGAGACGAAGGACGGCCCGGTGATCTGGGAAGACCATTTCTATCCGGAGATCATCGACCCCGTGACCGGCGAAGTGCTGCCGGACGGCAGCGAGGGCGAGCTCGTGTTCACGTCGCTGACGAAGGAGGCGATGCCGATGATCCGCTACCGCACGCGCGACCTCACCGCGCTGCTGCCGCCGACCGCGCGCACGATGCGCCGGCTCGCGAAGATCACGGGCCGCTCCGACGACATGCTGATCGTGCGCGGCGTGAACGTGTTCCCGAGCCAGATCGAGGAAATCGTCGTCGCGCAGACGAAGCTGTCGGGGCAGTTCCAGATCACGCTTTCGCGCGACGGCCACATGGACCGGCTGGATCTCGCGGTCGAGCTGCGCTCCGAGGCCGTCGCGTGCGTGACCGACGCCGAGCGCGCGGCGATCGCGCGCGAGCTGCAGCACCGGATCAAGACGATGATCGGCGTGTCGGCCGGGGTGACGGTGCTCGCCGCGGGCGGCATTCCCGCGAGCGCGACCGGCAAGGCCCGGCGCGTGATCGACCGCCGGCAGGCCGCCTGAGTTTCGCCGTTCCCTGTTTCTACCCCGAGGAAACCTGTTCGATGGATGGATTGAAAACCCTGGCCGTTGGCGTCGATGCGCGCGGCATCGCGACTGTCGCGCTGCAGCGCGGCGACGTGCTCAACGCGTTCGACGAGACGATGATCGCCGAGCTGACCGACGCGTTCACGACGCTCGGCCGGCGCGACGACGTGCGCGCGATCGTGCTGCGCTCGGACGGTCGCGCGTTCTGCGCGGGCGCCGACCTGCAGTGGATGCAGCGCGCGAGCGCGAACGACGCGGCCGCGAACCTGCGCGACGCCGAGCGGTTCGCCGCGATGATGCGAGCGATCCGGCAGTGCCCGAAGCCGACGGTCGCGCGCGTGCAGGGCCACGCGTTCGGCGGCGGCGTCGGCCTGTGCGCGGCCTGCGACATCGTGATCGCGAGCGATCACGCGCGCTTTTCGGTCAGCGAGGCCCGCTTCGGGATCCTGCCGTCGGTGATCGGCCCGTATCTGGTCGAGGCGGTCGGTCAGCGCCAGGCGCGCCGGCTCGCGCTGACCGCGACGCAACTCGCGGCCGCCGAAGCCGCCGCGATCGGGCTGATCCACCAGGCCGTGCCGCTCGACGCGCTCGACGCCGCACTCGACAAGACGCTCGCCGAGCTGAGCCGCAACGGCCCGAACGCACTGATGGAGATCAAGCGCTTTTTCGACGCGATCGGCGAGTACCCGCCGTCGGACGAACGCGCGGCGTTCACCGCGCAGACGATCTCCCGCGTGCGGGCGACGCCGGAAGCGAAGGAGGGCTTCGCCGCGTTCTTCGCGAAGCGGCCGCCGGCCTGGGAGCCGGGCGCCGAATAAGGCGGCGGCGCGGGCCGCCGGGCCCGGGGCGCGATTTGCGTCTCGGGCGCGGGCGCTTGCTCTACAATGCGTGACCCCCGGCGCGCCGCCGGCCCAGCCCCGACCGCTTCTTCGCACCCGATGATCGTCAATCGCCTTATCTCCGAGATCCTGTTCGGCTTTACCGGCCTGATCGGCATCATCAATCCGATCGGCATCGCGTTCCTGTTTCTCGAACGCACCGAGGCGCTGACCGAGCACGAGCGCAACCTGCTCGCGAAGAAGGTGGCGTTCAACGCGTTCATCGTGTTGCTGGTCGCGTTCTTCGCCGGCACGCCGGTGCTGCATTTCTTCGGGATCTCGATGGAAGCGCTGCGGATCGGCGGCGGCTTCGCGGTCGCCGTCGCGGGCTGGCAGATGCTGAACGAGCCGGACGGGCCGGCGGGCGGCGGCGATACGCCGATCAAGCCGATCGATGCGAACGCGATCATGACCCGCGCGTTCTTCCCGCTGACCGTGCCGCTGACCGTCGGCCCCGGCTCGATCGCCACCGCGATCGCGCTGAACGCGAACCGCACGCACAAGCTGTCGGAATTCATGCTGTCGAGCATCGTGTCGATCTCGGTGTCGGCGCTCGTCGCGGTCGTGATCTGGCTGACCTACAGCCGTGCCGCGCTGCTCTCCCGCTATCTCGGCACCGAAGGCACCAAGGTCGCGAAGCGCGTGTCGGCATTCCTGCTGCTGTGCATCGGCGTGCAGATCATGCTGACCGGCTTCTCCGAATTCCTGCAGCCGCTCGCCGACCAGATCAAGTAAGCCGTTCGTCGTTCGCGAGTAATCCGTTCGTTCGTCGAGCGGCAGCCGGCGCGGCACCACGTATTCTGACCATGGATGCTGCGTGGCGCGTCGGTGTGCGCCGTCGAAGCCTTGCTCGAGTGGGATTGGGCTGCGGTTCCGGCGCGTCGGCGTTCCTGGGCGACCCGGCCGCAGCAGGCCGTCGCGTCGACTACGCGTTCGCGCGCTGCGCGATACCATGCGACGTCTGGCCGATGCAGTGCACGGCGTTCGTACCCGGTGCACCGAACCGGGCCGCGCATCCGGCCGCAACCCCACTTCAATGACGAGGCGAGCGATGGAATACGTGAAATTCGGGTCGACCGGGATGGACGTGTCGAAGCTGGTGCTGGGCTGCATGACGTTCGGCGAGCCGTCGCGCGGCACCCACCCGTGGACGCTGCCGGAAGCGGAAAGCCGCCCGATCATCCAGCGCGCGATCGAGTCCGGCATCAATTTCTTCGATACCGCGAACATGTATTCGGACGGCACGTCCGAGGAGATCGTCGGCCGTGCGTTGCGCGACTTCGCGAAGCGCGACGACGTCGTGATCGCGACCAAGGTGTTCTACCGGATGCGCCCCGGGCCGAACGGCGCGGGATTGTCGCGCAAGGCGATCATGACGGACATCGACCAGAGCCTGAAGCGGCTCGGCACCGACTACGTCGACCTGTACCAGATCCACCGCTGGGACTACGGCACGCCGATCGAGGAGACGCTCGAGGCGCTGCACGACGTCGTGAAGGCCGGCAAGGCGCGCTACATCGGTGCGTCGTCGATGTTCGCGTGGCAGTTCGCGAAGGCGCTGTATACGTCGAAGCAGAACGGCTGGACCCGCTTCGTCAGCATGCAGAACCACCTGAACCTGCTGTATCGCGAGGAAGAACGGGAAATGCTGCCGCTGTGCGAGGCCGAAGGCATCGCGGTGATTCCGTGGAGCCCGCTCGCGCGCGGCCGGCTGACGCGCAACTGGGACGAGTCGTCCGGCCGGCAGCAGAGCGACGAGGTCGGTCAGAGGATGTACGACGCGACGGCCGGTGCCGATCGCGCGGTCGTCGAGGCCGTCGCGGCGATCGCCGCCGCACGCAACGTGCCGCGTGCGCAGGTCGCGCTCGCATGGGTCGCGCACAAGCGCGGCGTCACCGCGCCGATCGTCGGCATCTCGAAGCCGCATCATCTGGACGATGCGCTCGGCGCGCTGCAGCTGAAGCTGACGGACGATGAAATCGCGACGCTCGAAGGCCCTTACGTGCCGCACGCGGTAGCCGGCTTCAACTGAGTTCGACCGCGCGAAACCGGCGGGATGCCGCCGCGTGCGGCGTTCAGCGTGCGGCGGCGAGCATCGGGTAGGTGAACAGCGCGAAGTGGATCACGTTCAGCCCCGCATGCGCGAGCGCGGATGCGAGCAGGCCGCCGCGCCGCCATGCGAGGCCGTAGCCGATGCCGGCCACCGTGCCGAGCACGATCCAGGGCCAGCCGCCGGCCGCGTGCGCGGCGCCGAACAGCCCCGCGCCGATCGCGAGCGCGGCCCACGGCCCCCAGCCGAACCGGCCGAGCACGCGCGTGAGCCCGCCTTGCACGTAGCCGCGGAACAGCGCTTCCTCGGCGAGCGTGACGAGCAGCACGTTGTTGACGAGCCACATCCAGCCCGACGCCGGCCATTTCGGCGCCCAGCCGACCATGCCGAACGCGAGCGCGCCGGCCAGGCAGGCCGCCGCCGTCGCGACGGCCGCCACGGCGCCGGTGCGCAGCGCGCGTGCCGGCGGGACGTCCGGCGCCACCCACGGCAGCGCCCACAGCAGCCACAGGCCGACGAGCGGCTTGTCGAAATTCAGGTACATCGTGAACGGCACGGCATCCGGCGTGAAACGCGTCGGCTCGATCACGCGCGGATTGTGGAAGCCGGGAAGCAGGTGCAGGCTCAGCGCGATCGCGAGCGCGGCAAACACGACGTGCGCGACGATCCGCATCGCGAGCGGGCGGCCCGGCGCGACGCCCCAGGCGGCGGCCGCGAGCAGCGCGAGCGGCGCGAGCACGATCGGTTCGAGCTTGCCGAACGCCAGCGCGCCGGCATAGCCGAGCGCGGCAACGGCGATGCTCAGGCCATGCAGCGGGCGCTGCCACGCGAACGCGGCGGCCGCGAACAGTGCGAGCCAGATCGTGGCACACGGGAGAAGCGAGAGAGACATGGGGCGATGCAGGGGGCGAACGAGAGCCGCGCATCATACCCCAGCGGCCGTGACGGCCGCCGGGCCGGCCGCGCGGGGCGGACGGGGCGGGCGCTCAGCGGCCGGCGATCTCGGTGACGCCGTCGCGGGTCGGGATGTCGACGCTGTTGCGCTCGCGCATCCGCCGCCGGTACCAGAAGGTCCACAGCAGCAGCGTGCCGAACACCGTGTAGCCCATGATCGGCGACACGACGAGCACGCGCTCGACCGGCCAGGTGACGACCATCCACAGGCGCAGCAGCATCTCCAGCGTCATGCAGGCGCCCCACACGAAGGTCATCAGGCGCAGCATCTGGCGCAGCCCCGGCTGCTCGGCCCAGACCGTCTCGAAACGCGCGGCGCCGCCGGCCATCTCGCGGGCCACCGTCGCGCGCGCGAGGTAGAAGATCAGCGGACGATCGCGGAACAACGACAGCAGGAACACGACGCCGATCGTGCCGGACGCGAGCGATTCGCGCATCAGCAGCGTGCGCGCGCTGCCGCCGAGCGCCATGCCGGCGATCGACAGCGCGATACCGAGCAGCACGATGGCGGCCACCGCATCGATGCGGCGCGAGCGGATGAATTCGACGACGGACCAGACGATGGGCGGAATCGCCGACGCGTACAGCGCGCCGGTTTCGCCGAAATACGGATGCGCGACCCGGTATGCGACCCAAGGCAGCAGCAGGTTGACGAAGAGTTCGAGGATCAGGCCGGCTCGTGGTTTCACGGAAGCGAGCGCGCGGGTGGCGCGCGGGGCGTTGATGTCGCTTCGAGTATATCGAAGTCCGACCCCGCGCGCCGCACCCGCCGCGGTTGTGCACGCACCGAAAACGGGCAGCAACACGCGGCGGCCGGCGGCGGGCCGCGCCCGGGATGCACCGGGGCCGCCCCGGGACCGTTCGGTGCCGCTTCCGGCCGCCGCGCGGCCGTCATCGTCCTGTCAACGGTTCGTCAGGCGGCCGCGGGCTGGACGATGATCTTCACGTTCCGGTCCTTGTGGTTGACCAGCTCCTCGAAGCCGTGCGTGACGATGTCGCCGAGCGTGATCCGGCCGGTGATCAGCGGCTGCACGTCGATGCGGCCGTCCGCGATGAAGCGGATCACGTCCGCGAATTCGCCGTTGTACGCGAGCGAGCCGATCACTTCCTTCTCGGTCGACACGATGTCGAAGAAGTTGAACGAGGTCGGCTCCTCGAAGATGCCGACCATCACCGACTTGCCGGCCTTGCGGATCACGTCGATCGCGAGCTGCGCGGTGGCCGTGTGCCCGATGCACTCGAACGACACGTCGGCGCCGTAGCCGCCCGTCAGCGCCTTGACTTCCGCGACCGCGTCGGACGCCTTCGGATCGATCACGACCGTCGCGCCGACCTCCAGCGCCTTCTGCTTGCGCGCGGCCGACATTTCCAGCGCGATCACGCGTCCGGCGCCCGCGGCCTTCGCGCACATGATCGTGCACAGGCCGATCGTGCCGGCGCCGACCACGACGACGGTCTGGCCGACGATGTTGCCGGCCTTCTTCACCGCATGCAGCCCGACCGCGAGCGGCTCGATCAGCGCGCCGGCCTCCGTCGGGAAGTTGTCGGGCAGCTTGTACAGCAGCTCGGCCGGCACGTTCACGAATTCGGCGAACGCGCCGTTGTTCATCAGCCCGGTGAACGCGAGGTTCTCGCAGATGTTGTACAGCCCGTGCCGGCAATACCAGCAGGTGCCGCAATGCTGGCACGCGTCGGCCGTCACGCGCTCGCCGACCGCGAAGCCCGTCACGCCCGCGCCGAGCGCCGCGATCTCGCCGCTGAACTCGTGGCCGAGGATGCACTGGCCCTTCAGGCCCGTCAGCGGGTGCGGTGCGTCGACGGGAATGAACACGGGCCCGGCGACGTACTCGTGCAGGTCGGAGCCGCAGATCCCGCACCAGTGCACGCGGATCTGGACCCAGCCGGCCGGCGGATGCGCCGGAACGGGAACTTCTTCGACGCGGATGTCGTGGCGGCCATGCCAGACGGCGGCCTTCATGCTGGGAGCGGGGTTCGATGCCGGTGTACTCACGTTGCTGTCTCCGTCAGGTTGTCGTCGGACGCGCGGCCAAGGGCCGGTTCGTCCGTCGCGCGATTGCGCGAGCGACCGACATGCAGGAACGGGGCCAGCTTGAATCGGCGCTCGGGTGGCGAAGGCGTCGGGCGGGCGGTGTGCGATGCAGCAGGCCGCCTTGCGTTGACATCAGCCGGAACCGAGCGAATCACATGCGAAATTTGCTGCGATTGCGACGGGGCGCGGTAGGTGAGACGCCGGGACATTCGTCTCAGCCGTTTGAGACGAAACGCGAGACGCGCGGTTCGGTCGGGGTCGCCATAGCCGTAGCCGCGGTCGTTGCGGTCCATTGTGGCGATCAGCGAAACGCATCGTTGCGCATGTTTCCCCTTTACTTGAAGTTAACTTCAATTTGTATCATCTGCGGCAATGTCCGATCGCCATGCGTGCATGGTGGTTGCACCGGAAGCGGGGGCATGACCGAATCGGTCGTTGCTGCCGTGCGAACGGCCGAGCGCGGCTCGTCTCAATCTTCACGGAATGTCGTCAAGCATGCCAAACGTTATCGAATGCCCCATCTGCGAGTACGTGTCGTACCACATGCTGGTAGCCGACGAGCGGGACGCGATGCCGTTACCGGCAGACGTCAGGATGGCCCGGCCATCGGAGCGTGCCGATCGCGTGCCGTCTTCGGAGCCTGTCGCACCGGGCGTTTCACCGTTGCGGCCGCAACTGTTCGTGTCGGTTCTGGAAGCGGGCGACGACGGCCTGCTGGTGCGCTGGAGCGAAAGCGGGCGCTGCCATTACGGCGAGCAACGCTGGCGCTTGCGCGTCGCGTTGCAGGCGGGCCGCTGCGCGATCTCCGGGCAGGCGATCGAGCCGGGCGAACCGGTGTACCGGCCGGTGCGGCGGCCGGTGCCGGTCAACGGCGACGAGATGATCCACCCCGCGTCGGTGCCGCCTGCGGCTGGCGCCGCGTGTCGCGCGGCACCAGCCCGCGGCGAGGCGACGGATCCGGTCGATGCCCCGGGCTGAGCGACCAGTTGCACTCTCGCGTTACTTGAGATCCTTCCGGTACTGGATGAACCCCGCGTTGTTCGCGAGCTTGTCGTACAGCGCGCGGGCGGTCGTGTTGGTTTCGTGCGTGAGCCAGTACACGCGGCTTGCGCCGGCTTCGCGGGCCCGCTCGTACACGGCTTCGATCAGTGCGCCGCCCGCGCCTTGCCCGCGGGCGTCCGCGGCCGTGAACAGGTCCTGCAGATAGCAGTACGGCCCTTCGGTCCAGCACGAGCGGTGATAGATCGCGTGCACGATGCCGACCAGCGTACCCGACGCGTCGAAGGCGCCGAGCGCGAACATCGGTTCGGCGGGATCCATCAGGCGCGCCCATGTCGTCGCGAACACGGCGTCGCTCAGCGCGGTCTCGTAGAAAGTCTGGTAGCCCTGCCACAGCGGGCGCCACGCGGCTTCGTCGGCGGCCACGAGCGGCCGGACCGTGACGCGCGTCGCGTCGTTCGCGCGGCCGGCCGCGTCGCGCGCACGCGCCCGCGCGTGGCGGATCGCGACGAGCGTCTCGCGCTGCGTACCGCTGGCGTCGAAGTTCTCCGGCGCGAGCCAGGCTTCGAACGCGGCGCGCACGTCCGGCCATTCGCCGTCGACGATCGAGAACCATGCCGTGTCGCGGTTGCGGCCCTTGTAGATGATCGCCTGCCGGAACGTGCCTTCGTAACGGAAGCCGAGCCGCGCGGCCGCCTTGCGCGACGGTTCGTTGAGGTCGTCGCACTTCCATTCGTAGCGCCGGTAGCCGAGCGTGTCGAACGCGTACTTCATCAGCAGGTACTGCGCTTCGGTCGAAATCGGCGTGCGCTTCAGCAGCGGCGAGAAGGTGACGGAACCGACCTCGATCACGCCGTTGGCCGGGTCGATGCGCATCAGCGCGAGCGTGCCGACCGCGCGGTTCGTCGCGCGGTCGATCACCGTGTAGTGCAGCGGATCGGCGCTGGCCGCCGCGCCGCGCGCGTAGTCGCGGTAGCTCGACTCGTCGGCGTACGGCCCGTGCGCGAGATAGGTCCAGTCGCTGCCGTCCGGCGCCTGCGCGTACGCGGCGTACAGGTCGGCGGCATGGCGGTCGGCGTCGAGCGGTTCGAGGCGGCAGTAGCGGCCCTCGAGCACGATGCGCTCCGGGCGAGGGCGCGCGGACCAGTCGGGAACGGGGTGGCCGATGGGCTGCTGGAAGTCGTTGGTGAGCGTGGACAAGGTCGATCTCGCTTCGGTTGGCGGCCGGCGACATGCCGGCATGCAGACGATCGTAGTCCCGGCGAGGTACCATGAGAAGCGCCAGCCGACAGCAAATTTATGGTGCCACGAAGGTGCTGCCGAGGTGCCACGAACGCGCCACGAACGCGCCATGAACGCGCCATGAACGCGCCGCGCCGGTGCCATGCCGGCGCCGCGCTCGACGCGCGATGCCCCGAGGCTTCCACACTGCGATATCCCGATGACGACTGCTTTTCCTTCCGGCGACGCACCGCTGTTGCCGCTCGACGCGCCGCTCGCGCGCACGGCCGGCGCGCCTTCGTTGCAGCGGCAACTGCTGCGCCGCGTGCGCGACGCGATTCTCGGCGGTGCAATGCCGGCCGGCACGCGGCTGCCCGGCACGCGCGCGCTGGCCGAGACGCTCGGCGTGTCGCGCAACACGACGGCGGCCGTCTACGAGCAACTCGTCGCCGAAGGCTTCCTGCAATCCGATCGCCGCGGCACGCGCGTGGTCGGCCTGTCGCGGCCGGCCACGCCGCGCCGGCGGGTCGCACCGCCGGCCGTCGCGCAGCGGCTCGGCCGGATTCGCCCGAGCCTGATCGGCGCCGGCGAGTCGGAAGGCTTCCGGCCGGGCGTGCCCGCGCTGTCGCATTTCCCGGTGGATGCGTGGCGGCATGCGATCGACCGCGCGCTGCGCCGCGCCGGCCGCGACCTGCTCGCGTATGGCGACCCGCTCGGCGAACGCGCGCTGCGCGAGTCGATCGCGCGCCACCTGGCCGTGACGCGCGGCGTGCGCTGCGATCCGGAGCAGATCGTGATCACCGAAGGCGCGCAGGGCGCGATCGCGCTGTGCGCGCAGTTGCTGACGAACCCCGGCGACACGGTCTGGGTCGAGGAGCCCGGCTATCGCGGTGCGCGCACCGCGATGCAGGCGGCCGATCTCGACGTCGTGCCGATGCCGGTCGACGCGGAGGGGCTGCGCGCGGCAGACACGGACTGGCGCGAACGGACGCCCCGGCTCGTCTACACCACGCCGTCGAACCAGTTCCCGACCGGCGCGGTGCTGTCGATCTCGCGCCGGCTCGCGCTCATCGACGCCGCACGCCGGCATCGCGCGTGGATCATCGAGGACGATTACGACAGCGAGTTTCGGCATACCGGCGAGCCGATCGGCGCGTTGCACGGGCTCGCGGCCGATTCGCCGGTCGTCTATCTCGGCTCGTTCAGCAAGACGATGTTTCCGGCCTTGCGGATCGGCTTTCTCGTGTTGCCCGACGCGCTGCTCGCCGCAGTGCGGCCAGCGTTGCCGGAGATGCTGCGCGGCGGGACGCGCCACGTGCAGCTCGCGCTCGCCGATTTCATCGAGACGGGGGAGTACGGGCGCCATCTCGGGCGGATGCGACGGCTGTATCGCGACCGGCGGCGCTCGCTGCTCGCCGCGCTGGACGACGCGTTCACCGTGCCGCATCAGGTCGAGGGCGGGCCGTGCGGGCTGCATCTGGCGTTGCGGCTGCCGGCCCGTTATCGCGACCGCGCGATCGTCGAAGCGGCGCGCGCGCACGGGATCGGGCCGTTCCCGCTGTCGGGGTTCTCGATTCACGCGACGTCGCCGGCCAACGGGCTCGTGCTCGGGTTCGGCAATACGTCGGCCGATGCGTTCGCGCCGATGCTGCGGACGCTGTCGACGATCGCGCATCGGGTCGCGGGCGAGTGAGGCGCAGTCGCATCGCCGCGAATCTCTGCCACAAATCCGCCACAGATCCGCCGCAAATCGCCGGGAGGCGCAGCGGGCGAGCCGGCGCTTACCGCACGCGTTCCGCGCGCATGATCCGGTGCGCCGCTGCAAGGCCGAGCACGAGCAGCACCGCGACATACGCGACGACCGCGCTCCACGCACCGTGTTGCCAGAACGAGCCGCCTATCGAGCCCAGCACGCTCGACCCGAGGTAATAGGCCAGCAGGTAGAGCGACGCGGCGTGCCCCTTCGCGGAACCGGCGAGATGCCCGACCCAGCCGCTCGCGACCGCATGGGCGACGAAGAAGCCGATCGTGATCAGCACGATCCCGACGATGATCGCGACGAGCGAATGCGACAGCGTCAGCGCGAGGCCGGCCGCGAACACGAGCATGCCGCTGACGAGGACGGGCGCGCGCCCGAGACGATCGGCGAGCGCACCGGCGCTCGACGAAGACACCATCCCGAACAGGTACGCGCCGAAAATCAGCCCGCAGGCGGTCGCACTCAGGTTGAACGGCGCGGCCGTCAGCCGGAACCCGGCGTAGTTGTAGACGGTCACGAACGCGCCCATCACGAGGAAGCCGATCGCGAACACGAACGGCAGCCGCGCGTGATGCAGCTGCGCGTTCCACAGCCGCAGATGGTGACGCAGCGTCAGGTCGGTGCGCTTCACGAAGCGTCGCGACTGCGGCAGCAGCATCACGAACGCGACCGCCGCGACGAGGTCGACCACGCCGATCGTCAGCATCGCGGTGCGCCACGAGAAATACTCTTCGAGCGCGCTCATCCCGATCCGCCCGATCATGCCGCCGAACGCGGTGCCGCCGACGTAAAGCCCCATCGCCAGGCCCAGCCCGTCGGCGGCGATTTCCTCGGCGAGATAGGCCATCGCCACCGCCGGAACGCCGCCGAGCGCGAACCCTTCGAGCGCGCGCCAGAGCAGCAGCAGGTTCCAGTTCGGCGAAATCGCGGCGAGCAGGTTGAACAGCGCGGCCAGCGTCATCGACGCGAACATCAGCCCGCGTCGTCCGACGCGTTCGGACAGCGCGCCGGCGCACAGGATGGAAACCGCCAGCAGCCCGGTCGACAGCGACAGGGACAGCGAGCTCGACGCCGCGCCGATGTTGAACTCGCGTGCGAACGCGGGCAGCAGCGGCTGCACGCAGTACAGCAGCGAGAAGGTGGAAAAGCCGGCGAGGAACAGCGCGAGCGCGATGCGCTTGTAGGCTGCCGAGCGCGGCGACACGCCGGCAGGCAGCGCATCCGGCGCGGCGTTCGCGGCGCGATTCGTGGCGGGTGACATTGCGGGAGTGGACATGACAGGTGCCCGATGGGTCAGGGAATGCCCGAATTCTTGCGCACGCTCATGTATATGTCCAATATATGAAATGAACCGTAGCGATACGTTTTGCGACTGGCTCGAAAGCCGCTTCCATCTACCCCGGGATCACATCAACGCATGGAACTTCGGCATCTCCGATACTTTCTGGCCGTGGCGGCCACGTCCAACTTCACGAAGGCCGCGGAAACGCTCGGCATGGGACAGCCGCCGCTGAGCCAGCAGATCAAGGCGCTCGAGAACGAACTCGGCGTGGCGTTGTTCAAGCGGACCGCACGCGGCGCCGAACTGACCGTGGCCGGAGAGGTGTTCGCGGAAGAGGCACGGCGCGTGCTCGACGACGCGGAGCGCGCGGCGCGGGCGGCAAGACGGGCGGCGCGCGGGGAGATCGGGCAATTGCGGGTCGGGTTCACCGGGACGGCGGCCTTCAATTCGAAAGTGGCGGACCTGATTCGCCGCTTTCGCGAGGCGTTTCCCGATACGGATCTGACGTTGCTGGAGGCGACCTCCGGCGTGCTGCTCGACGCGCTGGCGGCCGGGCGGCTCGACGTCGCGATCGTGCGTCCGGAGCGCCGCATCGCGGACACGTTGCTGGCTGCGGACTGGGACGAGGAGCCGATGTTCATCGCGCTGCCGGTCGCGCATCGGCTCGCGCAGCGGCGTCGGATCGATCTGGCGGAGCTGGCCGACGAGGCGTTCGTGCAGGTGCCGCGCGAAGCGGGCAGCGCGCTGTTCGACGACATCGTCGCCGCGTGCAATGCCGCCGGCTTTCAGCCGCGCATGGCGCAGCCCGCGCCGCAAATCGCTTCGGCGGTGACGCTCGTCGCGGCCGGGCTCGGCGTGTCGATCGTGCCGAAGGCGATCACGCAGGTGCAGGTCGCGGGCGTCGTGTATCGGCCGGTCGCGGGCAACGGGCTGCGCGCGAGGCTCGCGATTGCGTCGCGGCGCGACGATCCGTCGGCGGTGGTGCGCAATTTTCTGGCGCTGGCCTGGTAGCGCGGGACGCATTGCGTCGCGCCTCGCCGCCGCGTCGGGGGAATGTTCCGATTGACGAACCGCGAACTTTGTCCGGAACGAACGCTGTCGCGGTTCCGCCGCTGCCCGATCACCCGGCATGCGGGTTTCGATTCGTATGTTCCGGAGGTGGCGTGGACTATAAATGGAGGGGTGTACCGGTGCTTGTCGGGCGTCCGCGCGTCTCGCGCGGGTCGGCGCTGCGACTGCCCGGGGGAGGTGCACTGTGGTTCGCCAGACGCTTGCTCGCGCCGTGCTTCGCACCGCGTTGATCGGGGGCGTATTCGCCCTGGTTTTGGCGTCGCCGCCGGCCGATGCCGGGACCGTCGCGCCGCCCGCCACGCCACCGGTGATGAAGAACAGGCCCGCCGCGCGGTCTTACTCGATGCCGGTCGACTTCTCGGCGATCGTCGACCGCTACGGGCCGGCGATCGTGACCATCATGACCGCGGCGACCGACCAGCAGGCCGGCGGGCCGTCCTTCGTGTACCTCGATCCCGACGATCCGCTTGCCGCGTTCTTCCGCCGCGGCGCGCCGCTGCCGCCCGCGCAAGGCGCGCAGGCGCCTGCGCCTGACACGTCGCCGCGCGCGATCGCGGGCATCGGCTCGGGCTTCATCGTCGGCGCCGACGGCGTGATCCTGACTTCCGCGCATGTCGTCGCCGATGCGACCGACGTGACGGTGCGACTGGCCGATCGTCGAGAGTTGAAGGCGACGGTGTTGACCGTCGATCCGCAGAGCGACGTCGCCGTGCTGCACATCGACGCGACAAAGCTGCCGGTCGTGCATATCGGCGATTCGTCGCGGGTGCGTGCCGGCGAACCGGTGATGACGATCGGCGCGCCGGACGGCTCCGGCAACACGGTCACGGCCGGCATCGTCAGCGCGACGTCGCATGCGCTGCCGGACGGCAGCGCGTTTCCGTTCTTCCAGACCGATATCGCGGTGAACCCCGACAACTCGGGCGGCCCCGTGTTCAATCGCGCGGGCGACGTGATCGGCATCGCGGTGCAGGTCTATACGGACGCCGACCGCTATGCGAGCACGACGTTCGCGATTCCGATCGCGCTCGCCATCAAGGTGCGTGCGCAGGTGCAGGCGCAGATGCGGGCCAATGCGCAGGCGGCGCAGCGCACGTCGTCCGGCAATGCGCTGGGCGTCGACGTGCAGGATGTCGGCGTCGGGCTGGCCGCGGCGTTCGGCCTGCCACGTCCGGCGGGCGCGCTCGTCAACGGCGTCGATGCCGGTTCGCCCGCCGCCGCGGCCGGCGTGAAGCCCGGTGACGTGATCGTGAAGTTCGGCGGCAAGCCGATCGGACGGTCGGCCGAGCTGAACGACCTGGCCGCCGCGTTGCCGCCCGGCGGAAAGGCGCCGCTGCGGCTGATCCGCAACCGCACGCCGATGATGCTGACGGTCACGGGAGCGGGAGCTGGAGCGGGGGCCGGCGACGCGATCGACAACGCGGCCGCGACGGGCAGCAGTGCGGGCAGCGCGGGCACGGTCGGCGCGGCCGGTGCCGCCGGCGTGGCGATGGCCGCCGCGCGGCCGGCAGACTCCGGCGATCGGCTCGGGCTGACGATGCATCCGCTGAGCGACGCCGAACGGCGTTCGACCGGGCTCGCGGTCGGGATGATGGTGGATGCGGTGCACGGGCCGGCCGCGAATGCGGGCATCCGGCCCGGCGACGTCGTGCTCGAACTCAACGACACGCTGCTCGAAACGCCGGACGACGTGCAGGCGCTCGAAGCGAAAGGCGGCGTGATCGCCGTGCTGATTCAGCGCGAGAACGCACGCAAGTTCGTGTCGGTGCGGGCGCGGTAGGGTGTCGACGGGGGCGCGGGGAAGAGCGGCGGCGCTCCGTCGATTCGTCATGTAGACGATGCAGCGCATGCGACGGCTTGACCGGAAACGGCGAACAGGTTGCGACGCGCTTCATGGGCGCCCCTGATCGCGACGACGCGCAACGCGTGGCACCGGAATCGAGCGCACGTCGGCCGATGTACGTTGCACTCACGCCATGCCAGCAGTCGCATCGTTACGCATGCGATATTCAGTCGGCGTTGTCGACAGGTATTTCCGGAACAGCCTCGCCAGTTGGGCGCCACTGTTGATGCCGCAGCGACGCGCGACCTTGTCGACCGGCAAGCTCGATTCCACCAGCATCCTGCAGCTCATGTTCAAGCGCGCGCGTTGCAGGTAGTCGGATGGCGTCATGCCGATCTCGCTCTTGAACCTTCTCAGGAAGTTGCGCTCGCTCATGGCCGCGACTTGCGCCGCGGCATCGATCGAGACGGGCCGGTCGACGTTCGCCTCCAGCCAGCGCGCGGATGCTGTGATCTGCTCGCTCACACGTGGCGCGTGGCTCGCCGCAACGAACGCATCCGACGGTGCAGGCGCCGGCATCGCCAGAGATCCGGACACTTGCCGCGCGAGCTCGCCGCCCAAATCGTCTTCGACCACGCGCAACGCAATGCGAATGGCATCAGGCTCGCCGCCAGGCGATCTGGCGGCATGCATCTCGGGTGTGTCGTTGGCGGCACGAAATCCGCTCGGAAGACCGGCCGCATCCAGAAGAAGCTTTCCGTTTGCGATCGGATGAACGGTTTCGCATAGTGGATGCTGGCGGCGCAGCCAATCGATCAGCCGCTTGTCGCGACAGGCCGGATCAGCAGCCGCTCCACCGGCGACGAACATGATCTGCTTGCCTTCCACGCGCTGCCGCGAATCGATGCTTTCCGTCCAGACGAAGACCGATGAAGAGGCGGCAATTCTGCCGCCGGCAGCGGACACCAGCGATACGTCATAGCGCGCCTCGCCGGACGGACGAGCTGTCGTCAGCGCACTTGCTTTATGAAAAATCTCGATGATCGCCGCGACGTCGTGCAGTGCAAATCCGTTGGACAGCACAATGTCGACTCGCGTCGGCGCCCCTGCGGTGGGCATCCGCGAGCGAGACATGGTGGAGTGCTCCGATTCCATCGGTGATTCCCCAAGGATGTTGTTGACCGGCAGCGGCCCGCTTCGGGCTCTGCAACTCGAAGCCGTTGACGCATGCCTTACTGGCGGCCTTCGACAACTATCGCGTGGCCGGATTCGACAGCCTATGGCCGCCTGAAACAGGCAAGCACCCGCGGACATGCGGCCCCGAGAATTCTAGAAAGGGCGGTCGGGTCGGCTTGACACTCCGTCTCAAAAAATCGGAACTTCTATCGGATGCGCTGGGCCCGGTCGAATTGCCGGAAGCACGAGCGATCAGGCTCGCCTTCGCGCAGGTGGTGAAATCGCGATTCGCAAACGATTGCGTGATGCTGAAGAAGCGGGAGGGGACGCGCCGTGTGCTACGGCAAAGCACCTACTGGTATGCTTCCCATGCTGCACTAGCGCGTTCCGGGCGAGCGATTGGATCGATATGGCGTTCAGGAGTGCTGGGCAGATCAAAGCCGGACGAAAATCAGCGAAGAGCGCCGCATTGAACGACGACCCATTACACACTGCGATACCGCCAGCCCGCCTGTTGTTGCCGCCGGAGCAGCCGGTGCTCGCGCCCGGCATCGTGCACAGCAGTTTCAGCGTTCACGGCGACGCCCGTCGAAGCTTGCTGGCCTGGCAAGAGCGCATGAGTCCCGTCTACGACATATTGCCTTCGTCGAAGCAAGCCGAGGATACGTTCGATGCATCGATGTCCCGTTACACGATCGACAATCTGAGTATCTTCGACTTTCGCACGGGGCCGAACCTGGCCGTGCGATCGTTGGGTCGGGTTTCGACCGAGAGCGTGCGGGACGTCTCGTTCAGCATATATCTTGAAGGGTCGCCGGGGCAGTTCCTGGGCGGCAAACCACGGTCCGACGCGCCGCACGTGCCAAGTATCCTCGCCCTGGACATGGATCAGCCGTGCACGATCCGGAGTTTTCATAGCCGGATACTTCTCCTGTTTGTGCCACGCGCACTGGTGGAAAAGTCATTCCCCGATGCGGCCTCGCTGCATGGCCGCTGGATTCACGCCACCGATCCGCTGACGCGCATGCTGATCGAGCATGTGGTGGCGCTCAATAAGACCATCGTCGGACTGAGCAAGGATGAAGCGCATCGGTCCTTGCTCACGGCGGTAGAGTTGATCGTTGCAGCCTTCTGCCGCCAGGCGGGTCTTGCCGGCAATGCCCGCGCGGCGGTCCGCGCTGCTGTATACGGGCAAGTGCGGCGGCACGTCGAGGCAAATCTGCATGATCCGAATCTGTCGCCCGACAGCGTGTTGGCGTCGCTTAATCTCTCACGCGCCAGCGTGTACCGCATATTCGAGCATGAAGGGGGCTTGGCCGCTTATATCCGTAACCGCAGGCTGCGAATGGCGGCCGATGAACTGGTGCGCTTTCCCCATGTGGAGGTACAGGACGTTGCCTCGGGGTTGGGCTTCAATGATGCATCAAGCTTTACTCGTGCATTCCGTCGCGCCTTCGACATCTCGCCACGAGAATTGCACGAGTACGCACCGTTGTTCCAGCATGGAGATACAAAACGGGAGCGCTTCACGAAGAGGCAGGGTTGAACGGATTGGCTCGTCGACTGCGACGAACCTGGGTGGCGGCTGTGTTTCGATAGCCGCTCGAAGGCGGTGCCCCTGACCTGCACTCAGGGTGTTCAGAACCTGGTGAATGCTCAACCCGACGGATGGGCGCCGCGGCGACATGCTACGATCAACGCGATCCGACTTTCATCCCGACGCACCATGACGACAATGTATGAATTGCTCGGTGTGCGCGAGAACGCCACCGACGAGGAAATCAAGCGCGGCTACCGGAAAGCAGCGATGAAAGCGCATCCCGACCGCAACGTCGGGTGCGAAGCGGACGCGCATGCGCGATTTCAGGAGATCAAGGAAGCATACGCGATTCTCTCGGACCCGAAGCTGCGCCGCGTCTATGACACCGTTTACGCAGAGGAAATGCTCCGTCATGCACGGCTTCGCGAAGAAGAGGAACGCCTGAAGGCAGAGCGCGAAGCGGAATATGCGCGGTTCGTGGCATTGGCGATGCGCTTCGCCGAGCAAGGGCACAATCGCGACGTCGTCTTCGGTGTTCTGCTCGGCCGTGATTGCGATGTTCAACTCGCCGAGCGCATTGCCGGCAGCGTGGTCGAGCTGCATGCGTCTCGCCAGCCGGACGCATCGCGGGACGGGCAGCGTGATCAGCAGATGCCGCAAGGCGACGAGAGGGCGACACAGGAGGCATCGGAGCAGGCGTCAAAGAGCGACGCACGAAGGAGTGACGAACACGCGCATACGGACTTTTTCAGCGCTCTGTGGCACGGCGTGTTCGGGCTGCGCCAGTGAGTGCTGGTGGGGGACCGGGCTTGCGAATGCGGAACTCGACCGCGATCGGTGGCATCTTCGGGGGAGGTTCTTCGAGCGACTGCTTTATGAATTGACGGCTAATTGGGCAGTATTCGTCCAAGACTTGTCATTCAGTGAGAGGAGAAATCAGTCGTTAGGACGGCCGAAATACTCCGGAACCTCACTGACGAGTCGAGCACATATTTCAGCCATGGCTGACATTTAGATACCAGATTTGTCCGGCAGCGAGATGTCCTTTTTTCATTAATTTATAGCGCCCGCGAGAGCGTGCTGGTTTGCACTGCCTTGCGCGAATGCCCAAATTGATGGGTTGCCTTCGGCGAGCTATCCACGACGGTCGTGCCGTCGCTGTTTCGGCTCAGAGGATGGCTACATGCGAATTGTCCGCGTGAACGAGAACCCTTGCTGCCGACGGTGGTAGGCCCGCTCGTACAGAATGCGAAGCTTCGAGCGGGCATCTAAAAGTTAGTCGTGCACCCGAGTCGGAGTGCGACGCGTGCTCAATTGATCCTTCTCCACGATGTACATGAACGACATAAGGTTCATCTCCCGCGCTCACCGATCGATTCTGCGTAAATCTCCTTGGCGTCGGAATAGCTTTGTGAGCCAGACTGAGGGAGTCCGCCTGGTCCAAATGGTCTCATTATTGCAGCGATATAGACGGTTCCAGGAACCGAGTATTGGTATTGGTTATGACCGGTTTTGGTAACGGAAACCTGTGTGTTTAGATTTCCGGATAGCCCAGCAGACGCGGGTATCGTCGCGCTTGCTCCCAATGTCGCATCTTTGCTCGATGTGTACGTCGCGGTCACCGCATAGTTAGTGACCTTTACCATAGCATAGGCCCAATAATAACTTCCACCTTTGACGTTAGTGCGCTCCGGCCTTCCAGATGGAATAGACGCATACATATTGATGTAGTCCTGCGGCATCTTGACTTGATCGATTTCCATGCTATCAAATGTTATCTTCGTGACCTTCCCATTCTCCAAGCCGGCTGCAGCACTCGCGGAAATTGGAAGGGCCGTTAAGATGGTGGCGCCTCCACCAAGAGAAAAGCTTCCTTTTGTTTCCATATTTTGCGATGCGGAGCATGTGGTTTTTTGACCTGTAATAATTTCAGGCTTGACCCCTGTTGCATCACTTAAGATGCTGGCGTAAGAAAAGGTTGGATCGTAAGTTACGTCACTGCCGCTGCCATTTTTTTTTCAAACATCACCTACGTCATATGTTACGGGGCCCATAAAGACGATTTGGTCTTTCGAAAATAGAGCTGAGTTAATGCATTGGGATAGAAGAACTGGGTTCAGGGTGGTTATATTATTCCTATCCGGGCAGCCGGATAAAAGGCCTGATGCGAATCCAGCAGCGCATACCGTAGTCACTATTCTTTTCATTTTAAACCCCTAATTTTTATAAAGGATCAATGTCAGAAAAAAGGCTGTCAATATCAAGCACGGCGCAACTAAGATCTGTGGGATTTTTGCAGGCTTTCATATTTCTTTTTTCGAACCACAATTTATAAACAAATGGAAACCATTTGCCAACCTCGTCGCTATAGGATGCATCAAGTTTTCTGTAAGCCTCTCTCGCCGCGAGAAGCCATGCTACACGGGGTGCGGAAAAACTACTGCCACAGTCGCCAGGTATGTTTCCAGGAAACGCGAAAACACCTGATTGGGGTCGGGGTTGAGCCGACGCACACGTCGCATTGCCAGAAGCATCGACGTTAGCCGCGAAAATATATCGATTGGGGTAGCTAATAAATGTCCTCAAAAAATCATAGTCTCCTACGCCGTTTATGTCCTCCGTATATCCATTACAATTTGCTTTTTGTGTGCATGGATTTCCGGCTGCAACGATGAGAGCCGTCTTGTAAAACCCACTCTCGGGACGTGGACCATCGATTTTTGCGTCGAATGTCCACGAAAAATTTATAAAAACGGGCGTGGTAGTGGCGTGGCTATACCATTGAGCGAAATTCGTCACTGCTGCCAAAATTGGCGTTGGAGCGCGCCAGTCATTAACCGAATCTGGGTAGCTGTTTTGGAGATTATCTTGGAGGCTCTTAAGATCCTCTTGTAGCCACGCAAATCCGGTTGGTGAATACTTTCTGATATTGCCATATCCAAGCTGATTCATGCCGGTTACTGTTTCTGCAATTCGAAAGACCTTGGCAATCTGCGCAAACGAACCTTTTTGACTGTTAAGCAAAGGCAGCCATACAACGCGGACCGGTTGCTTATCCGGTGTCTCGATGGTCTGTAGATTACTCAATGCTTGTTCTATAGATTTAGCGTGAAATTTACATGTTGCGGTTGCGAGCCCTGCCTCGCATCCAATGAGATTTCGAGGGGCATCGATTTTAGCTGGCTCATTCTGCGCATCAGGGATGTTTTTGAATGGAGTCAGCCATTGTGAGTCATCTTTGCTTGCATAGGTCGTATAAATTTTATCCACTGCGTCGGAAAAAAATTTCTTCGAATCCTCCCACGCCTGTTGCGACGGAAATGCGTCGTCCAGGATGATTAAGACGGGTCGCTTGTCGAACCCCATTACAGGAGGGTGGTCGAATATCGATTTTAGATGTGATGCGGTCTTCTTTGCGAACTGAAATGGAGTGGGTTGCGCTGATGGAGTGGTTTCGGCCGGATGAATGACAAAAATATCAAGTGGATTAGTGATCTGTACCGCAGCATTGGCGCCCGCTTCTTTATTAATTGCGCTAACCCAATCGTGCGCCTCTGTCGCGGGCACACGCACATAGTAGACATGCACCGGAGAGCTCGGTGCTGGCGGCTGAGTCGACAGAGCCGCGATCGCAGCATTCGCGTCAGCGCTGAGCATGCCATTCCGTTTCGCGATTGCGGTAAGTGTCTGTGCCCGAGGATCATTCGACTCGAGCAGCGTTAGTTCCGTCACGGAGCGGCCGCCGTCAGCTTGAGGTATCGTCTTGGTTAGGGATAAAGGCGACGTTGTCCATGTACGCGAAGGCAGATCGTTATTAAACGACGTACCATTAAACAACTTTGGGTAAGTTTTCTTTAGTTTGTTGACAACGTCAGGCTTGGTAGCCGAAAGATTCTGCAGCATCTCGTTGTTGAAGATATCGCTGCCTTTTTGTGCAAGGTCGGATTTCCAAAAAGAAACGACATTGTTTCGTGCGAGATATGTGGCGAAGGTAGACTTTTTAATCGCACCAAATGCCTCGGCCTTTTCGATCGCCGCTTCACCTATAATCTTCTGTCCGACACCGAAGCTCGCGCTCTGCAGTGCGACGGGGTCGACAACAGTAACGCGCAATAGAGCAGTCTTGCCATCGCTTGTTTCATTGGATTGGGAGGATGTAGAATCGGAGAAAGCAGGTTGCGCTATTCCCGCGATAGCAATTGACGCCGACACAATTATGGACGTAGCGCGTAGCGCGAGCTTCATAAACCCTCCGGAAAGGTTTATTGAGTCCGTACTGTTAGGGTAGCGTTTAGGTCAATGGTCTAGGGATAAAGGTACAACAAGTTCGTAGGAATTCAAGGTGATCGTCAGATATAGAACAAAAAATGGCGGAATTGACAGAGACGACACGCGAACGGCCGTTCCAGGGTTGCGAACGGCCATCGCAAGCCCTCGGTGACGATAGACTGCAGAGGGTCGGCTACGGCCGACCGCGTCGGGCGGTTGAATCCACCCTTGGAAGCCGCCGTTAAGGGTACGCGGGCCCGAAGGGCAGTTCAGGGTCGACAAACGACCTCCCCCGGAAATCCACGAAGAACGTCTTTTTGCATTGCGCACGTCCACCCGACGCGTGCGCGGAGGGCACCTGCTTGCATCCAAACCTGCCGATCGCTTCCGAACCAGCCGCACCGCGACACGCAACGCTGATCCTGCTGTGCGCGTTCTCGGTGCTGCCGTTGAGCCTGTTCCTGCCGTCGCTGCCTGCGATCGCGCGCGACCTGCGCGCCGACTATGCGCTCGTCGCGCTGTCGCTCGGCGGCTACGCGGCGGTTGCCGCGTCGCTCGAGTTCGTGATGGGGCCGCTGTCGGACCGGTTCGGGCGGAGGCCGATCATGCTGACGAGCCTCGGCATCTTCACGCTCGGGTCGCTCGGCTGCGCGATGGCGACCGATATCCGCGGGTTCCTTGCCTGCCGGCTGATGCAGGCGGCGATTACGTCGGTCTATCCGGTGTCGATGGCGACGCTGCGCGACACCGGGGGCGGCGCGCGTGCGGCGAGCCGGATCGGCTATGCGGCGATGGCGGCCGCGTTCGCGCCGATGATCGGCCCGACGCTCGGTGGCGTGCTCGATCAGACAGTCGGCTGGCGCCCGAGCTTCTGGCTGCTTGGCGCGGCCGGCATCGTGCTGCTCGGCTGGTGCGCGTTCGATCTCGCGGAGACCCATACGAAGCGCGCCACGACGCTTGCCCAGCAGCTTCGCGCGTATCCCGCGCTGCTGCGTGCGCGACGCTTCTGGGCCTATGCGCTTTGCATGGCGTTTTCGACCGGTGCGTTCTACGCGTTCCTGGCCGGCGCGCCACTCGCCGCGCAAACGGTGTTCCGCATTTCGCCCGCGGAAATCGGCTTCTACATGGGGACGATCACGGCCGGCTTCGTATGCGGCAGCTTTCTGGCCGCGCGTTACGCGCACCGCTATCCGCTCGCCACGACGATCCTGTACGGACGCATCGTCGCTTGCATGGGGCCGGCGATCGCGCTCGCGCTGTGGTTCGGCGGTGCGACGCACGCGATCGCATGGTTCGGGCCGTGCGTGCTGATCGGCATCGGCAACGGGCTGTCGAATCCGGGCGCACATGCAGGCGCGATGTCGGTGCGGCCGGAACTGGCCGGCAGTGCATCGGGGCTAGCCGGCGCGATGACGATCGCGGGCGGGGCCGCGCTGTCGTCGTTGACGGGGGCGGTGCTGACTGTCGGCAACGCCGGTCGTGCGCCGCTGGTCATGATGTTGCTGTCCACGGCGATCGCGCTGGCGGCCGCGGTGTGCGTACGAATCTTCGACGCCCGCGAACGGGGCGCTTGATCGACAGGATAGGATCGGCACGCCGATCCGGCGCGATGCGATCGCTGCCCGGATCGGCAAGGAGCGACCCGACAGCCGTCGGACCGACTGCGCATCGCATGCGCCCGCACGATGCCTTACGGCTTCGCCCCCATCACGAACTCGAACGTCGCGATGCCGTCGACACCACCCGTCACGCGGTCGCCCGGCTGCAGCGCGCCGACGCCGGCCGGCGTGCCGGTGAAGATCAGGTCGCCGGCCTTCAGCTCGACCGAGCGCGACACGTACGCGATCACGTCCGGCACGGCCCAGATCATGTCGGCGAGATCGCCTTGCTGGCGCGTTTCGCCATTGACCGCGAGCCAGATCCGGCCGCTTGCCGGATGGCCGGTCGCGGTCGCCGCGCGCAGCGCGGTCACGGGGCCCGACGCGTCGAAGCCCTTCGCCCAGTCCCACGGCCGGCTCAGCTTCTTCGCTTCGGCCTGCAGGTCGCGGCGCGTGAGGTCGACGCCGACGCCGTAGCCCCACACGTGCGACAGCGCATCGGCCGGGTCGATCGACCGGCCGTCCTTGCCGATCGCGACGACCAGCTCGATTTCATGATGGAGGTCGCCAGTCAGGGGCGGATACGGGACGGTGCCGGCGGCCGGGACGATCGCGTCGGCCGGCTTCGTGAAAAAGAACGGCGGTTCACGGTCGGGATCGGCGCCCATTTCGCGTGCGTGGTCGGCGTAGTTGCGGCCGACGCAGAACACGCGGCGCACCGGAAAGCGCGCGGACGACTGTTCGACTTCGACGGAAGGACGCTCGGAAGCGTCGATGACGTATGCGGACATCGGATGACCTCGTTCGATGAATAGACGGATGCCGTTGCCCGCGCAATGCGCCGCGGGCCGGCATGCATGGAACGATACCCGACGCACGCGCGCCGGGATGCGACGCAACTGCGCTTTAACCGGACAAATCTACGCGTCGCCGGCCGTCGGCGCTGCGTCGGCGTCCGGCAGCGCGGCGTTGGCATCCCGGTACGCCTTCGGCGACACGCCGACCCGTGCGCGGAAGCGCCGCGCGAAATACCCTTCGTCGCGGAAGCCGACCGAGCGCGCGATGTCGGCGATGCGCCGGCTCGTATGCGCGAGCAGCGACTGCGCGAGCGCGATCCGGCGCTCGGTCACGAGATCGGTGAAGGTGCTGCCGGTTTCCTTGCGCACCAGGTGCGCGAGGTAGTTCGGCGACAGGAACGCGGCCTCGGCGGTGGCCGCGAGCGTCAGGTCCTCGCGGGTCAGGTTCGCGCGCACGTGGCGCAGCACGCGAGCGAGGGCGTCGCGCCGGCCCGCGCGCTGGGCGCCACGCTGCGCGAGCTTGTCGAGCGCGCCCGCGTACTGCGTGCAGACGAGGCCGATCAGCTGCAGCAGGTAGCCGCGCAGCAACGTGGTCGAGCCGAAGGTGCGCACGCGGTCGGCATCGAGCATGCACAGCGCGAGGCGCCGCGCCTCGTCGAACGCGTCGCCGGTCAGGATGAAGTCGAGATGTTCCTGGAAGCGGAACGGCGTCAGCTCCGGAAAGCGCTGCGCGGGGACATCCTCGAGATCGAGCGGATCGACGTCGAGATCGGCGCGCAGGAACGCCTGGCTGAAGTTGATGACGATGAAGTGCGCGCCTTCCGGATGCGGAATCAGGTGCTCGCGGTGCGGCAGCACGAACGCGAGCGCGCCGCGCGGAAACGGCCGCGTGACGCCGCCGATCCGCTGCTCGGTGTCGCCGCCGAGGTTGAACTGGATCTGGAAATACGCGTGCCGGTGCGGCTCGGTGATCGCCTGGCGCGACGCCTGGTCGCGGATGTAGAAATCGAGCCGATCGCTGCGTTCGGGCATCCCGTACAGGCGCGGCGGGGCGGTGGAGGGCATGAAGGATTCTGCTGTTGGTGACGCGGTTGAGCCGCGATGGTACAGCGAACCGGGCGCGGCCGGAATCCGCGGGCCGATCCGCGCAGGCCGGACGGGCGGGGACACACTCCGCCCGGCCCGGCGACACCGCAATCAGGCGGCCGAACAAAGTCGATGTCGTTCCGGTTCGTCGCGACAGGGAGCAGGGGCGCGGCCGGTTTCCGTCAGCCGGCGATCAGCGGCGCGACGCGCCGCCGCAGTTCCGGCACGACCTCGGCATCGAACCACGGATGGTGCTTGAACCATGCCTGGTTGCGCGGCGACGGATGCGGCAGCGGCAGCACGTCGGGGCCGTAGTCGCGCCACGCCTGCACGGTGTCGGTCAGCTTCGCCTTGCGCGTGTCGCGCAGGAAATGCCGCTGCGCGTACTGGCCGATCAGCAGCGTCAGCCGGATCGACGGCAATTCGGCGAGCAGCCGGTCGATCCACAGTGGTGCGCATTCAGGACGCGGCGGGTTGTCGCCGCTCGCGCCGCGGCCGGGGTAGCAGAAACCCATCGGCACGATCGCGAAGCGGGTCTCGTCGTAGAACGTGTCGGCGTCGACACCGAGCCAGTCGCGCAGCCGCTTGCCGCTGGCATCGTCCCACGGGATGCCGCTCGCATGGACGCGTGCGCCGGGCGCCTGCCCGACGATCAGGATGCGGGCGTCGCGATGGGCGCGCACGACGGGGCGCGGGCCGAGCGGCAGGTCGGCTTCGCAGGCGCGGCACGCGCGAATTTCGGTGAGCAGCACGTCGAGCGGCGTGCGCGTTCGTTTCGGCATCGATTCTGGACGGGGACGGACTGGCGGCGGGATGCAAACGCGTCCATGCGGCGCGGCGAGCCGGAGCGGACCGGCGCATCGCGTCAGGCATTCCGCGGGGCGCGGCATGGTGCTGCGCGAGGGCCCCGGCATCCCGTGCCGGGATCACCGGTCCGCCGCACCGCCTTCGGCGATCGCAGCATCATACAACGCCGTCTGCGCGATCGCCGCGGCGATCGCCACGTCGTCGTGCGTGCCCTCGAGCATGCCCCAGCGGCGGTATTGCAACAAGAACCACCGGCCTTCCTGCGGATCCGGCCGGTTCACGGCGCCGCCGTCGTGGAAGCGGATCGGCAGCGGCGGCTGCGCGAACGGCCCGGGGCCGTAGTCGCCGAGCAGGCGCGGCGCGATCAGCCGGGCCGGCACGCCGAGCGCATCGGGCGACGCGAGCCAGCCGGCCGCGTCGCGACGGTGCGCGGCGCTGTCGAGCCACGCGCACGCATCGACGAGCGTGCGGATCAGCGCGCGCGCGGTGGCCGGATACAGCGCGACGAAATCGCGCCGGGCCGCGAGCACCTTCTCCGGATGATCGGGCCAGATCTCGCTGGTGACGGCGACGGTCCGGCCGGCGCCGCACGCTTCGGCCACCGCGTGCCACGGCTCGCCCGCGCAGAAGCCGTCGAGTTCGCCGCTCGCGAGCGCCGCGACCATCTCGGGCGGCGGAATCACGACGCTGCGCACGTCGCGCAGCGGATCGATGCCGTGCGACGCGAGCCAGTGGTTCAGCCACATCGCATGCGTGCCGGTCGGGAAGGTCTGCGCGAGCAGCGGCTTGCGGCCGAGCGTCGCGAGCGCCGCGCGGACGTCGCCGCTTGCGCGGTAGGCGTCGGCGAGGCCGCGGGCGAACGTGATCGCCTGGCCGTTGCGGTTCAGCACCATCAGCGCGGCCATGTCGGCCTGCGGGCCGCCGATGCCGAGCTGCAGCCCGCACACGAGCCCGTACAGCGCGTGCGCGGCGTCGAGTTCGCCGCTCAGCAGCTTGTCGCGCACGGCGGCCCAGGACGGCTGGCGGCTCAGTTCCAGCGTCAGGCCGTGGCGCGCGCCGAGATTCAGCTGCTGCGCGACGATCAGCGGGGCCGCGTCGCTCAGCGCGACGAACCCGAGACGAAGATGCGCGCGTTCCGGCGCGGCGGGAGGCGAAGGGTTCATGGCATTCATGACGGTTGGGTCGCATCGAGCAGTTGCCGCGCGACGTCGACGATGCGCAGGCCCTGGTCCATCGCGCGCTTGCGCAGCAACGCATACGCATCGTGCTCGGACAGCCTGCGCTGATCCATCAGCAGGCGCTTCGCGCGATCGATCAGCTTGCGTTCGGCGAGCTCGCGCTCGACGTCGGCGAGCCGGCGGCGCAGCGCATCGTCGTGCGAGAAGCGCGCAAGCGCGACTTCGAGGATCGGCGCGAGGCGCTCGGCCGACAGGCCCTCGACGAGATACGCGCTGACGCCGGCGCCGACCGCCGCGTGAATCAGCGCCTGGTCGGCGTCGTGGCTGAACATCAGCACGGGGCGCGGCGCAGTCGCGTGCATCACGGCCAGTTGCTCGAGCGTGTCGCGCGACGGCGAATCGGTATCGATGATCACGACGTCGGGGCGCTGCTCCTCGACGGCCGCGGGCAGGCGCGCGGGCGTTGCGACGTCGTTGAGCATCTCGTAGCCGAGGCGCGCGAGCGCGTCGCCGAGTTCGCCGATCGGCTTGTCGGTGTCGGTGACGAGCAGCACGCGCAGGCGTGCGGGCGGGGCGGACGAACTCATGACGCGAACGGGGACGGACCGGCTTCGGTACAAGGGTTGAGCGGGGGTTGCGGGGTGCGGGCGGAAGTCGATGTACCCGGAACCTCGCGCATGCATCCCCGGCAGCCGGCGCGAACGCGGCCGCGGTGAGCGGAACGGGCGTGCGGACGGTGCCGCGTGACGTGACCCATGCTACGCCGCCCGCGACAGGAGCGCCTCGCCGGCGACATCGGTGCGCTGCACGGCGGCTTCGCCGATTGCCGCGCCGACCAGCATCACGGCCGGGCTGCCGAGCCCGGCCGCCGCGACGCCGCGCGCGAGGCCGCCGAGCGTGCCGGTCCAGCGGCGCTCGTGCGGCGTGCCGGCCCACTGCACGGCGGCGGCCGGCGTCGACGCGGGCAAGGCGGCGAGCAGGCCCGCCGCGATGCTGTCGACGCGGCTCATGCCCATGTAGATCGCGAGCGTGGTGCCGGTCGCCGCGAGCGCCGCCCAGTCGGGTTCGCCGTGGTCCTGGCGGTGTGCGGTGACGAACGTGACGCCCTGGCAGTGCTCGCGGTGCGTGAGCGAGATGCCGAGGCTCGCGGCGGCCGCGAAGCCCGACGAGATGCCGTTGACGATGTCGACGGGAATCGCGGCGGCGCGCAGCGTCGCGAGTTCCTCGCCGGCGCGGCCGAACAGCAGCGCGTCGCCACCCTTGACGCGCACGACGTGCGCGCCGCGCAGCGCGTAGCGGCGCATCAGTTTCTCGATGAACGCCTGCGGCGTGGAGCGGCAACCGCCGCGCTTGCCGACGCGGATCACGCGCGCGTGCGGCGCGAGTTCGACGATGCCGGGCGCGACGAGATCGTCGAGCAGCAGCACGTCGGCGGCCGCCAGCGCCTTCACGGCCTTCAGGGTGAGGAGATCGGGATCGCCGGGCCCGGCGCCCAGCAGCGTGACTTTTCCAGTCGTCATGTCGTGTTCCAGTGCCGCGTGCGTGCGGCGATCGATAACGCGTTGTTGCTTGCGGCGGCGGCGGGCGGTCGACGCGATCGCGACATCCGGCCGTGCCGGGCACGGGGGGACGTCGTTGTCCTGATCTGTTGCGCCCGCCTGCAACGGCGGGCCCGACTTGCGGGGACTGCCCACCGGCGCCGTTGCCGGTGTGGTCCGGAATCAGCAATATCCGGGCCAACCTGATTGAACCGGGCGGCGAGCATCGCAACAGGCATGGCGACAAGTGCGGCAATAAGCGCGGCGATACACACGGCGCGACCGCCACGACAGACGCCGGCCCGCATGCGACCGCGGGGCCGCGGCGCACGCGATGCCGCATCGGCGTGCATCGCGGCCCCATCCACGCGCACCGCGATGTCGCACGGCGACAGTGCTGCAGCGCACCGTATCTGTGCCTCGCTGCATCCCGACGCATCATGCGCGGCGTCGTGCAGCGATGCGTGCAACGGCCGGCGAGCCTTGTGCGGCGGGGCTGCAACTGCGATTCGGGCGGATATGGCACGGCGCTTGCGTAAGCTGGCTCGGGCGAATCAACGACGATTCGTCCGCAGTACCGATTACCGACGCGCCCGGCAACGGGCTTCATGGGCAACGGCGTCCTACACATCGGGTCTCGACGAGACCGGGTGTGCAGGACGCCGTTTTTCGTTTGGCGGATGACATGACCGACAAAGCTACCCGTATCGATCTCTTCAGCTTCCGCACCGCGCCGATGCGCGCGTTCCACATGACGTGGATGGCGTTCTTCGTATGCTTCTTCGCGTGGTTCGCATGCGCGCCGCTGATGCCGCTGATTGCGCGCGAGTTCCACCTCACCGCGGCACAGGTCGCGAACATCAACATCGCCGCGGTGGCCGCGACGATCGCCGTGCGGCTGCTGGTCGGCCCGATGTGCGACCGCTTCGGCCCGCGCCGCGTGTATGTCGGGCTGCTCGTGCTCGGCGCGATTCCGGTGTTCGCGGTGTCGTTCTCGCACGACTATGTGACGTTCCTGATCTGCCGGCTCGGCATCGGCGCGATCGGCGCGGGCTTCGTGATCACGCAGTACCACACGTCGGTGATGTTCGCGCCGAACGTGGTCGGCACCGCGAACGCGACCACCGCCGGCTGGGGCAACGCGGGCGCGGGCGCGACGCAGGCGATGATGCCGCTGCTCGTCGCGGCCGGCCTGATGCTCGGCTTCGGCGACGACACGTCGTGGCGCATCGCGCTCGTCGTGCCGGGCGTCGCGATGCTCGCGATGGCCTGGGCGTACTGGCGCTTCACGCAGGACTGCCCGCAAGGCGACTTCGTCGCGCTGCGCAAGCAGGGCGTGACGGTCGACAGCGGCAAGAAGGGCGGCTGGGCGAGCTTCTTCGCCGCGTGCGGCAACTATCGCGTGTGGATGCTGTTCGTCACGTACGGCGCGTGCTTCGGCGTCGAGGTGTTCATCCACAACATCGCCGCGCTGTACTACGTCGATCACTTCAATTTATCGCTGAAGGACGCCGGCTTCGCGGTCGGGATGTTCGGGCTGCTCGCGCTGTTCGCCCGCGCGCTCGGCGGCTGGCTGTCGGACAAGATCGCCGCGCGCCGCAGCCTCGACGTGCGCGCGACGCTGCTGTGCGCGCTGATCGTCGGCGAAGGGCTCGGGCTGGTCTGGTTCTCGCATGCGCAGGGCATCGGCATGGCGCTCGTCGCGATGCTGACCTTCGGCCTCTTCACGCACATGGCCTGCGGCGCGACCTATGCGCTGGTGCCGTTCATCGACCGCAAGGCGCTCGGCGGCGTCGCCGGGATCGTCGGCGCGGGCGGCAACGTCGGCGCGGTGGCCGCGGCGTTCCTGCTGAAGGGCGTCGGCGACGTGCAGCACACGCTGAGCCTGCTCGGGCTCGCCGTCACCGCGACCGCGCTGTGCGCGATGGCCGTGCGCTTCAGCGAGGAACACAAGGCACGCGAGGCCGAGCTGCGCGACCGCGCGCTCGCCGCCGCCGGCGCCGCGAACTGATCGACCGAAGGAAACGTCATCATGAAACTCATCGTCATCGGCCACGGGATGGTCGGCCACAAGCTCCTCGAATGCGTCGCCGCGCAAGCCGGCGCGGCGGGCGCGCTGCAGGTCACGGTGCTCGGCGAGGAACCGCGTCCGGCGTACGACCGCGTGCACCTGTCGGAATTCTTCGCGGGCAAGTCGGCCGACGACCTGTCGCTCGTCGAGCCCGGCTTCTTCGAACGGCATCCGCAGTTCGACCTGCGCCTGAACGCGTGCGTCGCGTCGATCGATCGCGACGCGCACACGGTCACGCTCGCGTCCGGCGAAACGCTCGCATACGAGAAGCTGGTGCTCGCGACGGGCTCGCGTCCGTTCGTGCCGCCGGTGCCGGGGCGCGATCGCGCGGGCTGCTTCGTGTACCGGACGATCGAGGATCTCGAAGCGATGCAGGCGTGCGGCACGCACGCGAAGCGCGGCGTGGTGATCGGCGGCGGGCTGCTCGGCCTCGAATGCGCGAAGGCGCTGCGCGACATGGGGCTCGACACGCACGTCGTCGAATTCGCGCCGCGGCTGATGGCGGTGCAGGTCGACGACGGCGGCGGCCGGATGCTGCGCGCGAAGATCGAGGCGCTCGGCGTGACCGTGCATACGGGCAAGAACACGCTCGAAATCGTCGACGGCGAGGAAGGCACGCACCGGATGGCGTTTGCCGACGGTTCGCATCTCGATGCCGACATGATCGTGTTCTCGGCCGGCATCCGCGCACGCGACGAACTGGCGCGAGCGTGCGGCCTCGAAATCGGTCCGCGCGGCGGCGTCGCGATCGACGACGCGTGCCGCACGAGCGACGCCGACATCTACGCGATCGGCGAATGCGCGGCCTGGAACGGGATGGTGTACGGGCTCGTCGCACCGGGCTACGACATGGCGCGCGTGGTCGCGAAGCAGCTCGGCGGCGCCCCGGAAGAAGCGGCCGACGCCGCATTCGCCGGTGCCGACATGAGCACCAAGCTGAAGCTGATGGGCGTCGACGTCGCGAGCATCGGCGACGCGCACGGCGCGACGGCCGGCAGCCGCACCTACCAGTACGCGGACGAGCGCCGCCAGGTCTACAAGAAGCTGGTGGTGTCGGACTGCGGCAAGTTCCTGCACGGCGCGGTGATGGTCGGCGACGCGGCCGAATACGGCACGCTGCTGCAGATGATGCTGAACCGCATCGAGCTGCCCGAGTCGCCGGAATTCCTGATCCTGCCGTCGTCGGACGGCGCGGCGAAGCCCGCGATCGGCGTCGACGCATTGCCGGAAGGCGCGCAGATCTGCTCGTGCAACAACGTGTCGAAGTCGCAGATCTGCGCGGCGGTGGCCGACGGCGCGACGAGCCTGGGCGCACTGAAGTCGTGCACGGGCGCGGGCACGTCGTGCGGCGGCTGCGTACCGCTCGTCACGCAGATCATGAAGGCCGAGATGAAGAAGCAGGGCCTCGCGGTCAACAACCATCTGTGCGAGCACTTCCCGTATTCGCGCCAGGAGCTGTTCCACCTGATCCGCGTCGAGCGCATCACGACCTTCGACACACTGCTCGCGAAGCACGGCCACGGGCTCGGCTGCGACGTGTGCAAGCCGGCGGTGGCGGGCATCCTCGCGTCGTGCTTCAACGAGTTCGTGCTGAAGAAGGAGCATGCGGGGCTGCAGGATTCAAACGACTACTATCTCGCGAACATCCAGCGCGACGGCACCTACTCGGTCGTGCCGCGCATGCCGGGCGGCGAGGTGACGCCGGAAGGGCTGATCGCGGTGGGCCAGGTCGCGAAGAAGTACGGGCTCTACACGAAGATCACCGGCGGCCAGCGCGTCGACCTGTTCGGCGCGCGCGTCGAGCAGCTGCCGTCGATATGGGAGGAACTGATCGCGGCCGGCTTCGAATCGGGGCATGCGTACGGCAAGGCGCTTCGTACCGTGAAGTCGTGCGTCGGCTCGACGTGGTGCCGCTACGGGGTCGACGATTCGGTCGGCCTCGCGATCGACCTCGAGAACCGCTACAAGGGCCTGCGCGCGCCGCACAAGATCAAGTTCGGCGTGTCGGGCTGCACGCGCGAGTGCGCGGAAGCGCAAGGCAAGGACGTCGGGATCATCGCGACCGAGAAGGGCTGGAACCTGTACGTGTGCGGCAACGGCGGGATGAAGCCGCGCCACGCGGAGCTGCTCGCGTCCGACCTCGACCGCGCCACGCTGATCCGCTACATCGACCGCTTCCTGATGTTCTACGTGCGCACCGCCGACCGGCTGCAGCGCACCAGCGTGTGGCGCGACAACCTCGAAGGCGGGCTCGACTACCTGGCCGACGTCGTCGTGCGCGACACGCTTGGGATCGCGGCCGAACTCGAAGCCGACATGCAGCACGTGGTCGACACCTACGAATGCGAATGGAAGAAGGCCGTCACCGATCCGGACACGCGCAAGCGCTTCCGCCACTTCGTGAACAGCGACGCGCCGGACACGACCATCGCATTCGTCGAGACGCGCGGGCAGATCCGGCCTGCCACGCTCGCCGAGCGCGCGGGCGGCAAGCCCGTTGCGATTCCCGTCGTCGCCGAACCCGCCACCGTGTGACTTCGGCCGACACCAGCGTCTTTTCCAAGGAGCCCATCATGAACGATCGTCATCCCCTGTCCTGGACCCGCGTGTGCCCGCTCGACGACATCGTGCCGAACACCGGCGTGTGCGCGCTCGTCAACGGCGAGCAGGTCGCCGTGTTTCACGTCGCGCATGCCGAGGAAGGCGGCGTGT
This sequence comes from Burkholderia sp. BCC1996, assembly GCF_905339955.1. Classification (NCBI taxonomy): domain Bacteria; kingdom Pseudomonadati; phylum Pseudomonadota; class Betaproteobacteria; order Burkholderiales; family Burkholderiaceae; genus Burkholderia; species Burkholderia sp. BCC1996. The sequence continues at coordinate 285,203 of NZ_CAJPHM010000001.1, forward strand.
TCGCGATCGACAACGTCGACCCGGTGTCGCAGGCGGCGGTGATGTCGCGCGGGCTGATCGGCAGCCTCGGCGAGCGCGTGGTGGTCGCGTCGCCGCTGTACAAGCAGCATTTCGACCTGCGGACCGGCGAATGCCTCGAAGCGCCCGAGAAATCGGTGAGCGCGTATCCGTCGCGGGTCGAGGACGGTTTCGTGTGGATCGCCGCCTGAACGCCCCGGAGCACGCATGAGCGCCACCCCCGTCAAGAGCGTGTGCCCGTACTGCGGCGTCGGCTGCGGGATGGTGCTGCACGTCGAGGATGACGAAGTCGTCAAGGTATCGGGCGACTCCGACCATCCGGCCAACTTCGGACGGCTGTGCACGAAGGGTTCGTCGGCGCATGTCGCGCTGCGCCGCTCGGGGCGGCTCGACCGCGCGTTCGTGCGGCGCGCGCGCGAGGACGACCTCGTGCCGCTGCCGGCCCGCGACGCGATCGCCGAAACCGCGCGGCGGCTGCGCGCGGTGCTCGACGCGCACGGTCCCGACGCGCTGTCGTTCTACGTGTCGGGGCAGATGTCGATCGAGGCGCAATACCTGGTGAACAAGCTCGCGAAGGGCTTCGTCGGCACCAACAACATCGAGTCGAACTCGCGCCTGTGCATGGCGAGCGCGGGCACCGGCTACAAGCAGTCGCTCGGCGCGGACGGCCCGCCCGGCTCGTACCAGGACTTCGATCGCGCGAACCTGTTCGTCGTGATCGGCGCGAACATGGCCGACTGCCACCCGATCCTGTTCCTGCGGATGATGGATCGCGTGAAGGCCGGCGCGAAGCTGATCGTCGTCGATCCGCGCCGCACCGGCACCGCCGACAAGGCCGGCCTGTTCCTGCAGATCCGGCCGGGCACCGATCTCGCGCTGACGAACGGATTGCTGCACCTGCTGCATGCGAACGGCCGCATCGATGCCGCGTTCATCGATGCGTACACCGAAGGCTGGGACGCGATGCCCGCGTTCCTCGCCGACTACACGCCCGAACGCGTCGCCGAGATCACTGGCCTCGCCGAAGCCGACATCCGCACGGCCGCGCAATGGATCGGCGACGCGCAGGAATGGATGAGCTGCTGGACGATGGGGCTCAACCAGAGCACGCACGGCGTGTGGAACACCAACGCGATCTGCAACCTGCATCTCGCGACGGGCACGATCTGCCGGCCTGGCAGCGGGCCGTTCTCGCTGACCGGCCAGCCGAACGCGATGGGCGGGCGCGAGATGGGCTACATGGGGCCCGGGCTGCCGGGCCAGCGCTCGGTGCTGTCCGACGACGACCGGCGCTTCGTCGAACACCTGTGGCGCGTGCCGGCCGGCACGCTGCGCAAGGACGCCGGCCGCGGCACCGTCGACCTGTTCGAACGGATGGCGGCCGGCGACATCAAGGCGTGCTGGATCGTCTGCACGAATCCGGTCGCGACGGTGCCGAACCGGCAGAACGTGATCGCCGGGTTGCAGGCCGCGGAACTCGTGATCGCGCAGGACGCATTCCTCGACACCGAGACCAACCGCTACGCGGACATCCTGCTGCCCGGCGCGCTGTGGGCCGAGGGCGACGGCGTGATGATCAACTCCGAACGCAACATGACGCTGATGCGCGCCGCGGTTGCACCGCCCGGCGACGCGCTGCCGGACTGGCGCATCGTCGCGGAAGTCGCGCGCGAGATGGGTTTCGGCGATGCGTTCGACTATGCGTCGGCGGCCGACGTGTTCGACGAGATCGTGCGGTTTTCGAATCCGGCGACCGGCTACGACCTGCGCGGCGCGAGCCATGCGGCGCTGCGCGACGGCCCGGTGCAATGGCCGGTCGCGCCGGGCGCCGCGCGCGAGCGGCACCCGATCCGCTACCTGAACGACGGCGTGAGCCAGCCGCCGCGCGCGGCAGCCGACGGCGGCGCTGCGCCGCGCCTCGCGTTCCCGACGCCGTCGGGCAAGGCGCGCTTTTTCGCGCGGCCGCACGTCGATCCGGCCGAGCTGCCGGACGACACGTTCCCGATCGTGCTGAACACCGGCCGGCTGCAGCATCAATGGCACACGATGACGAAGACGGGCAAGGTCGCGATGCTGAACAAGCTCAATCCGCGCCCGTTCGTCGAACTGCATCCGGACGACGCGAGCGCGCTCGGCATCGCCACGCAGGACAGCGTCGAGATTCGCTCGGCGCGCGGTCGCGTCGTGCTGCCGGCCGTCGTGACCGAGCGCGTGCAGCGCGGCAACTGCTTCGCGCCGATGCACTGGAACGACGTGTACGGCGACGACCTGTGCATCAACGCGGTGACGAACGACGCGATCGATCCGGAATCGCAGCAACCCGAACTGAAGTATTGCGCGGTCGCGCTCGCGCGCGTCGACACGGACGCGTTCGCGTCCGCCGCCGACGACACGGCGCGACCCGATGCCGCCGCCGGCGACGCGCGGCCCGTGCCGGCGGCGGTGCAGATCACGGCTTCACAGGAATCCGACATGGCAGACCTCGACACTTTCGCGGCCGCGCTCGGCGTGGCCGATCTCGCGCCGCCGCCGCTCACCGACGCGGAGCGCCTGTACGTGGCCGGCCTCGTCAGCGGGCTGAAGGCGAGCGCCGGCCGGCGCGACGGCGGCGTGCCGGTGCTGCCGGCCGGTGCGCCGCTCACGCCGCCGGTGCGGCTCTGGCTCGACGGGATGCTGGCGGGGTTGTTCAGCCGAGCGGTGCCGGCCCACACCGCGGAAGGCGCTGTGCCCGCACTGCCGGCCGAGGCCGCCGCGCCCGGCGGCGTGCGGATCGTGCGCATGCGCCCGAAGGTCGTGCTGCTGTGGGCGTCGCAGACCGGCAACATCGAATCGCTGACCGAGGACTACGCGACGCAGCTGATGAACGCCGGCTTCGAGATCCGCACCGCGTGCATGTCCGACTATCCGGTCGCGTCGCTGGCCGGCGCGCAATACGTGCTGCTGATGACGAGCACGTTCGGCGACGGCGACGCGCCCGACAACGGCAGCGAGTTCTGGGACGCGCTGCAGGCCGGCAGCGCCGCGCGCCTCGACGGCGTGCACTTCGCTGTGCTAGCGTTCGGCGATCGCAACTACGACCAGTTCTGCGGGCACGGCCGCCGGCTCGATGCGAGGCTCGCGGAACTCGGCGCGGCGCGCCTGTGCGCGCGCGTCGATTGCGACGTCGAGTTCCAGCGCGATGCCGACCAGTGGCTCGAACGCGTGGTCGCCCGGATCAAGGAAGCGGATGCGGCGCTGCATGCGGTGCCGACCGCCGGGATGAGCGCGTCGGGGCTGCTGCCGACCAAGGCGCATCCGGCGCCGTCGAAGCTCGTCGCGAACCTGCGGCTCAACCGGCCGGGCGCCGCGAAGGACACGCGCTACGTGTCGCTGTCGACCGAAGGCGCGAACCTCGAATACGAAACCGGCGACGCGCTCGGCGTGTGGCCGACCAACTGCCCGGAACTGGTCGACGAGCTGCTGTCGGTCACTGCGCTGAAGGCCGACGCCCCCGTGTCGGTCGCGGGCGTCGGCGACGTGCGGCTCGGCGATGCGCTGGCGCGCCACTTCGACATCACGCGCCCGCACCCCGACACGCTCGCGTTCATCGCGTCGCGCAGCGCGAACGGCGCGCTGAAGGCGCTGCTCGGCGACGATCGCAAGGCCGACCTGAAGCAATGGTTGTGGGGGCAACAGCTCGCGGACGTGCTGCACGAGTTCCCGGTCGAGCTGTCGGGCGCGGAGCTGGTCGGGATGCTGAAGCGGCTGCAGCCGCGCCTGTATTCGATCGCGTCGAGCCCGAGCGCGCACCCGGGCGAGATTCACCTGACGGTGTCGGCCGTGCGTTATCACAACGGCCGCCGCGCGCGCAAAGGCGTCGCGTCGACGTTCCTCGCCGATCGCGCGGACGACGGCCGCGTGCCGGTGTTCGTGCAGAAGTCCGCGCATTTCCGGCCGCCGGTGAACGGTGACGTGCCGGTCGTGATGGTCGGGCCCGGCACCGGCGTCGCGCCGTTCCGCGGCTTCCTGCACGAGCGGCAGGCGCGCGGCGCGCGCGGCCGCAACTGGCTGTTCTTCGGCGAGCAGCATGCGCAGACCGACTTCTACTACGGCGACGAACTGAGCGCGATGCGCGACAGCGGTTTCCTCACGCGGCTCGATCTCGCGTTCTCGCGCGACCAGGCCGACAAGATCTACGTGCAGGACCGGATGCGCGAGCAGGGCGCCGAGCTGTACAAGTGGCTGGAGGAAGGCGCGCACTTCTACGTGTGCGGCGACGCCGCGCGGATGGCCAAGGACGTCGATACCGCGCTGAAGGCGGTCGTCGCCGAGCACGGCGGGATGTCGGACGAAGCCGCGAACGACTACGTCGCGAAGCTCTCGAAGGCGCGGCGCTACATGCGGGACGTGTACTGACCACGCGCGGCGCAGCTCGACGCGGCCCGCCCGGTTGCGGGCCCGGCTTCGGCGACGCATTGACCCGCGACGGTTCGTGCCGTCGGGAAGGTCATCGACGGCGAACGTCGTACGCGACAGGCCGGGCGGCGGGCAGGGCGTTCCTGCGTGACCCGCCTGCCGCCGCCGGCCTGCGTCACTGCTGCCGGTCCCACGCGCGCGCCTGCTCGGCGCGCACGAATGCTTCCGACGACTGTGGCAGCAGGTTGCGGAATGCGCCGCCGTCGTTTTCGATCACGTCGACCATCTTCGCGATCATTTCCTCCGGATCGTGCTGCTCGAGCGGGAAGGTCAGCCGCTCGGGCGTTACCGTGTGGACGGCCGGATCGCGCCAGCGTCGCGGCGTTTCCATCATGCGGTCGTTGAAGCCGGTGCTGTACGGGCCCGGGTTCACGACCGCGACACGGATGCCGTGCGGCGCCAGTTCCGCGTGCATCGCCTCGGCGACCGATTCGACCGCGTGCTTCGACGCGCAATAGGCGCCCGTGAACGGCCCCGTGATCAACCCCGCGATCGACGACACGAACACGATCTTGCCGTGCCCGCGCGCGAGCATGCCGCGGGCGATCTGCTGCGTGAGTTCGAGCGGCCCGAACAGGTTGACGTCGAACAGCTCGCGCACGATCTCGACCGGCAGGTCGACCAGCGCGCCGGCTTCGCCGACGCCCGCGTTGTTCACGAGCACGTCGACTTCGAATTCGGCCGCGCGGGCGCGGTCGTAGGCCGACGTCACGTCGAGTTTCACCGCGCGCAGTGCCGTGCCGCGCTGCGCGGCGGCGTCCGTCAGCGCGTCGATTTCGGCGGTCGTGCGGACGCCGGCCGTGACCGCGTGACCGTGTTGTGCGAGCCGCAGCGCGACTTCGCGACCGAAGCCGCTGCCCGCGCCGGTGATGAGGATGCGTTTCTGAGCCATGTGCTTACCTCGAGGTGGGAAAGGTTGCGTGAAAGCGATCGCGGCAATGTCGCGCGATCGCGTCGTCCTGCTCGACGCTGCCGCCCGATATGCCGATCGCGCCGACGCAGCGCCCGTCGCCGTCGACGAGCGGCTCGCCGCCGCCGAACGTGACGAGCCCGCCGTGGCTGTGCTCGATCCCGCGCAGCGGGCCGTCGCCGGACATCGCGCCGAGCGCGGCGGTCGATGCGCGGAAGCGGATCGCCGTCAGCGCCTTGCGTTGCGCGAGGTCGATCGCACCGAGAAAGCAATCGTCGGTGCGGATGAATGCAAGCAGGTTCGCGCCGGCGTCGACGATCGCGATCGACACACCGGCGACCTGCAGCGACGCGGCCTGCGCGAGCGCGGCTTCGATCGTCTGCTGGACAGCTGCGAGCGGCAGTGCGGGGCTGTGATGCGGATTCATTCGATGCTCCGGTGGAAGACGACAGGGCCAGTGTAGGTAGTTCCGGTATATGGGAGAATCAGCATTCCGCTCGAAGGAGTTTCAAGTTTTTTTAATGATGAGCAGACGCGATCCGATGGCCGGGCTGCACGTGTTCATGACGGTCGCGACGGCCGGCAACTTCACGCGCGCGGCCGCCGCGCTGGGACTGACGCCCGCCGCCGTCAGTCTTGCGATCGGCCAGCTCGAGGGCGAGCTGAACGTGAAGCTGTTCAACCGCAGCACGCGCGGCGTGAGCCTGACCGAAGCCGGCCAGCATTACCGGCAGCAGACGGAGCCCGCGTACCGGCAGGTCATGCAGGCGCGCGACGTGCTGAAGGAGGTGCGCAGCGAGCCGGGCGGGCTGTTGCGCGTCACGGCGCTGCCGCTCGCGCGTTCGCTCGTGATCGCGCCCATACTGGCCGCGTTCCGCGCGCGCTATCCGAAGGTCCGGCTCGAAATCCGCTACGAGAACGAGCTGGTCGATATCGCGAAGGAGGGTTTCGACGCGGGGATTCGTCTTGCCGACCGGCTGCAGCCCGGCATGATCGGCGTGCGGATCGCGCCCGCGCTGACCTGCGCGCTGGTCGCCTCGCCCGGCTATCTGGCGCGGCACGGCACGCCCGCGTCGATCGCCGAGCTAGAGCGCCATGCGTGCGTCCGGTTCCGGTTCTCCGAGAGCGGGCGCCTGCACAAATGGCTGCTGCACGACGGGCGCCGCGACGTCGATCTCGACCCGGAAGGTGTGCTCGTGACGAATGACGCGGATGCGGTGATCGATGCCGCGCGCGAGGGTGTCGGCATCGCTTTCGCGTTCATGCGCGAGCGCATCGACGCGGACCTGCGCGACGGCACGCTCATCGAGGTGCTGCCGGGCGCGTGCCGGACGCTGCCGCCGATGTGGCTCTATTACGTGAATCGCAAGCACGTGCCGGCGAAGCTGCGCGCATTCATCGACATACTGCGGGAGCGGGCCGGCGCCGACTGGCACGATGACGGCGCGACAAAGGGCCCGTAAGGCGGGCACGGCAATCCGTCCCCATTCCCCGAATCCCGCGCCGGTCGCGGGTTTGCTCTCGCGGGCTCGGTCGGGCCGGGAGAATTTCTCCCAAAAGCGTCGCAAGTCATTCATTCGATGAAAAATTCCCGGCGGTTCCCGGTATGATGCGCACCTTGCGCATGAATTTGACGCGTCGTTGATGCGACCGCCGCGCCCGAACCGCTCAGTACGGGATCGAAAGATTCTGTAATATAAAATCCGTATACTCGTAATTTCTGATTCAGGCGCCGCCTGGCTTCGTCCCAGGCCGACCGCCCACGCAGAACAACCAGATTCGTCGCCGCGAGGCCACCCTGCGCCGCGACAAGCTACGCACCACCACTGAACACTCTATGTCTTCCCGCCACCCTGGCCAGCCCGGCCGTGCCGCGGCAGCGATCGCCCGTGTCGCGACGCTGATCCGCAATGAGCGCGTGCTGTCGCCGCTGCTCGCGCTCGGCATCGGCCTGCTGCTGATCGTGGTGTTCCAGCACCTGTCCGAATCCGTCGACTACCGGTCGGTGATCCGCCAACTGCGCCACCTGTCCGCGGGCGAGTGGGGCGCGTCGCTGGCCGCGACGGCCCTCAGCTATCTCGCGCTCGTCGCCCGCGATGCGGTCGGCCTGCGCTACGTCGCCGCGAAAGTGCCGCGCGCCGCGCTGTGGATCGGCGCGATCGCCGGCTCCGCGCTCGGCAATGCGACCGGCTTTGGCGCGCTGACGGGCGGCGCCGTGCGCGCGCGCGTATACGGTGCGTCGGGCGTCACGCCCGCGCAGATCGGCCGGATGACCGTATTCACCAGCGGCACGCTCGCGCTCGCGCTGGTGCTGATGACGGCGCTCGGCATGGTCTGCGTGCCGCAGACGCTCGCCGCGATGCTGCATGTCGCGCCGGCCGTGCTGACGTGGAGCGGCGCGGCGCTACTCGTCGTGCTGGCCGTGATGACGGCGATGTGCGGCAGCACCGCGCGCCCGGTCGTCACGCGTTTCAAATGGCTCTCGTTCGACGTGCCGGCGCGGCGCGACCTCGTCGCGCAGGTCGTCTATGCGGTGCTCGACGTCGTGGCCGCGGGCCTGACGCTGTGGGTGCTGTTGCCGTCCGCTCCAGTCGGCTTGCCGACCTTCATCACCGTGTACGCGGCCGCGCTGCTGCTGGGGATGATCGGCCATACGCCGGGCGGGATCGGCGTGTTCGAGGCCGCGATGGTCTTCACGCTGGGCCGCGAAGTGCCGGCGCACGCGATGGTCGCCGCGCTGATCGCCTATCGCGCGATCTACTTCGGTGTGCCGCTCGTGCTGTCGGCCGGCCTGCTGGCCGGGTTCGAGGGCCGCGCGCTGCGCCGCCGGCTCGTGACGCGGCAGGCCGCGCGCGTGTCGCAGCTGGCGCCGCTGTTCCTGAGCCTCGTGACCTTCGCGGTCGGCGGGATGCTGGTGATCTCGAGCGCGACGCCCGCGTTCTGGCACCGGATCGCGATCCTGCGCAACATCGTGCCGCTGTGGGTGCTCGAAGGCTCGCAGGTGATCTGCAGCGTGCTGGGCGTCGCGTTGCTGTTCGTCGCGCGCGGGCTGCTGCGCCGGCTCGACGGCGCATGGTGGATGACTTTCGCGCTGACGCTCGCGAGCCTCGCGCTGTCGCTGGCCAAGGGCCTCGCGTTCGTCGAGGCCGGCGTGCTCGGCACGCTGCTGGTGCTGCTGCTCGTCAGCCGCCGCCGCTTCAACCGGCATTCGTCGCTGCTCGCCGAGCGCTTCACGGTGAGCTGGTTCGTGTCGGTGACGATGGTGCTCGTGCTCGCCGTGTGGGTGCTGTGCTTCGCGTTCCGCGACGTGCCTTACACGCGCGATCTGTGGTCGCATTTCGCGTTCGACGAGCGCGCGCCGCGGGCGCTGCGCGCGACGCTGGCGGCCGGCGTGTTCGTCGCGATGTTCGCGCTGTGGCAACTGCTGCGGCCGGCGCCCGGGCGTTTCGTGAAGCCCGCCGAGCAGGACCTGATCGACGCGGAGCAGATCATCCGCGCGCAGGAGTGCAGCGATGCGGGCCTCGCGCTGATGGGCGACAAGTCGTTCCTGTTCTCCGAATCGCGCCGCGCCTTCCTGATGTATGCGAAGAACGGCCGCACGTGGGCCGCGCTGCACGATCCGGTCGGCCCGCGCGAGGAATGGCCGGCGCTGATCGGCAAGTTCATCGCGCTGGCGCATGCGCACAGCGGCCGCGCGGCGTTCTACCAGGTGCGCGCGAACGCGCTGCCGCTGTATCTCGACGCAGGGCTCACGCTGATGAAGCTCGGCGAGGAAGCGCATATCGCGCTCGACCGCTTCGACCTGAAGGGTTCGAACCGGTCGCACCTGCGCTATGCGCTGCGTCGCGGCGACAAGGACGCGCTGACGGTCGAGGTGATCGCGCCGCGCGACGTGCCGGCCGCGCTGCCGTCGCTGCGCGACATCTCCGACGGCTGGCTCGACAGCCGCGACGCGCGCGAGAAGAGCTTCTCGGTGGCCGCGTTCCACGACGGCTATCTCGCGACGCAGTCGGTGATGCTGGTGCGCCAGGCCGACAAGCCGATCGCGTTCGTCACGTTCATGACGACCGACCTCAACACCGAGGCGACGGTCGGCGTGATGCGTCATCTGCCGGACGCGTCGCCGTATGCGATGGAGTATCTGTTTACGCAGCTCGCGCTGCATCTGAAGGAGGCGGGCTTCCGCAAGCTGAGCCTGGGCATCGCGCCGTTCTCGGGGATGGGGGCGGCGAAGATGCCGTCGCCGTGGCACCGGTTCGGGCTGATGGTCTGGCGCTTCGGCGGCCGCTTCTACAACTTCCGCGGCTTGCGTGCATTCAAGAGCAAGTTCGAGCCGCACTGGGAGCCGCGCTATCTCGCGGCCTCGGGCTCGGTCGGCGTGTTCGTCACGCTCGCGGATCTGTCCCTGCTGGCTGGAGGTCGGCGTTCATGATGTTGAAGAAGGGTATCGCGCGGGCGGCTGTCGCCTGCGCGGGAATGATGCTGGCCGGCGCGGCGTTCGCGGCGCAGGCCGCGGCGCAACCGGAAACCGTGTCGGGCGGCCGCTACGGCCCCGTGACCGTGACGAAGCCGGGCGGCCCGCTGCGCGGCTTCGTCGTGCTGTTCTCGCGCGGGCGGGGCTGGGGCGCCGCCGACCAGCAGGCGGCCGACGCCCTCGCGAAAGCGGGCGCGATGACGGTCGGGGTGGATTCGGAGCGTTATGCGGCGAACCTCGCCGCGAAGCAGGAAACCTGTCACCACCTCGACGGCGACGCCGAAGCGGTCAGCCACCAGCTCGAACGCCTCGCGCAATCGGCGCGTTACTACACGCCGATCGTCGCGGGCGTGGGCCAGGGCGGCGTGATCGCGAAGCAGATCCTGTCGATGGCGCCGGAAAACACGATCGCCGGTGTCGCGTCGGTCGCGCCGGCGGCGAAGCTCGATGCGCGCTTCAAGCCGTGCCCGCCCGATCCGACGATCGTGCGCCGCGCGATGCCGGGTTTCGTCGAAACGGCCGCGGCCGGCGACACCGCGACGCTCGTGTCGCTCGTCACGTCGCACCTGCACGACACCAGCAGCACCGACGAGCTCGACGTGTCGGACCTGCCGCTCGTCGAGCTGCCGGCCAAGGGCGGCAGCGACCGCCTCGCGATCGTGATCTCGGGCGACGGCGGCTGGCGCGATCTCGACAAGACGATCGCCGAGGCGCTGCAGCGCGACGGCGTGGCGGTGGTCGGCATCGACAGCCTGCGCTACTTCTGGAGCGAGAAGCCGCCTGCACAGGTGAGCCGCGACCTGGCGCGCGTGATGCGCACCTACATGGCGCGCTGGCATGCGAACCGCGTGGCGCTGGTCGGCTACTCATTCGGCGCGGACGTGATGCCGTTCGCGTACAACCGGCTGCCGGCCGACCTGCGTGACAAGGTGGCGGTGATGTCGCTGCTCGGCTTCGCGCCGGCGGCGGATTTCCAGATCCGCGTGACGGGCTGGCTCGGGATGCCGGCGAGCGACAAGGCGATGAAGGTCGCGCCGGAAATCGCGAAGGTGCCGCCGCAGCTCGTGCAATGCTTCTACGGCGCGGAAGAGAAGGACACGATGTGTCCGGCGCTCGCGAATAGCGGTGCCGACGTGATCAAGACGGGCGGCGACCACCACTTCGGCCACGACTACATCGCGCTCGAGAAGAAGATCCTCGGCGCGTTCGGCAAGCCGGTGGCGGCGCGCTGAACGCCGGCGCCCGCGGTGCGGCGGGCGCGGCGCTTGTGGTTCATCGGACGGGCGGCCTGCGGGCCGCCCGTTTTCATTTCCCGGCTTGCGTCTCGACTTGCGGCGCCGCTTCCTGCCGCGGCGCCGCCGTTCTCGCGTCGCGCTGATAGAAGCCGGGAAACCGGTCGAGCTGCCGGCGCGCGGCGGCCAGATCGGCATCGGCGCCGAGCACCGCGCTCGAAAACCCGGTGCGCTCCATCAACAGCAACTGATCGACCAGCACGTCGCCGGTCGCGCGCAGGTCGCCGGCGAAGCCGAAGCGCTTGCGCAGCAGATACGCCTGGCTGTATGCGCGCCCGTCGGTGAAGGACGGGAAGTGCAGGTCGATGCGCGCGGCCTGCGCGATGCGTGCGGCGAGCGGCCGCAGCTCCTCGTCGTTGCCGATCGTCAGGGTCGTGCGGGGCGCGGTGTCCGGCGCGTTCGTATCGTCGGCGTGTTCGGCCGGCGTCAGCAGCCGGATGCGTGCGTTCGGGCTTTGGTCGGTCGGGATCATGCGTGCTCCGCCTGGTGACGTGCGTCGTTGGCCGCGGCCTTGAAGGGCTCGGCGCCGATGCGGCGCACCGTGTCGATGAATCGTTCGCTGCGGCCGTCGGCGTCGAGCCGCGCGTCGAGATAGACGTTGACGAGCGCGTCAACGACATCGACGATCTCGTCCGCCGAGAACGACGGGCCGATCACCTTGCCCGGCCGCGCGGGGCCGCTCGCGCTCGAGCCGTCCGACCCGCCGAGCGTCACCTGGTACCACTCGGCGCCGTCCTTGTCGACGCCGAGGATGCCGATGTGCCCGCTGTGATGATGGCCGCAGGAGTTGATGCAGCCGCTGATGTGCAGGTCGATGTCGCCGACGTCGTGCAGCATGTCGAGATCCTGGAACCGCTCGGCGATCGCATCGGCGATCGGGATCGAGCGCGCGTTCGCGAGCGCGCAGAAATCGCCGCCCGGGCACGCGATCATGTCGGTCAGGAGTCCGACGTTTGCGCTGGCAAGGCCGATCGCGCGCGCTTGCTCCCACAGCAGGAACAGGTCGTCGACGTGCACCCACGGCAGCACCACGTTCTGAGTATGCGTGACGCGTGCCTCGCCGGCCGAGAAGCGCTCGGCGAGTTGGGCGAGCGCGTCGAGCTGCTCGGGCGACGCGTCGCCGGGCGCCTGCAGGCGGCGCTTGAACGACAGCGTGACGATGCGCAGCGCTGGGTCGCGATGTGCTGCGACATTGCGCGCGAGCCACCGCGCGAAGGCCGGATGGCGGCTGGCGTGCGCGGCCATGCGCGCTTCGGCATCCTGCAGGTCGACCGTGCGGGGCGCGAGGCGCGGCGGCACGAACGATGCCGCGATGCGGTCGAACTCGGCCTGCGGGATCGTGTGCGGGCCGCCGTCATGCTCGACGATCTGGCGGAATTCTTCCTCGACGTCGTCGATATAGCGCTGCCCCTCGCTCTTCACGAGGATCTTGATGCGCGCCTTGTACTTGTTGTCGCGCCGCCCGTAGCGGTTGTACACGCGGACGATCGCCTCGATGTAGTTCATCACCTGCTGCCACGGCAGGAACGCGCGCAGCAGCGTCGCGATCAGCGGCGTGCGGCCCATGCCGCCGCCGGCGCTCACGCGAAAGCCGAGTTCGCCCGCGTCGTTGCGCACGAGTTTCAGCCCGACGTCGTGCCAGTCGGTCGCCGCACGGTCCTCGGCCGCGCCGGTGATCGCGATCTTGAACTTGCGCGGCAGGAACGCGAATTCCGGATGCAGTGTCGTCCACTGGCGCATCACCTCGGCGAACGGGCGCGGATCGGCAATCTCGTCCGGCGCGACGCCCGCGCGCTCGTCGCACGAAATGTTGCGGATGCAATTGCCGCTCGTCTGGATCCCGTGCATGTCGACGGTCGCGAGCAGGTCCATCACGTCGGCTGCCTGCGCGAGCGGAATCCAGTTGAACTGCACGTTGGTGCGGGTCGTGAAGTGCGCGTTGCGGGTCGGCAGGCGCAGCGTGCCGAGCAGCGCCTGCGCGTCGCAGGCGGCGCGGTAGGTGGCGTCGTCGGGCACGTCGTAGTCGCGTGCGATCCGGGCGAGCACGCGCAGCTGCGCGCTCGACAGCTCGCCGTACGGCACGGCCACGCGCAGCATCGGCGCATGGCGCTGCACGTACCAGCCGTTCTGCAGGCGCAACGGCCGGAACGCATCCTCGCTCAGCGTGCCGTGCTGCCAGCGTTCGAGCTGGTCGCGGAACTGGGCGGCGCGGCTGCGCACGAGCGCCCGGTCGAAATCGGTATATCGGTACATGACGTGATACGCGAGAGGAGCGGCGGCGCAAGGGCGCGCGCTGCTCGGGAGGGGATGTTGCGACGGGTGTCGGGCAACAGGGACAGCGTAGGGAACGCGGGGCGGCGGGACAAGCAGCAGATCGGAACGGAATCGGCGCAGCAGATCGGAGAGGAAACGGCTTAACAGATCGGAACGGAAAGGGCGCAGCAGATCGGCGGGACGCGCCGGTGTGTGCCGGGGCATGCGTTGCGCATGCCCCGCCGTCGGGTTCAGGCTTGCGCCGGTGCGTCGACGATCAACGCCGGATCGAGCGCGCGGATGCGCTGGTCGATGAAGTAGCCGCCGCCTTCCTGATAGCGCAGATAAAGCCGGCCGCACGATACGCAGCGGCTGACGTTGCAGCGGTTGTACGGAAAGTGGCGCGGTGCGATCGGCGCGTCGTCCGACGCATAGCGCGTGCCGGCCGGATGATATTCGTCGAAGCTCGGCTCGGCCTCGCCGGGCAGCGCAAGCGTGGCCACTTCGGTCAGTTGCGTGTCCTGCAGCGACAGCGGCAGGGTCGTCCAGCCGGCGAGCGAGGTTCTCGTGCACGTGCACGGCTGCGTAACGTGCGCCGCTTCGGCCGCCAGTTTCAGCAACGCGTCGTGATCGAGGTAGGGCAGTTGGCTCATGGGCAATCGTGAAGGAGCGGCGGGACCAGCAATGTAACCCGCGCGCGGCTTCGCTGCATGGACATGATGCGGGCGGCGCGCAGCGTGCGCACGAGGCGCGATCAGCCCGACTTGCGTACCGCCGGCCCGGCGACCAGCTCGCCGAGCACGCGGATCGCGCGCTCGATGTCGCGGCTCCACGGATGGCCGAAGTTCACGCGCACGCAGCGCTCGAAGCCGTGCGCGGCCGAGAACAGCGGCCCCGGTGCGAAGCTGATGCCGCGCGCGATCGCCTGGCGGTGCAGTTCCATCGCGTCGATCGCGTCGGGAAACGACAGCCACAGGAAATAACCGCCGTCCGGCCGCACCCACTCGACGCCGGGCGGCAGCCAGCGCCGCAGCGCGTTGTCCATGCGCGCGAGCTGCGCCTGCAGGGTGCCGCGCAGCTTGCGCAGGTGACGGTCGTAGCCGCCGTGCTCCAGATAGTTCGCGATGCCGGCCTGCGCGGGAATGCTCGCCGACAGCGTGGTCATCAGCTTGAGCCGCTGCACCTTCTCCGCGAACCGGCCGGCGGCGGCCCAGCCGATCCGGTAGCCGGGCGCGAGCGTCTTCGAGAACGAACTGCAATGCATCACGAGGCCGTGCCGGTCGAATGCGCGCGCGGGCAGCGGGTAGTCGGGGCCGAAATGCAGCTCGCCGTATACGTCGTCCTCGATCAGCGGCACCTTGCGTGCGGCCAGCAGCTCGACGAGCGCGCGCTTCTTGTCGAGCGACAGCGTGACGCCGGTCGGATTCTGGAAATTGGTCATGAACCAGCACGCGCGGATGTCGTGCCGGTCCAGCGCGTTCGCGAGCGCATCGAGATCGAGGCCCGTGCGTGGATCGACGGGAATCTCGACCGCGCGCAGGTCGAGCCGCTCGATCGCCTGCAGCGCCGCATAGAAGCCGGGAGACTCGACCGCGACGACGTCGCCGGGCCGCGTGACGGCCATCAGGCACAGGTTCAGCGCTTCGAGCGCGCCGTTGGTGACGACGATCTCGTCGACGGGCTGCGCGACACCGGTTGCCAGATAGCGTCGCGCGATCTGCTGGCGCAGCGCCTCGCTGCCCGGCGGCAGGTCGACGACCGTGCTCCACGGGCTGACGAGCCGCGTCGCCTGCGCGAGCGATTTCGCGAGGCGCGGCAGCGGAAACAGCTGCGGCGCGGGAAATGCGGAGCCGAGCGGCACGATGCCGGGCTGCGTCGCGGCGTCGAGCACCGAGAACACGAGGTCGCTGATGTCGACCTTGCGCGTGGCGCCGGCACGGCTCGCGCGGCGTTTCGCGGACGGGTTCGCCGCCGGGCCCGCGCCCGGCGCGACGTAATAGCCGGAACGCTCGCGTGCGCGGATCAGCCCCCACTGTTCGAGCAGGTAGTACGCGCGAAACACCGTCGACTGGCTCACGCCATGCTGCGCGATGATCTGCCGCAGCGACGGCAGGCGCGTGCCGACCGCGAGGTTGCCGTTGCGGATTTCGTCGGCGATCGTCTGGGCGAGGGTTTCGTAGCGTTTCATCGGCTCGGGCGGAGCATGCTTGGTGCCGCTCGCGCGGGGCCGATGCGGCGCCGCGCCGGCGGGCGCGCGTCATTGTCCGACGAGCGGCCCGAAAAGGAAAGCGCGACGGCCGCGGCCGGTCGCGCTGTCGTGGCGATGCCGATGCGTGCGCATCCGTCGCGCGTGATCGCGGCGTTAACGCCTGCGTGGCGTGGATGCGCATGCGACGGCGCGACGCACATGCAGGCGGAGGTGACGACACGACGCGACGGATGACGCGCGTCGCCGAATGCATCGAATGCACTGAACGCTCCGAACGCATACGCAGTACATGCCGCGTGGCGCCGTGGCTGCAAGCGGAGTTGGCACACGTCGCGTCTTGCCTTTCACCTGATGATTCTCCGTTCGCGTGGCCGGGATCGAGCGCGTGCAGCGACGTGCGATCGAACGCGTACACGGATGACGCGCTCCGAATAGGCGGATGCAGTGCGCGTGCGGCTTGTTCCAATTGCGCGGCGATATTTTTTGTGGTCTTGTTGCACGATCAAGCATCGACTCGAAAAAAGGACAGTCGAATGCATACGGGGAATTCGGACGAGGACCGATTGATCAGGGGAATCGGCGCGCGCCGTGCGCGCCGCGCCGCGTGCCGGTGGCTTGTCGTCCTGACGCTGGGCTGGCAGGGCCTGCCTGCCTGCGCCGCTTCCCCCGAGACCGTCGGCGACAACGTACTGCGTGTCCTTGCGTGGCCCGGCTACGCGGACAACGATGTCGTCAATGCATTTGAGACGCACTTTCATGTGCACGTCGAAGTAACCTTCGTCGATTCCGACGAAGCGTTGTGGACACGGATGCACAGCGCGTCGCCGCCGCCGTACGACGTGCTTGCGGCCAACACGGCCGAGATCCAGCGCTATGCGAGCGACGGCCTGCTCACGCCGATCGACCTGTCGCAGATCCCCAACCGCCGGCGGCAACTGCCGAATTTCCAGCAGCTCGCGACGATCGGCGGACTCGTGCGCAACGGCTCGACCTATGCGATTCCGTTCACATATTCGTCGATGGGACTGATCTACGATCGCAAGCAGGTGCCGGTCGCGCCGCGCTCGATGCTGGAACTCTGGAATCCGCGTTACCGCGGCAAGGTGCTCGACTTCAACAGCGCGCCGCATAATTTTTCGTTCACCGCGCTCGCGCTCGGCTATCCCGACCCGTTTCACCTGTCGCCCGCGCAAACGCTTGCCGTCGCGCACAAGCTGGTCGAACTGCGGCGCAACCTGCTCACGTATTACACGCTTCCGGACGAGGCGACCACGCTGTTCGTCCAGCATCGCGCGGCGCTGATGTTCGGCAACTATGGCACGCAGCAGGTCGAACAGCTGCGTCGCGCCGGTGCGGATGTCGGCTACGTGATTCCGGACGAAGGCGCGCTCGCGTGGCTCGACTGCTGGGGCGTCACGCGCGGCGCGGAGCATCGCGAACTGGCGTTCGCGTGGATCAACTACATGCTCGAACCGGCGATCGGCGTGCTGCTGACCGAACGCCAGGGGCTCGCGAATACGCTCCAACCGCCACCCGGTCTCGAGGCCGGCCACCAGCACCTCGTCTGGATCCAGCCGGTCGAGGACATCGCGCGGCGTGAGTCGCTATGGAGCCGCATCGTGTCGGGCGACCGGCCGGAGCGGTTCGAAAAATGATCAGGCTCGGGCTCACGTGGAAGCTGTCGATGCTGTTCGCGTGCATCGGCGTGATCGCGTCCGGCACGACCGGCTACTACACCTACCGCGCGAACCGGACGATGCTCGTGCAGGAAGCGCAGCACAGCCTGCTGATGTCGACGCACTTGCTCGGACAGCGCTTCACGACCGCGCTGTCCGACGTGGCCGACGATGTGCTCGTGCTCGCGCAATTGCCGGCGTCCGCGTCCGTCGCGAGCGGGGAAGGCGCCGATCGCGCGCCGCGCACGCGGCTCGAACAGGTGTATTACAGCTTCATGAAGAACCACCCCGAGTACCTGCAGATCCGGCTGATCGCGCGCGGGGATTTCGGGCTCGAGCGGATCCGCGTCGATCGCGACGCGCATGGCATCGTCGTGTTGCCGGACAGTGCATTCCAGGAAAAAGGGCAGTTTCCTTACGTATTCGATACGCTTGCGACGGCGCCCGGTCATATCTACCTGTCGCCGATCGCGATCAACCACGAGACCGGCTCGCATGCGGCCGAAGGGCTGCCGATCCTGCGCGTGGGCACGCCGGTGGTCGACGAAGGCGGCCGGGTCGTCGGCGCGCTGGTCGTCGACGTCGAGCTGACGCGCATGTTCGACCGGCTCGAACGCGATCTGCCGCCAGACTACGTGGTGTATCTCGCGAACAAATGGGGCGATTTCCTCGTGCACCCCGATCCGTCGCAGATCTTCGGCTTCGATCGCGGGCACCGCGTGCTGATGCAGGACAGCTTCCCCGACACGCGGCTGCTGTTCGTCGGGGCGCGCACGAACGTGGCGCTCAACGGTCTCACGCAGCCCGACGCCGCACCGGGCCAGATGTTCGCGTTCGTGCGCACGCCGTTCGGCAACAACGAGGGCAACCGCTTCGTGGTGCTCGGCATGGCGCGTCCGCTCACGGACGTGCTGGCGCCGGCCGGGATGCTCGGCGAGCGGATCATCCGGATGGTGCTCTTGATGAGCGTGGCGGCGGTGATTCTCGCGATCCTGTTTGCGAGCGCGATCACGCGGCCGTTGCAGATGCTCGCGCGCGCGGCGACCCACGTGTTCGACGATCCGGCCGCCGAACGGTTGCCGGTCGCGCGGGCCGACGAGATCGGCGTGCTGGCGCGCTGTTTCGACAGCATGCGCGTCGAGATCCGCACGCAGGTCGCGATGCTGCGCGCGAAGCAGCTTGAGCTCGCGCATCTCGCCGGTCACGACCCGCTGACCGGCTTGCCGAACCGCCTGTTGTTCATGGAGCATCTCGATGCCGCGATCCGGCATGCGGCCGCGGTGCGCGAGGGGCTGGCGGTGATGTTCGTCGATCTCGATCGCTTCAAGCAGATCAACGACCAGCACGGGCACGCGGCCGGCGATCGCACGCTCGTCGCGGTTGCGAAACGGCTGAGCCTCGCGCTGCGCAGCGGCGACATGGCCGCGCGGCTCGGCGGCGATGAATTCATCGTGCTGATTTCGGACGTGCGATCGCCCGCGGTGATCGGCGATATCGCGTCGCGTATCCAGATCGTGATGGCCGAGGAACTGGAATTCGGCGACCGGCACCTGGCCGTGGGCGCGAGCATCGGCGTGAGCGAATATCCGGCGGATGGCGCGTCGGCCGAGGAACTGCTGGTCAAGGCCGACGCGGCGATGTACGCGGCGAAGGCGTCCGCGCAGTGCGCGTGCGTGCGTTACCAGGAACTGCTCGGCGGCGGTATCGCCACGGACGACGGCGGCCGCGTGGCGGCGGAGGGCAGCCGCTGACGGCAGGCCGGCCCGGCGCGCGGCAAAAACGCGGCGAGCCCGTCACGGGACGGGCTCGCTGGATCCGGGCGGACCGCGCGCGATGCACGCGGCGGCCGACTTAGTGGCCGAAGTAGACCGAGTCGCGCGCGTTGCGCACCTTGACCGCCGGTGCGCCGCCCTGGATGACCGGGGCCGGCTGCGCGCCGTAGCCGCTGTTGTCGGCAGCGTGTGCGCGCGCTTGCGCGGCCTGGATGTCGGCCGGGTAGTACGGGCTCGACTGGCTCGGCTTGTAGCCGGCGTTTTCGAGCTGGACGAGTTCGTTGCGCACCTGCGCGCGGGTCACGGTGCTTTGGGCGAAGGCGCCGAACGAAGCGGACAGGGCGACAGCGGCGACGACTGCGGGAACGAGCGATTTCATGATGACCTCCGATGTTCTATTGGGTTCGCCGGCGACACCATGTCGTAAGCGATTGATTACATCGTAGGCGTCGCTGGATTCAGGGTAAACGTGGATTCCAGCGAAAGATCATTGTCGGTGAGGCAACAATTCCAACGTAAGTTCGATCCGTCCCCGTTCCGCGTTGCGGGAATTGCAAATTGACGGCGGACGGGCGGCGAGACATCGCGCACGGGCGAACGCCCGGTGGCGGGGCATCGGCAGGTGGGGCGGCTGGCGGGGGGGCGTTGGCGGATCAGACGCCGTCGGCGTCGTCGATTTTCTTGCGCTCGCGGCGTTCCTCGTTGCCGCGGCGCGCCCGCAGGCGCTGGCGCGACAGGACCGCGATCACCTGCTGGGTGGGCGCGCCGGACGGCAGCTCGTTGCGGATGCGATCGGGCACCATCGGCAGGCCCGCGCGCTGCCGGCGCAGTGCCTTCGCGATTGCCCGGCGGCATTCGTCCCCGTGGCAATCCCATTCATCGCGGATTCTCTGGCAATAACGGCATTGTTCCATCGGGACAGTCTAACGCGTCTTGGCGATCGGAGCTGAAGGCGCAACGGACGGGGCTTGGACGGGCGCGGGCGCCGGTGCAATCCTGCGCGTGTCCGGCGACGGCGTTCGACATGATTCGAGGCTGAATCTTGCCCGAGCGCGGCGCGGGGCATCGGGCGAGGTCACGCGATGGCGCGCCATCGAAGCGCATGACACCGGCTCAATCAAATTCATGATGCGTCGCTCTATCATGTGAAAAATACATGCACCCAACAAGGAGGCGAGATGACGCTTGCGCAGTTGCAGGCCCTGGCTGCCGTGGTCGAACTCGGCTCGCTGACGGCCGCGGCCGATCGGCTCAGCCGCAGTCAATCCGCGATCAGCCACGCGTTGACCGAACTGGAGGACATCACCGAGGTCAAGCTGCTGTTGCGCGACCGCCAGCCGGTCGTCCTGAGCGCTGCCGGCGAACGCCTGTGGCCGTACGTACAGAACGTCGTCCGGGAAGCGCAGACGCTGCGCCAGCAGTTCGGCCTGGCGCGCGGCAAGCTCGAGGGTCGGCTGGTGGTGGCGTCGCTGCCGAGCGTCTCGCTCGCGTTCGTCGTACCCGCGCTCGAAGCGTTGAAGGCGGCGCATGAGGGCGTGACGGCCGTGCTGCTCGAAGGCACGGACGCGGAAGTCGAAGGGTGGCTCGACGACGGCACCGCCGACATCGGCGTGGTCGCCGGCACGAAGACCTTCGCGAACAACCTGCCGTTGCTCGACGAGGATTTCGTCGCGGTGGCGGCGGACGGCATGTTCGACGGCCGCGAGAGCGTGTCGGCGAAACGGTTGGCGACGATGCCGTTCATTTTTTCGAAGGCGGGGTGCGGGCCGGTCATCGCGGATTACTTCGCGCGCAACGGTGCATCGCTTCGCGCCGCGTTCAACGTGGTCGAGATGCGGACCATTCTGTCGATGGCGGAGGCGGGAATGGGCGTGTCGATCGTCCCGCGCATCACGCTCACCTATACCCGGTTCGGCGGCCGGGTGCTGGCGTTGTCGCCCAGGCTGCATCGTTCCGTGCGACTGGCGTGGAACGCGAGCGGCAACGCGGTCGCCGACGCATTCGTGAAACTGGTCGACGCGCAACGCGCGAAGGCGGGAAAGGCGGTGCAGGCACGCGCGAAAAAGGGCAAGTAGCGGGCCGGCGGAACGACGCGATGACGGGGTGAAGCGCGCTCATGCGTGACTTGCAGTTTATTCATGCCGACAGACACCGACATGCAATACATTGCTGGACACTCGCCCCGACTTCATCGCCCCGAAGGAGACTGCCGTGCCGGCCTTGCCCACCCTGATTGCTTTCGGACTCGTATCGCTCGGCATGGCCCTGACGCCCGGCCCGAACATGCTTTACCTGATCTCCCGCTCGATCTGCCAGGGCCGCCGTGCGGGGCTGGTGTCGCTCGGCGGCGTCGCGCTGGGGTTCGTGTTCTACATGTTCTGCGCGGCATTCGGCATTACCGCGCTGGTGCTGACCGTGCCGTACGCGTATGACGCGCTGCGTTTGTCCGGCGCGCTGTACCTGGCGTATCTCGCGTGGCAGGCGCTCAAGCCGGGCGGCCGCTCCGCGTTCCAGGTGCGGCAACTGCCGCACGACAGCGGCGTGCGGCTCTTCACGATGGGCTTCGTCACCAACCTCGCGAACCCGAAGATCGCGGTGATGTACCTGTCGCTGCTGCCGCAGTTCATTGCGCCCGGGCACGGCAGCGTGCTCGCGCAATCGCTGGCACTGGGCTGCGTGCAGATCGCGGTCAGTGTCTGCGTGAATGCGCTGATCGCGAGCATGGCCGGCTCGATCGCGGGGTTTCTCGCCGGTCGGCCCGTCTGGGCGCGGGTGCAGCGCGGGTTGATGGGGACCGTGCTGGCCGGACTGGCCGTGCGTATCGCGCTGGAATCGCGAAGCTAGGGGCACGGTGGCGGCAACGCGGCTTGCTGTGGAAACCGGCGTGCCGATGCGCAGCATGCAAGGTGCGGCGGTCGAATAGACGCAGCCGCTCCGCATGGCGCAGCCGTCACGTATTCGCCGTATCCATCAGCGCGTCGCGCGCGCCGTCCCGCACGCGCCAGCCCCGGCCGCCCGCCGCGCGATCATGCGTTGCGGGCGGCCGTCGCATCAGCGCTCGCGGCGCTTCTTGCTCAGCTCGATCGTCTCGAACAGCTCGTACTGTGCGCTCGGGTGCTGATCCGCGCCCGGCGCATGGTAGTAGCGCATCGTGATCGTCGTGTGGCCGCCCGGCTTGCCCGGATCGTGGTCGAACACCGCGATCCCGTAGCCCGTGCCCGTATCGCGGCGCGCGGACCAGATCGCATCCTCCAGCGCATCGGCCGGCTTGCGCACGAACGTGTTCGGCGCGGCGCCCGGCACCGGCCGGTTCGGCTTCGTGAAGACCTTGGCCTGCGCGAAGCCGGTCGCCGGGTTCTCGCCGTACACGTCGAGCGGCGCACTGGTGCCGCCGCCGCCGAGGATCAGGTGGATCGTGCCGTGGCTCGTGTCGAAGGTCGTGCGCTCGGGATCGGTCGACCCGACCGGACGCGGCTGCAGCGTCTCGACGACTTCGCCGGTCGATGCATCGACGCCCGCGCGGTGATTGCAGCCGCGCACCGGGTAGCTGCGCTCGTAATCGTGATCGTGACCGCACAGCACGAGGTCGACACCGTAACGGTCGAACAGCGGCAGCCACGCCTCGCGGATGCCCTTGTCCGAGCCGTTGCCCGTCTTCGACGAGCTCAGCGCGTCCTGGTGCATCTGCACGACGATCCAGTCGATGTCGTCATCGTGCGACGCTTGACGCAGCGTGTGCTCGAGCCAGCGCGTCTGCACGCCGTCGCTGTAGCCGCGCACGTAGAACGACGTGCCCGGTTCGATCGGCGCGTGGCCGGTGCTCGCGGCCGGCACCAGCGGGGCCGGGCCGCCGACGAACGCGGCCGCATCCTGGTACACGACGTCGTCGGCGTCGAGCGAGATGAACAGCACCGAACTCACGCGGAAGCTGTACCAGCGGCCCGGAAAGCGCGTGCCGTTCTCCGGCAGCGTGTAGCGCGCGAGGTACGAGTCGAGCCCCTGCGGGCCGTTGTTGAATTCGATCTCGTGATTGCCCGGGCACGGCATCCACGGGCGGTTCGCGGCCGACGTCTGGTTGTTGTTGCCGAAGTCGCGCCACACCTCCGGCTGATGCGCGGGGTTCAGGTTCGCGTAGCAGAGGTCGCCGTTCAGCAGGTGGAACAGCGGCTGGAACTGCTCGACGGCCTGCACCGCGAAGCGGCTTTGCGGCGACGACAGCACCCATGCGCCGTTCGGCGTCGCGAGGTCGCCGTAGCTCGTGAAGCGGAATGGTGCGCGCCCGCGCGGCGCGGTCGTGAAGGTCGCGGCAAACGGCTGCGCGGCGTTGCTGTCGTTGTCGGCCGTCAGTTCGTAGCGGTAGCGCGTGTTCGGCTTCAGGCCGTGCACGCGTGCGTGGTACGTGAACACCGTTTCACCGTTCAGGCCGTCGGTGTAAAGGCGCTGCACGCCGTGCACGGTGCGTGCCGGTTCGCCGTCGGCGACGATCCGCGCCCGCGGATTGACGGCCGGCGCGAGCGATGCCCACGAGATCGCGACTTCCGACGCCGGGTCGCTGCCCCATGTCAGGTGCACCTGTTCGGGGGTGCCGTCCGGGTTCGACCCGGCGGCACGGGCGGCCGCGAGCCCGCCTGCGGCGGTGGCGAGGCCGGAGACGCCGGCCAGTTTCAGGAAGCCGCGACGCGATACGGAAGCGGCCGGCTCGTTCGACTCGGCGGGGAAGTTGTCCTGGTTCGACATGATCGTATTTTCGTTGAGTGACACGCGAAATGCGGAACCGCCCGGCCGTGCGCGAGCGCGTCCGGGGCGTGGGCCGGAAACGAGCGGGATCCCGGTGACACGCATTGTCGAAGCGCAGTTTTGCCGGGTTGTGACAGACGGTCGTCCACGCCCGGGCCCGATGTGTCGCCGGGTGAGCGCGGCGTCGCCGGCGCGGCGGAAATTTATTTGCGCGCGTCGCGACGGATTTTTCCGCATGCGTCGTTTAACGAACGAACGGCCACTTCCGGCCATCACGTTCGCTACACGACGCTTCGGAGTCTTGCATGAAACTTTCCATTTCATTACGGGTTGCAGCGGGATGCGTGGCCGCGCTGGCGACCTCCGCCACATTCGCGCAGGCCGTCATCGTCGCGCCGGTCGCGCCGCCGCCGCCGCGCGTCGAAGTGATGCCGGCGCCACGCGCGGGCTACGTGTGGGATCAGGGCCACTGGCACTGGCGGCAGGGCCGCTACGTGTGGATCCCCGGGCATTGGCAAGCGGTGCGCGTCGGCTATCGCTGGTTGCCCGGACACTGGGCCGCGCGCGGCCCGAACTGGCGCTGGGTGCCGGGTCACTGGGCGTGACGCGCAGGGTGCCGCGCGGCGTGCAGCGCCGGTGCGGCGGGACTTCCACACAACCTCATCCGTTAAGCCATGCCTTTTCGAACCATCGTGATCCTGACAGCCGTGGCCGTCGTGCTGGCCGGCTGCGTCGTGGTGCCGGCGCGTCCGGTGTATTACCGGCCGGCGCCGGTCGTCGTATATTGATCGCGCCGGCCGGCTCGCGATCGACAGGATCGATATGCCGTTCGAACCGGATGTCGACGAAACCGGCCGGGCGGATGCCGGACACGGCGCGCGACGCGCCGTGGACGCGCCGGCATGGCGCCGTGCGGCGCCGGCCCGACGCATGCAAGGAGAGCACGACGATGAGCTTCAGCCGGACGGCGGGCACGCTCGCCGGCAGCATGCGGCGGGCGCGCCGCGCATGGCGGAGCAGCCCGCGTTGAGCGACGCCGATCCGGACGCGGAACTCGTCGCGCGGGTCGGCGCGCGCGACACGTCGGCCGTGCGCGTGCTCGTCGCACGCAAGCTGCCGCGCCTGCTTGCGCTCGCGACGCGCATGCTCGGCGACCGGACCGAAGCCGAAGACGTTGCGCAGGAAACCTTCCTGCGGATCTGGCATCACGCGCCGCGCTGGCGGGACGGCGAAGCGCGCTTCGACACGTGGCTGCATCGCGTGGTGCTGAACCTGTGCTACGACCGGTTGCGCGGGCGGCGCGAGGAGCCGGTCGACACGCTGCCCGACGTGCCCGACCCGCAACCCGAGCCGGCCGCGCACGCGGAGTTGCGCGCGCGCGATGCGCGCGTGCGCGAGGCGCTCGCCGCGTTGCCGCCCAGGCAGCGGGAAGCGCTCGTGCTCCAGTACTATCAGGAGATGTCGAACGTTGAAGCGGCCAACCTGATGGGCATCACCGTCGATGCGCTGGAAAGCCTGCTCGCGCGCGCGAGGCGCAACCTGCGCGCGCAACTGGCCGGCGACCCACCTAGCGAGGACAAGCGATGACACCCGAAAGATTCCGTACCATCGTCGCCGCGTACGGCTCGGATGCGCGGCGCTGGCCGCGCGACGAACGCGCGGCGGCCGAAGCGTGGGCGCAAGCGCATCCGCGCGACGCGCTCGCGGCGCTCGACGATGCCGCCGCGCTCGATGCCTGGCTCATGCAGGATACGGTCGAGCCGCCCGCGCCGGCGCTCGTCGAACGCATCGTCGCGTCGGCGCCCGCGCCGCAACGTGCGCGGCGCCGGGGCACGGTGTGGTGGTCGGGCGCGGCATTTGCCGGTGTCGGGCTGGCGGGCGCGGTGGCGGGCGCGGTGGCCGTGTCGATGCTGATGCTCGGCAGTGCGCCGTTCGCGCAACACGAACCGGGCTACCTGACGACGACGTTCGGCGGCCCGGGCATCGACGGAGGCGACGAATGAGCGAACGCGGCTGGAAATTCGTGCTCGTCGGGTCGGTCGTGTTGAACGTGTTCATGCTCGGCGCGATCGGCGGCGGCGCGTATCAATGGTTTTCGACGCATCGTGGCCTGGATGGGGGCGGAATGCCCGGACAGCGCACGGCATTGCGGTTCGCCGCGGACGAATTGTCCGACGTGCGTCAGCAAGCGTTTGCGGCGGCGCTGAAGGCGGCGCGCAACGAAGGTCGGGATTTCGCGCGGGAAGGGCGTGACGGGCGGATCACGGTGCTGGATCTGCTGGCGGCGCCGCAGCTCGATCGTGCGGCGATCGACGCGGCGCTCGATCGGACGCGGGCGGCCGATAGTGCGTTGCGGGGGCAGGTCGAGCGCAGCATCGTCGATTTCGCGGCGACGCTGACGCCGGACGAGCGCGTGAAATTCGTCGACGGGTTGCGACGCAGCGGGAACTGGCGGCTGCCGGCGAGGTTTCAGAGGAAGCACGACGCGGTGGGGAGCCAGTAACTGGCGTGGCGTGACGACGCGTCACGCTCGCGAATCGGTTGGCGGCGATCTCGAGTGCCGCGACGGAGGCGAATCATGGATCGAAGCGAAGACTTGATCGTGCGCACCATGTCGGCCGACGAGGTGGCCATGTCGGTCGAATGGGCGGCAGCCGAAGGGTGGAACCCCGGCCTGCATGATCCGCCGTGTTTCAGGGAAGCGGACCCGGCCGGTTTTTTCGTCGGCGTGTGGCGTGGCGAGCCGGTCGCGTGCCTTGCTGCCGTCGCGTATGACGAACGCTTCGGCTTCATCGGTCTGTACATCGTGAAACCCGGGTTTCGCGGCAAAGGCTTCGGCATGCGAATCTGGCAGCACGGCATGCGTTACCTGGGAAACCGCAATGTCGGTCTCGACGGTGTCGTGGCACAACAGGCGAACTACCGGAAGTCCGGGTTCCGGCTCGCGTATCGCAACATCCGCTATCAGGGCCGTGTGGACGGCATCGGATGCGCGCACGCGGCCGCGGCGGCCGAGGTCCCGTTCGAGCAGTTGCTGGCGTACGATCGCCAGTGTTTTCCTGCGCCGCGCGCGCGTTTCGTCTCCGCGTGGCTCGCGCAGCCGGATGCTGTTGCGCTCGCAACGGTCGACGCGGGTCGCATCACCGGATACGGCGTCGTGCGCCGCTGCAAGGCGGGCTGCAAGATCGGCCCGCTGTTCGCCGATGACGCCGGCGTCGCCACGGGGCTGTTTCGCGCGCTGGCGGCGCGCATGCCCGGCGAGGTTATCGTGCTCGACGTGCCGGAAACGAATCCCGCGGCCGTCGCGCTGGCGGAACGGCACGGCATGTCGAGCGTCTTCGAAACCGCGCGGATGTATACGAAGGAAGCGCCCGCGATCGCGATCGACCGCGTGTTCGGGGTGACGTCGTTCGAGCTGGGGTGATCGCCGCGCGCATGGCGGGCCCGGAAAGGACGCCGGATTGCCCATGCGTTCGCCGATGTGAATCCATCTCCCGGCTACTTCTCGAACCAGTATTCGAGTTCGGTATGGTTCTGGTTGAAAGCCTTGGCATCGGAGACAGTTTCCGCGCGCACGATGCCGTGGATGCCACGGAATCTGCCTGTACCGCCGGTGATGTCCAGTTCCGTGAGGTTCTTCAGCCGGTTGCTGTCGGGCAGCTTGTGGTTGAGGAAATAGCCGCGCGCGAAAATCCTGTCGCCGTTCTCCATTCTGTATTCCACATAGCTGCGACCGAGCCCGTTCAGGTCGGTCAGATCGCTTGTGGCGCGGATGACGGCTTCCTTCAGAACGATGCCTTCGATGGTCTGGTCCTTGCCACCGTAGCTGCGCACCAGTTCATATAGCCGCAACTGGTGCCCGGGGACATCGCCAACCTCGAGGACGTGTTGCTGCGTGTACTTGTTTCCGCCCGCCGGTGCGTCGAATGCGGCGACATGCTTCTCTTGAGCAACAGCGATCGTCGAAGCGGACAGCACGCAGCACAGCACTGCAGACATTCCGGGTTGCATGGTCTTCTCCCAGCGGGAAATCGTTGCACTCTGGCGAGACCGCGCAGCGAAATGCAGCGCAACGGGATCCGGCCACGCACGCAATTCATGACACTCATCAACGGGCTCGAATTGTCATCGCCAGGCGACAGCACATACCCGGTCTCGTACTTCTCCATACAAGCCCAGCGCGAATCGTCCTGCCGACGTATCGCGCAGCCGCATGACCTCATCGCGCATCGCGGCGGGCGCGTCATCGAGCGAAGGGTAAGCCGCACGATACTCCGCGGGAAAAAGCATCGGCGCGGCAAGCGCTGCAAAAGCCAGATCCGCCGCCGTGAAGCGCAAGCCGTCATGAACCAGCAACGGCACGGTGCTGCCGCCGTTGCATTTCGTCGCCAGTCAATGCAGCAGCGGGACATGCGGTGTTTCTTCCCGGTACGGCAGCGCAAGCCGGTCAAGCGCACACCGCGCCCTTTCGCTGTAGTGGCTGTGCGGCATCGGGATCAGCGCGGCAAGACGAACGCTGTCGCGGGTCATCGAAAGAGCGCTCACGCGTCATTGCATTGCGCGCGCAACGGATCCCGCGCGCCTTTGGAATTGTGGCAACGGTGCGACCTGCGTTCAATGCTCCTTTTGCCTACCGGCCGGCGGCTCGAACGATCTGACGATTAGGCAGCGCAAGCGAATGCTCTCCGTCAGCTGAAAGCTTCGTGCAAGACGCGGCACGCTTCGGCATCCGCGAGCCGAACCGAAAATACTTCGCCGATTCCGCGACGGATTTCCCGCCACCCTCCGTTAAACACGGGTACGCATCGCGAGAGCCCCCGTCATGGACCACCCGAACGACATCTCACCGGCCGCCATCGCGCTGAACCGCTTCGGTCTCGGCGCGCGGGCCGACGACGCGCCGCCTGCCGATCCGAAGGGCGCGCTGGTCGCCCAGCTCGACCGCTACGACCCGAGGCCGGCCGCATGGGCCGGCGAGCCGGACGCGGTCACGCTCGCCACGCGCTTCGCGACGACCCGCAACACGATGACGAGCGACGACGCGGCGGCCAGGCGCGCGAGTGCGCAGTCGATCCGTCGCGACGGCCATGACGCCTATCGCAGCGCCGTCACTGCGCGGTTGAACAGCGCGCTCGCCACGTCCACGCCGTTCGTCGAGCGGCTCGTGCATTTCTGGTCGAACCATTTCGCGGTGTCGGTCGACAAGGGGCCGGTTGCCGCGTATGCGGGCGCATTCGAGCGCGATGCGATCCGCCCGCACGTGCTCGGCCGCTTCGAGGACATGCTCGTCGCCGTCGAGCAGCATCCCGCGATGCAGCTGTTCCTCGACCAGGCGCGCTCGGTCGGCCCCGACAGCCCGGCCGCGCTGCGCGCCGAAGCCCGCCAGCCGGCGGCACGGCGCGGCCTCAACGAGAACCTCGCGCGCGAAATCATGGAGCTGCACACGCTCGGGGTACGCACCGGTTACACGCAAACGGACGTGACGGAATTCGCGCGTGCGCTGACCGGCTGGAGCATCGCCGGCGGACGCGGGCCGCAGCCCGGCGATGTGGCGCCCGGCGCGTTCGTGTTCCGCCCGAAACTGCACGAACCGGGCGCGCGCACGGTGATGAGCCGCACCTACGATCAGCCGGGCGACGCGCAAGCGCGCGCGATCCTGGGCGATCTGGCGCGTTCGCCGGCGACGGGCCGGCATGTCGCGTTCCAGCTCGCCCGACATTTCGTCGCCGACGATCCGCCGCCCGCGCTCACCGACCGGCTCGCCCGTGCATTCGATACGAGCGGCGGCGATTTGCCGACCGTCTATCGCGCGCTGGTCGATGCGCCAGACGCATGGTCGCCGGTCAATCGCAAGTTCAAGACGCCGTGGGAGTGGGCCGTGTCGTCGCTGCGCGGGCTCGGCTGGCGCGATACCGGCGACCTGAAGGCCGCGCCGCTGCTCGCGCAGCTCGGCCAGCCGGTATGGCGGCCCGGGTCGCCGGCCGGCTACGACGACGTCGCCGCGAGCTGGGCCGCGCCCGACGCGCTGGTGCGCCGCGTCGAGATCGCGCAGCGGTTTGCCGCACGCACGGGCGACCGGCTCGACCCGCGCACGCTCGGCAAGACGCTGCTGGCCGGCTCGCTGAGCGCACCGACGGCGACGGCACTCTCGCGTGCCGAGAGCGCGACCACGTCGCTTGCACTTCTGCTCGTGTCGCCCGATTTTCAACGGAGATGAACATGGCCCGATCCCTTACCCGTCGACATTTCCTGAGCATCGCCGCCGCCGGTGCGGGCGCGATCCTCGTCGCGCCGCGCATCGTGTTCGCGAACGTCGAAACCGACCGGCGCTTCGTGTTCGTGATCCAGCGCGGCGCGGCCGACGGGCTGAACATCGTCGTCCCGTATGCGGAACCCGCGTATGCGTCGTTGCGCGGCCCGCTGGCGATCGACGCGTCGACGGCGACCCGCATCGACGGCACGTTCGCGCTGCATCCGTCGCTCGTGCGGACCGCGCAGATGGTTCGCGACAAAGAGGCGCTGTTCGTCCACGCGATCGCGTCGCCGTATCGCGACCGCTCGCATTTCGACGGCCAGAACGTGCTCGAGACGGGCGGGCGCGCGCCGTACCAGGTGAAGGACGGCTGGCTGAACCGGCTCGCCGCGATGTTGCCGGCGACGCGGGACAACGCGATCGCGTTCGCGCCGACGGTGCCGCTCGCGTTGCGCGGCAGCGTGCAGGCCGCGTCGTATGCGGCGTCCGGGTTGCCGGCCGCACCGGACGACCTGCTCGCGCGCGTGTCGGCGCTGTACGAGGCCGACGCACAGCTCGCGCCGCTGTGGCAATCGGCGATGGCCGCGCGCGGTCTCGCCGGCGACGCGCATGCGCGCCAGGATCCGGCGGGCGTCGGCAAGCTCGCGGCGACGTTTCTCGCGCGCGACGACGGCCCGCGGATCGCGATGATCGAGACGGCCGGCTGGGACACGCACAGCGCGCAGAACGCGCGGCTCGCGAATCAGTTGAAGGCGCTCGACACGATGCTCGCCGCGTTGCGCGACGGTCTCGGGCCCGTGTGGCAGCGGACCACGGTGCTCGTCGCGACCGAGTTCGGCCGCACG
The DNA here is from genome assembly GCF_905339955.1 of Burkholderia sp. BCC1996. Lineage (NCBI taxonomy): Bacteria > Pseudomonadati > Pseudomonadota > Betaproteobacteria > Burkholderiales > Burkholderiaceae > Burkholderia > Burkholderia sp. BCC1996. The sequence continues at coordinate 316,097 of NZ_CAJPHM010000001.1, forward strand.
GCCGCCGCGAACGGCACGGGCGGCACCGATCACGGGCAGGCGTCGGTCGCGATGCTGGCGGGCGGGGCGGTCGCGGGCGGACGCGTGATCGCCGACTGGCCGGGCCTGCGGCCGGGCGACCTGTACGAAGGGCGCGACCTGAAGCCGACCGCGTCGCTCGACGCGCTGATCGCGGGCGCGGCCGCCGAAAGCCTGCGGCTCGATCCCGCTCATACCGCGTCGATGCTGTTCGCGGAAAGCGGCGCGACGCGGCCGATGACGGGCCTCGTTCGCGGAACCGCGTGACGCGCGGAGCGATGCGCAGCTCGATGCACGGCGTACGCGGGTTCGCCTCCGCTGACCGATCAATTACACAACAGGGAGAATCGACGATGAAGATCCGATCCGTATCGCTTGCCGTATGGGTGGCGACGAGCGCGGCGCTGCTGTCCGCGTGCGTGGTCGAACCCGCGCGGCCGCCGCAGCCGGCGCCGGTCGTCGAAGTGATGCCGCCGCCGCCCGCGCCCGGTTATCGCTGGGCGAAAGGTCATTACCGCTGGGCCGGCAACCACTGGGCGTGGGTGCCCGGGCACTGGGCCGCCGTGTATTGAAGCAGGGGGCCGGCGCGCCGTTCACCAGCCGATCCGGTGCTTCTCCTCGGTTTCGCTGTGTCGCCAGTCGTCGTCTGCGTGCAGATACTGGCTCGTCGTCGTCAGCGATACGTGACCGAGGTTGTCGCGCACGAGCCGCAGGTCGACGCGTCCGTCCGCCATGTGCGAACCCGCGCTGTGGCGCAGCCAGTGGGCCGATGCCTGTTCGAGCACGCGCGCCTGTTGTTCGCCTGCATCCCCTTGCGCACGCAACCGCTCGGCCGCGAACCGGAACACCTGCTTTACGATCCGGTGCAGCGCCGCGCGCGTGAGCGGCTTGCGCGTGCGACCGGCGGGCAGCACGAGCGGCGTGGTTTCGCCGTCGGCCGGCCGCGCGGGCAGGCCATGCGCGCGCCGGTAGCGCGCGAGCTCGGCCATCATCTCGGCGGTGGCCGGCACGAGGCGCTGGCGGCCGCCTTTGCCGGTCACGTCGAGCCACCAGCGATCGCGCCCGTTCGCATCGCGCCGTGCAAAGAATTGCCCCATCGTCGTGTCTGCCGCCTCGGTGATGCGCAGTCCGCCGAGATACAGCAGCGTGAACACCCAGCGCGCGCGATCCGCATGGAAGGCGGCACGCGCATCGTCGCGCGGCATCGCGGCGATCGCATCCTTGACCGCCTGCCACAGCGGCGGCCCGAGATGGCGCGTGACGCGCGGCGCGGGCCGCCGTTGCCGCTGGCGCGACAGCGCGAGCGGATTGCCTGCCAGATAGCCGGCCTGCACGAGCCACGAGAACATCACGTTCAGGATCACCATCGCCTGCCGCTGGCTGGCCGCCGACAGCGGCCCGTAGAACGGCCGCCAGCGCGGGTCGCCGCGCGGATGCTTGCGGCCGCCGTTCGCGCACCACACGTCGGCGGGCGCGGGCGCGAGCAGGAACTGCCGGTACACGACCAGATCCTCGTGCGTGAGCGACGACAGCGGCTTGCCGCACGCGATCACGGCCCACAGCAGCAGGCGCTCGGCCTCCTTGCGGTAGTTCTGGAACGTGGTGGGCGTATCGACGAAGCGTGCGAGCCATGCGCGCACGGCGTCGAGATCATGGGTCGCGGCGATCTGCGGATGCGCGCTCGTGGAGCGATTGGTGCCCGCGCGTCCGTCGAGCGCGGCCGGCACGGTCAGCGCGTCGATCGGCTGCGGCCGCAGCGCGGTGTCGGACGGAACGGGTGAGGTCATGCGAACAGGGGGCGCGGCTCGCCCGTGGCCGGGCGGGCGCACGCGCCGCGACGAAGCGTACGAGGAAACGCCGATGGTAATACACGATCACGACTTGGCGAAACGGAACGGGTTTCAGGCTGGCGCTCATACCGTCTGCATCGGCCGTTTCGGTGCAGACCGCTTCCTGCTTTCCGGCGTCGGGAGCAACCCGTCCACGAATCCGGCTTCCCGGCCTGTCGAACGCCTCACCCCAGCGACAACACGCTGTTCAGCAACGTTCGCACGAGCGTCGCCTGTCGCGTGACACCCGTCTTGGAAAAGATCGCCCGCAGGTGCGAGCGCGCGGTGTTCTTGCTGATGTCGAGTTCGTCGGCCGCTTCCTCGAGCGTCGATCCGTTGACGAGCGCGAGCGCCAGCGCGGTCTCGGCCGGCGTGAGATCGAACAGCTTGCGCACGATGTCGTGAGACGCCTGCGACTTGCGCTCCGCATCGCGGATGAAGATCGCGCACGCGGGCCGGCGCGGATTGTCCTCCGACCATTCGCTGAGCGGGACCGTACGGATCAGCACGCCGAGCGGCGGCTTGCCGGACGGGCGCGGCACGGCAATCGCCTGCGCGACCGACGGCGCGCCGCCCGCGCGCTCCGCGAGCACCTGGCGGATGAGCTTTTGCAGCTTGCGGTCCTCCAGCGGATACGATGCCTCGAGCGCACCGGCGCGCACGCGCAGCCCGTCGCATTCGGCGAAGATCTCGTCCGCGACGGAATTGGTCTTCATGATCGTGCCGCGCTCGTCGAGGATCGCGGTCGCGACGAGCATGCGGTCGATCGCGCTCGCATACAGCGTGCGCTCCGATTCGACCATCCCGAACTTCGCATGCAGCCGCACCGCGCGCTTCAGGTGCGGCAGCAGCGCATTGCAGACGGCCTTGTCGGTCGCCGAGAACCCGCGGCCGTGATGCGAGCGGCACACGCGGAAGCGGCATTCGATCCCGTCGGGCGTGCGCAGGTCGGCGCCCATCAGGTAGCCGACGTCGAACGGCTCGAGGAACTCGCGATACATCGCGCTGCTGCGCCACACGCCGACGCCGAGCAGCTCGTCGACGGTGACGACGCGATCGCTCGGCAGGTTCACGAACGGATCGAGCGCGTAATAGTAGTTGTTGTACGATGCGACGCCGGTCAGCGGCGCGCTCGCCGCGGACGCATTGATCATCAGCCCCGCGTGGCCGCTGGCGGGCCAGCGCAGGATCATCGTCACGTAGTTCGCGTCGAGGTGCACGCGGATCTGTTCGAGCGCGCCGCCCCACGGCACGTCTTCCAGCGGGCCTTCGTAGATTGTCGCGAGCAGCGCGTCGTACTGCTCGAGCGTCAGTTTCGATTGGGCAAGGCACGGGGGAAGGGCCGGGGGCGCCGTGGTCATCGGGTTGTCTCCTGTTGCCGCCGCCGGGTCGCGGTGCGCCGGGCGTGCGGGTGCGTGCATGCGCGAATGCGGACCGCCGGCGGCGGCGCGCGGTTGCCTGCACCGGAATACGGTAACGTGCCCGTGCAGACGTGACATCCCACGAATGAGGGTGGCGGCGCGCGCGCTGTAAGCCATTTGTGAACTTTGCCGGCGCAGCATTCGTCTAATCGGCCCGCCAACGCTTCCCGAGGACCATCAGATGAATCGCAACACCAGAACGCTGCTCGGCGCGGCCTTGATTGCCGGCAGCACGCTGTTCGCCGGATGCCAGACCGGAGCGGCCGCGCCGGATGCACGCGCGGACCGCCCGGCCGACGGCCGGCCCGTGACCCGGACCGTTTATGTCGCGTCGCAGGCGGCGCGCTGCACGGGCGTCGCGCCGATGGACTGCCTGCAGGTGCGCAGCGGCCCGGCCGAGCCTTGGAGCCTGTGGTACGCGGGCATCGAGGGCTTTGCGTACCAGCCCGGCTATCAATATGTGCTGGAAGTCGACGAATATCGCGTCGCGCAGCCGCCGGCCGACGGTTCGTCGATCCGCTGGGTGCTCAAGCGGGTCGTCGAGCGTCGCCCGGTGAACTGACGGCCGCGCTCGCCCGCGGCGGCGCTTACACGGACGGCCGCGGCGCGACCGGCCGCGGCGGCGCGGCGGTATCGATCCGCCGGAACACGACGGACGACAGCAGCGTGACCGCGCCCATGCAGACGAACGACAGCATGAAGCCGTTCGCCATCGAGCCCCAATGCGCGGCGAACAGGTTCACGAGCCCGCCGCCGATCGATACGCCGAGCCCCATCGCCAGCATCTGCATCATCGTGAACAGGCTGTTGCCGCTGCCGGCGTCGGCGTGCGACAGGCCCTTGAGCGTCACGGCGTTCATCGCGGCGAACTGCATCGAGTTCGCGGCGCCGAACACGACCAGCAACGCCATCTCCAGCACCGGCGCGGGCCGGGCCGACACCAGCGCGAACCCGGCGATCGCGCCACCGACGATCCCCGTGTTCACGACCAGGAACGTTGCATAACCGAAGCGTTTCGCGAGGGGCGCGATCCAGCGTTTCGCGATCACGCCGGCGATCGCGGCCGGCAGCAGCATCATCCCCGACTGCAGCGGCGTATAGCCGAGCTGCACCTGCATCAGCAGCGGCAGCATGAACGGCACCGCGCTCGTGCCGATCCGGCACAGCAGGTTGCCGAGCAGCCCCGCGCCGAAGTTCGGCTCGCGGAACAGCCCGAGCCGGAACAGCGGTTGCGGGCGGCGCCGCGCATGGGGCAGGTACGCGAGCGCGCTCGCCACGCCGAGCGCGGCCAGCCCGATCGCCCAGCCGGTGCGGTGCGCGCGCATCGGCGGATCGATCGCGAGCGACAGCGCGATCATCGCGACCGACAGCATCGCGCAGCCGATAAAGTCGAACGGCGGCGGCTGCATCGCCTGGTCGTGCGGCAGGAAGCGCTGCACCGCGATGAAGCCGACCACGCCGACCGGCACGTTGACGATGAACACCCAGTGCCAGGAAATCGCCTGCGTGAGCCAGCCGCCGAGCGTCGGCCCGACGATCGGGCCAAGCTGCGCGGCGATCGACACGAACGCGATCGCCGCGACGTACCGCTCGCCCGGCACGCGGCGCAGCACGGCGAGCCGCCCGATCGGCAGCAGCATCGAGCCGCCGATGCCCTGCACGGCGCGCGCGACGACGAGCTGGCCGAGCGTGTGCGACGCCGCGCAGCCGATCGATGCGAGCGAGAACACCAGGATGGCGAGCGAGAACACGCGGCGCGTGCCGAAGCGGTCGGCGAGCCAGCCGGATGCCGGCGTGAGCATCGCCATCGTGAGCGTATAGACGACCACGACCGGCTGCATCGCGAGCGGCGACGCATGCAGGCTTTGTGCGATCGACGGCAGCGCGGTGTTGACGATCGTGGTGTCGAGCGACTGCATGAAGAACGCGGCGGCGACGATCCACAGCAGCGCGGAGTGTGAGGGTTCGCGGGACATGACGAAACGGGAAGTGCGGCGACCGGCGCGGCGGCGACGTGACGGGCGGCGCGGCCCGGCAACAGCGGGCGCGCGCCGGCGCACGGCCGGTCTACGAGCACTCGATGGTACCGATTCCGGCGGTCGTCGGGAAGATGCCTCGATGCGCTGAACGGCGACCGGCCGCCCGCGCTGCCCGACGTCGAATGCATCGCGCGCGCCGCGAAGCGGCTCAGCCAGCCGGCCGGCACGCTGCTCGAGCTACCGGAAGCCAGCGACCTGCGCGCGTCCGGCGCGGTCGATCAAAGCGGGTAGCGCACGTTGTTACCGGACGGCGACGCTTCGCGCGGCATCCGGCCGGGTCCCCGCCGGCCGGTCCGCGCGCCACGCACCGCGTCGCCGTGTCATGCCGCGCGTTTCTGCGAAAGCACCAGCAGCGCGCCGTTCTTGTCCTCCAGCACCGCGCGGTATTCGTGCGGCCCGGCCTGCACCGGCACGCGCACCGACGCACCGGCTTTCACGACCCGCGCCATCGCCGCGTAAAGGTCGTCATCCTCATCGACCCGCAGCGTGAGCGCCGCGCGCTCGACGATCTGCTCGTCGCCGGCGACCAGCGCGATCGTCAGCGGGCCGCCGTCGAGCGCGCAGTAGCGGTCGCCGTCGCGGAACTTCACGTTCAGGCCCAGTCCGTCGACGAACAGCGGCAGCGCCGTGTCGATGTCGTCGACCGGGTACAGCAGCATCGATACCTTCATTCCCTCTCTCCCTTGTCGTGATGTGTCCGGCGCGCACCGCACCGTCGTTCGATGCTAGCGCGCGGTGCCGGCCGCGACGCAGTCCGATCGGACGACGGTGAAACCCCTCTGTCCCCGCGTGCGTGCCGTTACTCCAAACAGACGATGCCCGGGCGGGCCCGCGCGCCGACACTCCCATCCGTGGACCGTCGCTATTCGTCCGTATCGTGCGGGCGGCCTGCGCGACCCCGACTCGTCCAACATACATGGAGACGCACGCAATGAAGTTTTCCCTCATCTACGAAGCCCAGACCACCGACGCATCGCGCGAGGGCGACCACCGGGTGTTCAAGGAGACGGTCGAACAGGCGCTGCTGGCCGAACAGGTCGGTTTCGACACGATCTGGTGCGTGGAGCACACGTCGCTGACCAACTATGCGCACATGAGCGCGCCGGAAACCTTCCTTGCGTACCTGGCCGGCCGCACAACGCGCATCGGCCTCGGTCACGGCGTCGTGTGCCTGCCGCCGGCGATGAACCATCCGATCAAGGTCGCCGAGCGCGTCGCGCTGCTCGACATCCTGTCGGGCGGCCGCGTGCACTTCGGCGTCGGCAAGGGCGGCAGCCAGCAGGAAGCGGGCGCGTTCGGCTACGACCTCAACGAACTGCAGCCGATGATCGACGAGTCGATGTATCTCGTGCCGAAGATGTTCGTGCAGGACGAGATCGAGCACGACGGCAAGTACATCAAGATTCCGAAGCGTCCGATCCACCCGAAGCCGTTCCAGGATCCGCATCCGCCGATGTACCTCGCCTGCACGAACACCGACGCGCTGCTGCGCGCCGGCCAGCGCGGGATGGGCGCGCTGGTGCTCGGCTTCGGCGGCCCCGATGAGGTCGCGAAGAAGAACGCGATCTATCGCGAAGCGTGGGCGAACCGCAAGCCGGAAGACCAGGTCGGCTTCCGCCCGACCCAGCACCTCGCGGCGCTGTGCCCGACGGTCGTGATGGCCGACGGCCAGAAGGCCCGCAAGATCGGCATCCGTGGCCAGCGCTACTTCATGGAATCGCTCGCGTACTGGTACACGGGCGGCGAGCGTCCGGACCCGGCGAAGTGGGGCGACGACCTCGTGCAGGCCGATACCGGCGAGATGGTGATCCGCTCGCGCTTCGCGTCGGAGGAAGTCGTCGTGAACTTCGCCGATCCGGCGCTCGCGATGATGAACCCGAACCATGCGTACGGCACGGTGGACGACTGCATCGGCTACGTGGGCCGCCTGCAGGAAGCGGGCGTCGACGAAGTGCTGTTCCTGTGCCAGATGGGCACGGTGCCGCACGACGCGCAGATGGAGACGATCCGCAACATCGGCGAGCACGTGATCCCGTTCTTCAACAAGGAACAGGAGCGCGCCTGCGCATAAGGCGAGGCGTGTCGCGCCACGCCGCGCCCGTCGTCCCTTCGGACGATGCGGCGTGGCCGCGCGAAGCCGACCATCGTCGGCAGGAACCCTCGCTCGCGGCGCCGCCCGCGACGAATCACTTAAAGAGAGACCGGGGTGGGCGCCGCCGCGCGCGCTCCGTATCACAGGAGACATTCGTGCATCGCGACAACGATTCGAACGCATTGGCCGCCACGCTGATCGCCCGGGCCGAGGCGCTCGCGCCGACGCTGGCCGGCCGCGCCGCGCAGGCGGAAGCGCAGGGCCGCATCCCGGCCGAGACGATCGCCGACATGCAGGCCGCCGGCTTCTTCAAGGTGCTGCAACCGAAACGCTACGGCGGCTACGAGCTCGATCCGCAGGCCTTCTTCGACATCCAGATGGCGCTCGCGCGCGGCTGCATGTCGACGGCATGGGTATACGGCGTCGTCGGCGTGCACAACTGGCAGCTCGCGCTGTTCGACGAGCGCGCGCAGCAGGACGTGTGGGGCAAGGATTCCGCGACGCTGATCGCGTCGACCTACATGCCGGTCGGCCGCGTGACGCCGGTCGAAGGCGGCTTCCGGTTGTCCGGCCACTGGAAGTTCTCGAGCGGCAGCGAACTGTGCGAATGGGTGTTCCTCGGCGCGCTGGTGCCGCCGGCCGAGGCCGGTCAGCCTCCCGAATACCGCACCTTCCTGCTGCCGAAATCCGACTACCGGATCCAGCAGGACTGGGACGTGCTCGGCCTGCGCGCGACCGGCAGCCACGACATCGTCGTCGACGACGTGTTCGTGCCCGCGTACCGCACGCACAAGGCGATCGACGGGATGATGGGCACGAGCCCGGGCCTGGCCGTCAACGACGCGCCGCTGTTCAGGCTGCCGTTCGCGCAGATCTTCGTGCGCGCGGTGTGCACGTCGTGCATCGGCGCGCTGCAGGGCGCGCTCGACGATTTCACCGGCTATGCGGCCACGCGCGTGTCGGCCAACAGCGGCACGAAGACGACCGACGATCCGGGCGCGCAGAACGCGTGCGCGAACGCGGCCGTCGCGATCGACGAGATGAAGGTGCTGCTCAAGCGCAATTTCGCGGAACTGATGGCGTCGGTGACGGGCGGCCCGGCCGTGTCGATCGAGCGCCGCGTGCATTTTCGCTACCAGTCCGCGCAGGTCGCCGAGCGTTGCGCGCAGGCCGCGAACGCGCTGCTGCGCTATGCGGGCGGCAACGGCATCTATCACCGCAATCCGCTGGTGCGCCGCTTCCTCGACCTGCACGCGGCCCGCGCGCACTACGCGAACAACGTGGACCGCTTCGGCCAGAACCTCGGCGCCGTGATGCTCGGCCGCGAGAACACGGACTACTTCATCTGACGAGGCGGCGATGAACGACACGCAAGCGCAGCAATACGTGTTCGACGTCGTGGTCGTCGGCTCGGGCGCGGGCGCGCTGCTCGCGGCGTGCCGCGCGGCCGACCGCGGGCTGTCCGTCGTCGTGATCGAGAAGACGGCGCTGTACGGCGGCACGTCGGCGATCTCGGGCGGCGGCATCTGGGTGCCGTGCAACCACCATATCGCGGAACTCGGCGCGACCGACACGCGCGAGGCTGCGAGCCGCTATCTCGACGCGTGCACGGCCGGCGCATCGTCGCGCGAGCGGCTCGACGCGTATCTCGACCAGGCGCCCGAGATGCTGCGCTACCTCGAAACGAAGACGCCGGTGCGCTACCAGGCGCTGCCGAAGTACGCGGACTATTTCCAGAAGCTGCCGGGCGCGATGCCGGGCTATCGCGCGCTCGATCCGCTGCCGTTCGACGGCGGGCTGCTCGGCGACGAACTCGACCGGCTGCGTCCGCCGTCGCCCGGCACGCTGATCGGCGGCCGCGTGGCCGTGACGTCGAAGGAGGCGCACACGCTGTTCTCGCGCGGGCCGGGCTTCATGAGGCTCGCGATCGCGCAGTTCGGCCGCTACTGGCTCGATTTCGGCGTGCGCCGCCGCACGCGGCGCGACCGGCGCCTGACGCTCGGCAACGCGTTGATCGGCGGGCTGCGCCGCGCGCTGCTCGAGCGCAACGTGCCCGTGTGGCTCGACACGCCGATGCGCGACCTGCTCGACGTCGACGGCCGCGTGACGGGCGTGCGCGCGCAGCGCTTCGGGCAGCCGGTGACGATCGCCGCGCGGCGCGGCGTGATCCTCGGCGCGGGCGGCTTCGAGCGCAACCAGCCGATGCGCGAACGCTACCTGCCGCAACCGACGCAGATGCAATGGAGCGCGACGCCGCCGGCCAACACCGGCGACGCGATCGCCGAAGGTCACCGGCTCGGCGGCGCGCTCGCGCTGATGGAACACGTATGGGGCGCGCCTACGGTCGGCGTCGCGGGCGAGGAGAAGCAACGCGCGCTGTTCGTCGAGCGCAACCTGCCCGGCTGCGTGATCGTCAACGGTCTCGGCAAGCGCTTCGTCAACGAAGCCGCGCCGTATTCGGAATTCGTGCCGGCGATGTATCGCGACCATGCGCGCACCGGCGCGTGCGTGCCGGCGTGGATGGTGTTCGACGCGCGCTTTCGCCGCAAGTATCCGTGCGGGCCGATCATGCCGGCGTCGATGATGCCCGATTCCCGCATTCCGGACGCGTTTCGCGGCGTGCTCGTGAAAGCCGACACGATCGATGCGCTCGCCGTGCGGATCGGCGTCGATGCGGCCGGGCTGCACGACACGCTGCGCGACATGGCGCGTTACGCGGCAACCGGTATCGACGAAGCGTTCGGCAAGGGCGACAACCTGTTCGACACGTACTACGGCGATCCGAAGAACCGGCCGAATCCGTGCCTCGGGCCGGTCGACGAGGCGCCGTTCTACGCGGTGCGGATCGACGCAGGCGACATCGGCACGAAGGGCGGGCTCGTCACCGACGCGCAGGCGCGCGTGCTGCGCGCCGACGGCGCGCCGATCGACGGCCTCTATGCAATCGGCAACACCAGTGCATCGGTGATGGGCGCGAGTTACCCCGGCGCGGGCTCGACGCTCGGTCCGGCGATGACCTTCGGGTTCATCGCCGCCGACCACCTGGCCGCGCAAGCGGCCGACGCCGGCGGCCGGTCAGCCCGGCCGTCCACGACAGAACTTGACGGAGTCCAATCATGAGCGATCTCACCACCCATCCGCTGCGCACCGACATGCTGCTCGCGATGCGCCGCCTCGCGCGCTCCGTCACGGTCATCAGCAGCGCGCACGACGGCCGGCGCTACTCGATGTCCGCGACGGCGGTCGATTCGCTGTCGACCGATCCGCCGTCGCTGCTGATCTGCATCAACCGCAATGCGTCGCTGTATCCGCCGCTCGATGCGGGGGCACCGTTCTGCGTGAACGTGCTGTCGGCACGGCATGAAGGCATCGCGATCGATTGCAGCGGCCGCCTGAAGGGCGAGGCGCGCTTCACGACCGGCGAGTGGCACACGTCGCCGCTGGGTGTGCCGTATCTGCACGATTCGCAGGCGAGCCTCGTGTGCGAGCAGGACGGCCGCTTCGAATACGGCACGCATACGGTGTTCATCGGGCGCATTCGCGAGGTGCTGATGAGCGGTGACGTCGATCCGCTCGTCTATCTCGACGGCGCGTACACGACGCCCGGCGCGCCCGCGGCCCGCGCGGCCGCGTGACGGCGGTGCGCGTTTTTCCGCATCGGAACGAGACGATCCATGACACGCAGATTGAACCGCAATATCGAGAATGGTGCGGACACAACGATCGTGCACGAGTTCGTGCAGCTGATCGGCGCGGCGGCAACGCAGGTGCTGAACGCGTTCGCCGGTGTTGCGCCAGCGCTGGCGCTGGCGTCGAACGACGCGCGGTGCCGTGCGGGAGAAGCCGGCTGGCATACGGCTTCGGCGGGTGCGGCCGGCGCGGCTCGCACTGCATGAGGAGCCGGCGATGAGCGATCCCCGTTTTCACCGGCTGACCGTGGCCGACGTCATCGCCGAAAGCGACGACGCGTGCTCGTTCGTGTTCGACGTGCCCGCCGCGTTGCGCGATGCGTTCGCGTATCGGCCCGGCCAATTCCTGACGCTGAACGTGCCATGCACGGACGCGACCGTCGCGCGCTGCTACTCGCTGTCGAGCGCGCCGGGCATCGACGCGGCGCCGAAGATCACCGTCAAGCGCGTGCGCGACGGCCGTGCGTCGAACTGGCTGTGCGACCGCATTCGCGCGGGCGATGCGCTCGACGTGCTGCCGCCGGCCGGCGTCTTCACGCCGCGCACGCTCGACGGCGACCTGCTGCTGTTCGCGGGCGGCAGCGGCATCACGCCGGTGCTGTCGATCCTGAAATCGGCGCTCGTGCACGGACGCGGGATGCTGACGCTGATCTATGCGAACCGCGACGAGCGCGCGGTGATTTTCCGCGACGAACTGCGGCAGCTTGCGCACCGTCATCCGGGCCGCCTGCGCGTGATCCACTGGCTCGACAGCGTGCAGGGCGTGCCGCTGCAGCGGCATCTCGAGGAACTCGCGCGGCCGTTCAGCCAGCAGGAGACGTTCATCTGCGGGCCGGCGCTGTTCATGGAGAACGCGCTCGCCGCGATGCTCGGCCTCGGGCTGCCGCGTGCGCGCGTGCATGTCGAGCGCTTCGCGTCGCTGCCGGATGCGCCGGCGCAGGCCGATCCGGCGGCATCGACCGCAACGGCGGCGGCGTCCGGCGATGACGATCGCGACGGCGTCGGTGAAGGCGCGGCGATCGAGACGGTGCTCGACGGCGAGGCGTTCGCGTTCGACAGCGCGCCCGGAGAAACGCTGCTCGACGCGATGCTGCGCGCCGGCCTGCCTGCGCCGAATTCCTGCCGGATGGGGCAGTGCGGCGCGTGCATGTGCCGCGTCGAACGCGGCGCGGTGACGCTCGACAGCAACCACGTGCTCGACGACGACGAGATCGCGGCGGGCTGGACGCTCGCCTGCTGCGCGCGGCCCGCGAGCGACGCGCTGCGCGTGGTGTTCCCCGATTGAGCCGCGACGTGTCGATGGCACCGACGGCAACCCTGTTTCGACGCATATGACGATGGACAACGAAATCCTCACCACGCCCGCGCTGATCGCGCGGGCTGCCGCGCGCCACGGCGCGCATCCGGCGATCGAGTCGGAGCACGGCCGGCTGACCTACGCGGAACTCGATGCGGCGCGTCTCGAGGCGGCGCGCGCGCTGCTCGCGAGCGGCATCGACGCCGGCGACCGGGTCGCCGTATGGGCGCCGAACCTGCCGCAATGGATCGTCGCGGCGCTGGCGATCCACACCGTCGGCGCGATCCTCGTGCCGGTCAACACGCGGATGAAGGGCATGGAAGTGGGCGGCATCCTGCACGACGGCGGTGCGCGGCTGCTGTTCTGCTGCGGCACCTTCCTCGGCGAATCCTATCCGGCGCTGCTCGCGCCGCACCGGCCCGCGACGCTCGAACGCGTCGTCGTGTTCGACGGCGAGCCGCCGTCCGGCGCGCACGATGAAACCTGGAATGCATTCCTCGCGCGCGGCGCGGCGGTGCCGCTCGCCGCCGTGCGCGAGCGGGAGGCGCAGGTGACGCCGGATACCGTGATGGACCTGATGTTCACGTCCGGCACGACGGGCCGCCCGAAGGGCGTGATGACCGCGCACGGGCAGAACCTGCGCGCCGCGCAGGCGTGGGCGACGATCGCCGGCGTGCGCCGGGACGACCGCTACCTGATCGTCAATCCGTTCTTCCATACGTTCGGCTACAAGGCCGGCTGGCTCGCCGCGCTGTCGAGCGGCGCGACCGTGCTGCCGCATCTCGTGTTCCAGCCGGCCGACGTCTTGCGCCGCATCGCCGACGAACGCGTGTCGGTGCTGCCCGGCCCGCCGACGCTGTACTACGCGCTGCTCGATGCGCCCGATCGCGCGACGCGCGACCTGTCGTCGCTGCGGATCGCGGTGACGGGCGCGGCCGCGATCGCGCCGAGCCTGATCGAGCGGATGCGCGCCGAGCTCGGCTTCGAGACCGTGCTGACCGGCTACGGACTGACCGAATCGTGCGGGTTCGCGACGCTGTGCCGCCACGGCGACGACGCGGAGACAGTCGCCTGTACGTCGGGCCGCCCGATGCCGGGTGTCGAGCTGCGCATCGCGGGGCCGGACGGCGCGGCGCTCGGGCCGGACGAGACCGGCGAGATCTGGGTGCGCGGCTACAACGTGATGCGCGGCTACTTCAACCAGCCGGATGCGACGCGCGAAGCCGTCGACGCCGACGGCTGGCTGCATACCGGCGACCTCGGCTGTGTCGACGCGAACGGCAACCTGAAGATCACCGACCGGATCAAGGACATGTTCATCGTCGGCGGCTTCAACTGCTATCCGGCCGAGATCGAGCGGCTGCTGGCCGCGCATCCGGCGATCGCGCAGGTCGCGCTGGTCGGCGTGCCCGATACGCGGCTCGGCGAGGTCGGGCATGCGTATGTCGTGTTGCGTCCCGGCGCGCACACCGACGCCGACGCACTGAACGACTGGGCGCGCAGCAACATGGCGAACTACAAGGTGCCGCGGCATTTCACGTTCGTCGAGCAACTGCCGACGAGCGCGGCCGGCAAGGTGCTGAAGTACCGGTTGCGCGCGGGCACCGAAGCGGCGGCCTGAACGCCGGCGCACGCCACGAAATCAACGGGACGAACGCATGAACGACAACGGATTTCCGCAGGGCGCGGTACTCGTGTTCGGCGGCAGCGGCGGAATCGGGCAGGGCGTCGCGCTCGAATTCGCGCGCGCCGGCGTGCCGGTCGCGCTCGGTTACCGCAGCAAGGCCGAGGTGGCCGAGCGCGTCGCGCGCGAGGTGCGCGCCGCAGGCGTCGCGGCCACCACGCATTGCGCGGACGTGACCGCTCCCGCGCAGATCGATGCCGCGCTCGCGGCCGCGATCGACGCGCACGGCCGCGTGCACACGATCGTGTGGGCGGCCGGCCCGTTCGTGAACCAGCGTCGCATCGGCGACATGACGCACGACGACTGGCGCCGTGCGATCGAGGTCGAGACGGTCGGCTTCTTCAATGCGGCGAAGGCCGCGTTGCCGCATTTCCGTGCGTCGGGCGGCGGGTCGTTCGTCACGCTCGGCTCGGCCGGGCATCTGCGCTGGCCGGATCGCGACGGATTGTCGGTCGCGCCGAAGGCGGCGAACGAGGCGCTGGTGAAGGGGCTCGCGCGCGAGGAAGGCCGTCACGAGATTCGCGCGAACTCGATCCTGGTCGGCGTGATCGAGGCCGGGATGTTTCCGGTGCTGCTCGAACAGGGGCAGTTCGACCAGGCGTGGATCGACGACACGCAGAAGATGCTCGCGCTCAAGCGCTGGGGGAAGGCGCACGATATCGGGCGTGCGGCGGTGTTCCTCGCGTCGGATCGCGCGAACTACATCACGGGGCAGCAGTTGAACGTCTCGGGCGGGTACGGGTTGTAGCGGATGCGCGGAGCCCGCTCGGGAGAGCGGGCCCTGCAGACGAACGTTCGGTTGCTTTCGGCGCCGAATCCGCCGTATCGATCCCGGATCTTCGCGCCGCAGGCGCCCGGGAGCGACTGCCCGCATGCATGCGTCGAAGCGCATGAACGGCCGTCTCGGCGGCAACTGGTTGCGCGCGCACCGTCCTCGGTATTCACCCTGATCCGCGCTGCGCGCTTCTCGCATCCTGACCACGCGCGACTCGCGCGAGGTCACGTCGATGAAACATTTCCTGCCATGCGTGACGTCACACGTGCTTGCACGCCGTTGCGATGTCGCGCGTGCCGACAGCCGCGCGTGCTTGCCCGTCGCGCGTCGCGGCACCCGATGCATCGCTCCGCTGCATCGGGCACGGTGCTGACGTGCCGAAAACAGATGCGTTCCTGAAACATTTCCGTCGATTCTCCCCCGCATCACCGCGGACGTTTGGCCGCGACGCTTGTCCCGTGCCGGTTCGCGCCGCATGGCACATGCCTTGCGGTTAGGTCCGGGCCGCTCGACACAATCGCGACTGATGGCAACGACAAATCGCGGGAGCGGCACGTAACGACATCGAAATATCGGGGATCGGATCGAGCCGCGGGATAGCGGCCCGTGGTGCCGGACACGCTGCGTCGTATCGGCGGCACGCACGGGCATCGTACGCTCGATCCGTCAAACAGCAAGCTTGCTTGCAAGATGTCGTGCCGGGGGACCCGCCGCGCGTGGCGACATGCGCTGCACGTGGCGGGTCGGCGCGCCCGGCACATGTCGGGGGGACGCCCGTGAAAATGACAATGAACCAATGGGCAGCGCTGGCGCTGGTAGTCACGGCCGGCGCGCACGCACAGGAAATCTACGTGCAGGGCGGCACGCAGGGCGTCGGCATCGGCGCGGCAGTGAGCTTCAATTCTGTGCTCGGCGCACACGCGGATTTCAACGCGATCAATCTGACGCATGACTTCACGGTGGCCGGCAATCGCTACCAGGACGACATCAAGTTGCGGCAAGGCGGCCTGTATGCGGACATCTTTCCGTGGCGCGGCAGCGGCTTTCGCGCGACGATCGGATTGCGCTTCAACGACGACGATATCCGCGGCGTGTCGGTGCCCACCGACGGGACCTACGTGTTCGCCGGCAAGCGTTTTCCGGCGCTGCCGGGGATGTACGCGGTCGCGGAGGCACGCTATCCGACCGTGATGCCGTATGTCGGGATCGGCTACGGGCACCGGCCGGCGTCGAAGGGGCTCGGTTTCGTCGCCGACCTGGGCGTCGCGTACGGCATCCCGCGCTGCTCGTACACGCTGTCGCCGCAACTCGCCGCCGCGGCCGGACCGCAGAAGAGCCAGATTCTGACCGCCAGCGGCCTCGACGAACTGAACCGCGTGATGTCGCGGTATCGGTGGTACCCGGTGCTGCAGATCGGGATCTCGTACCGGTTTTGAGCGGGACGCATTACGGCACGGCCGCGCTCCGGCCGTTCGACGCTTTCGTGCCGTGACCGTATCCGCAGACCTTCCCGTTGCCTGTTGCTGGACTGCCGGAACGTCCGGCCGAACCGGCTCGAGTCTATCGTCCTGGCACTCACCTGGACCGTGCCGGCCCAGGCATTCGTCGCAGTCGTTACCGGCACGATGTCGCCGATCGCGTCCGTGATTCTGGTCGCGGTGCTGGTGATGGTCGTGCGGCGCGCGTCCGACATCCCCCACCGGCGCAGACTATCCGTCGGTGAATGGCCATTCGGCCGTCTTTTTTCGTCGCCGCGGCTGGATTACCTTGGATGACAGCAGTTCGACGCGTCGGGCCGACGGCGGAACGTGGGTGGCTTCATGCCGTCTGCTGCCGCCGGCCAACGCCGACCACCGGCTTCCGTCCGATCACGACGATGATAGCAATGCTTGCAATTCACCGCGTTGGCGCTATCATTGATAGCAATCTGGATGGAGGGACTCATGGCAAATCTTCTGGTGCGTAACGTGGATGACAGTATCGTTCAGAGCCTTCGAGAGCAGGCTGCGGCGAACGGCAGGAGTGCCGAGGCCGAACATCGGGCCATTCTGGCCGATGCGCTCGGCCGGCCGAAGCGAAGGACATTCGCGCAAGTGCTGATGAGCATGCCGGACGTCGGCGAAGACGCGGATTTCCAACGTGTTCAGGATTCCGGCGAGGTCAGGCGTGTTTTTGATTGATACGAACGTCATCAGCGAGATCAGGAAGGGCAAGCGAACCAACCGCGGCGTGCGCGCGTTCTTCAGGCAGGCCGAGGCCGACGCGAGCCCGCTTTACCTGTCGATCGTGACGGTGGCCGAACTTCGGCGCGGCGTCGATCTGATCCGCCATCGCGGCGATCATCCGCAGGCGTCGGCGCTCGAGGCATGGATGGCGACGATTCTGTCCGGCTATGCGTCGAACATCCTGCCGGTCGATCTCGAAACCAGCCAGATGTGGGGCCATTTGCGTGTGCCCGACCCGGCCCACGCACTCGACAAGCTGATCGCGGCCACCGCGCTGATCAACGATCTCACGGTCGTCACGCGCAATGTCGACGATTTCGCCCGCACCGGCGTCCGGCTGCTGAACCCGTTCGAGTGAGCCGGGTTGCCGCGTCGCGGCAATCCGCCATCGCTTCCCGCCTTCTTCCCTCGCGCGTTCTCCGTCGCGCATCGCCCGCTTGCAGCCCGTATCACCGGGCTTTAGCGCGCGTCCGATTCCCGGTCCTCTCCCGGCCGGCGTCGTCCTAAAAGACCCGTCCGCTCTCGTCCCAACAGACGATGTGACGCCATCCCCGACCGGCCAGAATCCTTTCACGAACAATGGATTCTGAACCTGGAGGAGGCCGACATGATCGATGTCCGTGCGCTCGGCTACGTCGTCGTCGAGGCGACCCGCGTCGATGCGTGGCGCCGCTACGCGGAAGACGTGCTGGGCATGCAGGTGCTCGACGCGCCCGACGGCGCGCTGTACCTGAAGATGGACGAGCGCGATTTCCGCTACGTGATCGTCCCCGGTGCGACCGATCGCTATTTCGCGTCGGGCTGGGAACTGCCCGACGGCGCCGCGTTCGACGCCGCGCTGACGGCACTGCGGCAGGCGGGTGTCGAGGCCGTGCGCGCCACGCGCGACGAAGCCGCGCTGCGCCGCGTGCAGGCGATGGCGTGGTGCACCGACCCGTCCGGCAACCGCCACGAGTTGTACTGGGGCGCGCGCTGCGACTTCCGCCGCTTCGTGTCGCCGCTGGGCGTCGCGCGCTTCGTCACCGGCGACATGGGGCTCGGTCACGCGGTGCTGCCCGCGCCGCAGTTCGACGCGACCGACGCGTTCGTGCGCGGCGTGCTCGGCTTCGAGCTGTCCGACATCTACCGCGTGAAGTTCACGCCGGACCCCGCCGAACCCGAGAAGCGCATTCACTTCATGCACTGCCGCAACGCGCGCCATCACAGCCTCGCGCTGTTCGAGATGGCGGTGCCGTCGGGCTGCGTGCACGTGATGGCCGAAGTCGACTCGATGGACGAAGTCGGCCGCGCGCTCGATCGGGGCGCCGCGCACGACGTGAAGATGTCGGCGACGCTCGGTCGCCACTGCAACGACCAGATGATTTCTTTCTACATGAAGACCCCCGGCGGCTTCGATCTCGAATACGGCTTCGGCGGCCTCACGGTCGACTGGTCGAAGCACGCGGTATTCGAGGCCACCAAGGTGAGCCAGTGGGGCCACGATTTCAGCATCGGATACCGGTAAGCCAGCACGATGACGATGAAACCTCTCGACAAGACGATGTCCGCACGCGACGTGGTCGCGCAACTCGCCGACGGCATGACGATCGGCATCGGCGGATGGGGACCGCGGCGCAAGCCGATGGCACTGGTGCGCGAGATCGCGCGCTCGAACCTGAAGGACCTGACGATCGTCGCGTACGGCGGCGCCGACATCGGCCTGCTGTGCGCGGCCGGCAAGGTGCGCAAGGCGGTGTTCGGCTTCGTGTCGCTCGACGTGATTCCGCTCGAGCCGCATTTCCGCCGGGCCCGCGAACAGGGCCGCGTCGACGTGCTGGAACTCGATGAAGGGATGCTGCAGCTCGGCCTGCGCGCGGCCGCCGCGCGCCTGCCGTTCCTGCCGACGCGCGCCGGTTTCGGCACCGCGCTGCTCGATCACGCGCCGCAGCTGCGCACGGTGCAATCGCCGTACGACGACGGCGAAACGCTGCTCGCGATGCCGGCGATCGAACTCGACGTCGCGCTGCTGCACGTGAACGCGGCCGACCGGATGGGCAACACGCGCATCGACGGTCCCGATCCGTTCTTCGATGCGTGGATGGCGCGCGCCGCGCAGCGCTGCTACGTGTCGGCGGAAACGGTCGACGTGTCGCTCGCGAGCGACGACCTCGACGCCGCGCGCCGCAATCCGTTCGAGCGCTCGCTCGTCACCGGCGTCGTGCACGCGCCCGGCGGCGCGCACCCGACGTCGTGCGGGCCGGACTACGGCTGGGACCTGCCGCACCTGCGCGCGTATTGCGCCAGCGCGGAAGACGACGCGAAAACGGCGGCGTACCTGCGCGACGTGGTCGGCCAGGACGAGCGCCAGTACCTCGAAGGCGTCGGCGGGCTGTCGCACGTGACGACGCTGCCGTTGCCGATTCTGTAAAGGAGCGCCTGTGAGCGAATCTCTCGACCATTCCCTCGCGGAACTGATGATCGTCGCGTCCGCGCGACTCTGGCGCGACGACGGCGAAGTGCTGGCGACCGGCATCGGCACGGGCCCGCGGCTCGCGGCCGGCCTCGCGCGGCTCGCGTACAACAGCGGGCTGATGCTGACCGACGGCGAAGCGTATCTCGTCGAGGCGCCGATCCCGCTCGGGCCGCGTCCCGACGGCTATCGCGTGCAGGCGAGCGGCTGGATGACCTACGAGCGCGTGTTCGACTGCCTGTGGCACGGCCGCCGCCACGCGCTGGTGATGCCGACGCAGATCGACCGTTTCGGCCAGGCCAACATCTCGTGGCTCGGCGACGACTACGCGCGTCCGAAGACGCAGCTGCTTGGCGCGCGCGGCTTCCCCGGCAACTCGACGAACCACGCGAACTCGTTCTTCGTGAGCGGCCACGGCAAGCGCACGTTCGTCGCAGGCGAAGTCGACATGGTGTGCACGGTCGGCTACAACCCGGCGCGCCGGCTGCCCGGCATGAAGACCTTCGTCGACCTGCGCAGCATCGTCACCGACCTGTGCGTGATGGATTTCGGCGGGCCCGACCACGCGATCCGCGTGCGTTCGCTGCATCCGGGCGTGAGCTTCGACGAAGTGCAGGACGCAACCGGCTTCCCGCTGATCGCGGCGCCCGACCTGGGCACGACGGCCGCGCCGAATGCGGAAGACCTGCGCATCGTGCGTGCGCTCGACCCTCACAACCTGCGCGCGACGATCGTGCGCAACAATCCGGCGCCGCGCCGCGGATGAGGTCCGACATGGAAGCGACCCAGATGACGTTCGGCGACGGTGTCGTCGACTACGCGGTCGAGGACGGCATCGCGACGATCACGATGAACCGTCCCGAGTATCACAACGCGCAGAACTCGAAGATGACGTATGCGCTCGACGCGGCGTTCCGGCGCGCGGCGCACGACGACGCGGTGAAGGCGATCGTGCTCGCGGGCGCCGGCAAGCATTTCTCGGCGGGCCACGACATCGGCACGCCGGGCCGCGACATCCACGAGTCGTTCGACCGCGCGTCGCTGTGGTACGACCACGTCGACAAGGAGGGCGGCGAATTTCTGTATGCACGCGAACAGGAGGTGTACCTCGGGATGTGCCGGCGCTGGCGCGACCTGCCGAAGCCGACCATCGCGATGGTGCAGGGCGCGTGCATCGCGGGCGGGCTGATGCTCGCGTGGGTGTGCGACCTGATCGTCGCGTCGGAGGATGCGTTTTTCGCGGATCCGGTCGTGCGGATGGGGATTCCCGGCGTCGAGTATTTCGCGCATGCGTACGAGCTGAACCCGCGCATCGCGAAGGAGTTCCTGTTCCTCGGCGAGCGGATGCCGGCCGAGCGCGCGTATCAGATGGGCATGGTCAACCGCGTGGTGCCGCGCGAGCGGCTGCGCGATGCAACCTACGCGATCGCCGCGAAGATCGCGACGATGCCGCGCCTCGGCCTCACGCTGACCAAGCAGGCGCTGAACCACGTCGAGGAACTGCAGGGCAAGCGCGCGGCGATGGATGCGGCATTCGCATGGCATCACTTCGCGCATGCGCACAACGAGCTCGTCAGTGGCGACCGCCTCGGCGGTTACGACGCCCGCAAGATGGCCAGCTCGCAGCGCAAGCCGGAACCGGCGGACGACGAAGCGCAGGCCGATGCGGCGCCGGCCGCCGTCAACGGAGCCGCCGCATGAGCACGACGCTGCATACGCCGCTGTGCGACCTGCTCGGCTGCCGCTACCCGATCGTGCAGACCGCGATGGGCTGGGTGGCCGACGCGCGGCTCGTTGCGGCGACCGCCAATGCGGGCGGCTTCGGCTTCCTCGCCGGCGCGACGCTCGAACCCGGGCAGGTCGAGGCCGAGATCCTGAAGGTGAAGTCGCTGACCGACAAGCCGTTCGGCATCAATTTCCACATGTTCCAGAAGAACGCCGCACAGGTGGTCGATCTCGCGATCAAGCACCAGCTGCGTGCGGTCAGTTACGGCCGCGGGCCGGACGCGAAGACGATCCGACGCTTCAAGGACGCCGGCATCGTCTGCATGCCGACCGTCGGCGCGCCGAAGCACGCGTCGAAGGCGGTCGAGCTCGGCGCGGACATCGTGACGGTGCAGGGCGCGGAAGGCGGCGGCCACACGGGCTCGGTGCCGACCACGCTGCTGCTGCCGAAGGTGCTCGACGCGGTGCGGGTGCCGGTCGTCGCGGCCGGCGGATTCTTCGACGGCCGCGGGCTGGCGGCCGCGCTCGCGTATGGCGCAGCCGGCATCGCGATGGGCACGCGTTTCCTGATGAGCGCCGAATCGCCGGTGCCGCGCGAAACGCTCGACCGCTACGTCGCGGTCGGCGATCCGGCGCGGATCCGCGTGTCGGACGCGCTCGACGGGCTGCCGCAACGGATGATCGACAACCCGTACCTGCTGAAGCTCGAACGCTTCGGCCCGCTGCGCCGTACGTGGTTCGCGCTGAAGACGGCCGAAGCGTGGCGCCGCCAGAACGGCCTGAGCACGGGCGACATGCTCGGCCTCGCGATCAAGGCGCTGCGCTCGCACGACTACACGGCGAGCCAGACGCTGATGGCCGCGAACGCGCCGTTCCTGATCCAGCGCGCGATCGTCGAGGGGCGGCCGGACGAAGGCGTGCTGCCGAGCGGCCAGGCGGCCGCGATGATCGGCGCGATCGAATCGTGCGACGCGCTGATCGCGCGGATCGTCGCGGAAGCCGGCGAGCGGCTCGACGCGCTGGCCGCATTGCGCGGCGCGACCGCGGCACAGGCTGCGTAAAAAACATCACAGGGAGGCTTTGGAGATGACTGCATCCAATCAACCGGGCGGCGCGACGCCGTTCCGGATCGAGCGCGCCGACGGCATCGCCGAACTGGTGATCGCCCATCCGCCCGTGAACGCGCTCGATGCGCAGGGCTGGCATGCACTCGCGCGCGCGCTCGACGCGCTCGGCGAGGACGACGACGTGCGCGTGATCGTCGTGCGCGGAGAAGGCCGCGGCTTCTGCGCGGGCGTCGACATCAAGGAACTCGCCGCGCATCCGGAGCGGATCGTGTCGGTCAACGCGGGCAACTACGAGACGTTCCGCGCGGTGCACCGCAACCCGAAACCGGTGATCGCGGCCGTGCACGGTTTCGTGCTCGGCGGCGGGATCGGCATCTGCGGCGCGGCGGACATCATCGTCGCGGCCGACTGCGCGCGCTTCGGCGTGCCGGAGATCGACCGTGGCGCGATGGGCGGCGGCGCGCATCTGCAACGACTGTTCGGCGTGCAGAAGGTGCGCGCGATGTACTTCACCGGCGACATGATCGACGCAGCCGAAGCGTACCGGCTCGGCGCGGTCGAGCAGGTCGTGACGCGCGACGCGTTGCGCGACGCGGCGCTCGCGATAGCGCGCAAGATCGCGGAGAAAAGCCCGGCGATGGTGCGGCTCGCGAAGGAGGCGCTGAACGGCGTCGAGGACGGCGATCTCGAAGACAAATACCGCTGGGAGCAGGGCTTCACGCTGCAGGCCTACATGACGAACGACTCGACGGAGGCGCGCGCCGCATTCGTCGAGAAGCGCGACGCGCGGTTCGACGCGCAGGCAGGCGTCGAGGAGGCACGCGCATGAACCTGACCTATACGCCGCAACAGCAGGCGTTCCGCGCGGAAATCCGCGCATGGCTCGCCGCGCACGTGCCGCGCGAGCGGCTGCCGAGCTTCGATACCGAGGAAGGTTTCGCCGCGCACCGCGAATGGGAGCGCACGCTGCACTCGGGCCGCTGGAGCATGGTCACGTGGCCGCGCGAACTCGGCGGGCGCGGCTGCGACCTGATCGAGTGGCTGATTTTCGAGGAAGAGTACTGGCGCGCCGACGCACCGATGCGCGTGAACCAGAACGGCATCTTCCTGCTCGGCCCGACGCTGATGGACTTCGGCACCGACGCGCAGAAGGCGCGCTTCCTGCCCGCGATGGCGGCCGGCGAGCACGTGTGGGCGCAGGGCTGGTCGGAGCCGAACGCGGGTTCGGACATGGCCGCGATCCGCACGACGGCGATCCGCATCGGCGACGAATACGTGCTCAACGGCCAGAAGATCTGGTCGACCCGCGCGGTGTGGGCCGACTGGCTGTTCGGGCTGTTCCGCAGCGATCCCGAATCGTCGCGTCACCACGGGCTCACGTTCCTGATGGTGCCGCTGTCCGCGCCGGGCATCACGGTGCGGCCGATCCGCCAGCTCAACGGGCAGACGGGCTTCGCGGAGATTTTCTTCGACGACGTGCGCGTGCCGGTCGAGAACCGCCTCGCGGCCGAAGGCGCGGGCTGGCAGGTCGCGATGGCGACGGCCGGCTTCGAGCGCGGGCTGATGCTGCGTTCGCCCGCGCGGTTCCAGCGCACCGCGCAGGCGTTGCGCGACCTGTATCTCTCGCACCGCGACAGCGCGGATCGCGACCCGACGCTGCGCGAACGCGTGGTCGCCGCGTGGATGGACGCGCAGGCGTACGCGCTGTCGACCTATGCGACCGCAAGCCGGTTGCTGAAGGGCGGCCACATCGGCGCGGAATCGAGCACCAACAAGGTGTTCTGGTCGGAGCTGGACCTGCGGATGCACCAGACCGCGCTCGACATTCTCGGCGCGCACGGCGAGGTCGTCCCGCAGACGGCCGCGCAGCACGCGACGCTCGGCCACTGGCTCGACGGCTTCCTGTTCGCGCAGGCCGGCCCGATCTACGCGGGCACCAACGAGATCCAGCGCAACATCGTCGCCGAACGGATGCTCGGCATGCCGCGCGCGTGAGCGCGCCGGCGATTCCCTCACTGAACGGACATCGTATGGATTTCGTATTCGATGAAGACCAGGAAGCGCTCGCGGACAGCGTGAAGCGCCTGCTGATGACCGAGATGACCCCGGAACTGATCCGCGAGCTGTGGGCCACGCCGACCGGCCGCTCCGACGCGCTGTGGTCGCTGTTCGCGTCGCAGGGGCTGACCGCCGTGTCGGTGCCCGAAGCGCACGGCGGCCTCGGCCTGACCGAAGCGGAATGGGCGCTGCTCGCGCAGACCTACGGCTATTTCGGCAGCCCGGAGCCGCTGCTCGACACGGCGCTGGTATCGGCCGGCGTGCTCGCGCGGCTGCCCGCCAGCGGCTGGCGCGACGCGCTGCTGCGCGACATCGCCGAAGGGCGCGCGCGTGTCGCGTTCGTGCATCCGGTGAACCCGTATGCGGCCGACGTGCACGTCGCGCAGGCGCTGCTCTGCGAGCACCGCGGCGAGCTGCACCGCGTCGATCCCGCGCAGTGCGCGTGGCGCGCGGTCGACAGCGTCGACCCGTCGCGGCGCCTGTTCACGCTCGACTGGGAACCGTCGGCGGCCACGCGCATCGCGGGCGCCGACGAAGCCGCGCCGCTGCTCGATCGCGCGCTCGACCACGGCGCGTTCGCGGTGGCCGCGCAATTGCTCGGCCTCACGCAACGCGTGCTCGACGTCGCGATCGACTACAGCGCGCAGCGCAAGCAGTTCGGCAAGGCGATCGGTTCGTACCAGGCGCTCAAGCACCTGCTCGCCGACGTCGCGATCCGCTACGAGTTCGCGCGGCCGGTGGTCGCGCGCGCGGCTCAAGCGATCGCCGACGATCACCCGCAGCGCGCGGTGCTGGTGTCGCACGCGAAGCTCGCGGCGAGCGCCGCCGCGCAGCTGGCCGCGCGCCACACGATGCAGGTTCACGGCGCGATCGGCTACACGTGGGAGCTCGACCTGCAGATCTTCATGAAGCGGATCTGGGCGCTCTCCGGCAGCTGGGGCGACACCGCGTTCCACAAGGCCCGCGTGGCCGACGCGATCCTCGGCGACGCATTGCCGATCGGCCCCGCGCAGACCTTCGACTTCGAGGAGACCAATCAATGAAACAAGCCTATATCGTCGACGCGCTGCGCACGCCGACCGGCCGCCGCAAGGGCGGGCTCGCACACGTGCACGCGGCGGACCTCGGCGGCTTCGTGCTGAAGACGCTCGTCGAACGCAACGCGATTCCGGCCGACGAATACGACGACGTGGTGTTCGGCTGCGTCGACACGATCGGCCCGCTCGCCGGCAACATCGCGCGCACCTGCTGGCTCGCGGCCGGGTTGCCGCTGCAGGTGCCGGGCGTGACGGTCGATCGCCAGTGCGGCTCGTCGCAGCAGGCCGTGCACTTCGCCGCGCAGGCCGTGATGAGCGGTGTGCAGGACGTGGTGGTTGCGGGCGGCGTGCAGACGATGACGCAGATCCCGATCTCGTCCGCGATGACGAGCGCGGTGTCGCTGGGCTTCAACGACCCGTTCTCGGGCAGCACCGGCTGGCGCGCGCGCTTCGGCGATGCGCCGGTGTCGCAGTTCGTCGCCGCGCAGCGGATCGCCGATCACTGGAACCTGTCGCGCGACGCGATGGAACGCTATGCGCTGGAAAGCCATCGCCGCGCGGTGGCGGCGATCGAGGCCGGCCATTTCAAGCGGGAAATCGTGCCGCTCGAAGGCGTGCAGCACGATGAAACGCCGCGCCCCGACACGTCGCTCGACAAGATGGCGACGCTTGAACCGCTGATGCCGGGCGGCTCGCTGACGGCCGCCGTCGCGAGCCAGACCTGCGATGCGGCCGCGGCGCTCTTGATCGTGTCCGAAGATGCCTTGAAGCGCTACGGCCTCACGCCGCGCGCGCGCATTCATCACCTGAGCGTGCTCGGCGACGATCCGCTGTGGATGCTCACCGCGCCGATCCCGGCGACCAAGGCCGCGCTGAAGAAGAGCGGGCTCGACTGGGCGCAGATCGACGTCGTCGAGATGAACGAGGCGTTCGCGTCGGTCGCGCAGGCCTGGCTTGCCGACACGCGCTTCCCGCACGAAAAGACCAACCCGAACGGCGGCGGCATCGCGCTCGGCCATCCGCTCGGCGCGACCGGCGCGCGGCTGATGACGACGCTGGTGCACGAACTGGAACGCACCTGCGGACGTTACGGGATGCAGACGATGTGTGAAGGCGGTGGTCTCGCGAACGTCACGATCATCGAGCGCCTGTGAGCGCGTCACTTTCACGATCTCTCGATCCAGGAGGCATCAGCATGGGAATCTGTAACGGACGCACCGTCATCATCACCGGCGCCGGCGGCGGGCTCGGGCGCGAATACGCGCTCGCGTTCGCGGCCGAGGGCGCGGCGGTTGTCGTCAACGACATCCGGCACGAGGCAGCGCAGGCCGTGTGCGACGAGATCGCACGACGCGGCGGCCGCGCGCTCGCGAATTCGGACGACATCACCAGGATCGACACCGCGCAGCGGATCGTCGACGCCGCACGAGAAGCATTCGGCGACGTGCACGTGCTGGTCAACAACGCAGGCATCTGCCGCGACAAGATGTTCACCAGCATGACCGAAACCGACTGGGACGACGTGATGCGCGTACACCTGCGCGGCCACTTCTGCCTGTCGAGCGTGCTGGCACGTGTATGGCGCGACGCCGCGAAGGCCGGCCATCCGGTCGACGCGCGCATCGTCAACACGAGCTCCGGCGCCGGGCTGCAAGGCTCGATCGGCCAGTCGAACTACGGCGCGGCGAAGGCCGGCATCGCGGCGCTCACGCTGATGCAGGCGGTCGAACTGCAGCGCTACGGCGTGCGCGTGAACGCGCTCGCGCCGGCCGCGCGCACGTCGATGACCGAAGGCGTGTTCGCCGACATGATGAAGAAGCCCGAGGACGGCGGCTTCGACTATTTCGATCCGGCCAACGTCGCGCCGCTCGTCGTGTGGCTCGGCAGCGCGCTGTCGGCCGACGTGACGGGCCAGGTGTTCGAGGTCGCGGGCGGGATGATCGCGGTGGCCGAGGGCTGGCGCACCGGCCCGAGCGTCGATCGCGGCGCGCGCTGGGCGCCGGCCGAGGTCGGCCCGGCGGTCGCGCGGCTGCTCGCCGATGCGCGGCCCGCGCAGCGCGTGTACGGGAGCTGACGATGGATCTGGCGCTCACCGACGAACAGGCGATGATCCGCGACGCGGCAGCCGACGTGCTCGCCGAGCGCAGCGCGTCGGCCGACGTGCGCCGCGCGATCGAGCAAGCGGCCGGCCGCGACGACGCGCTGTGGGCCGCGCTCGCGGGCGAGCTGGGCTGGAACGCGCTGGCGCTGCCGGAGGCGGCGGGCGGGATGGGGCTCGGCGCGGTCGAACAGACGCTGTTGATGGAGCAGCTTGGGCGGCGCGTCGCGTGCGTGCCGTATTTTTCGACCGCGTGCCTGGCGGCCACCGCGCTGGCCGGCTGCGATACGCCGGGCGCGACCGGCTGGCTCGCGAAGCTGGCCGAAGGCGCGTGCAGCGCGACGCTGGCATTGCCGCTCGAGCTTCCGGCCGGCGCGGGTCAACTGCCGGTCGTCGCTGAAGAAGCGGCGGGGGGTTACGCGCTGTCCGGAACGATCGAGCAGGTGATCGACGGTGCGCGCGCCGACCTGCTGATGATCCCGGCACGGATCGCGAACGAAGGGCAGGCGATCGGGGTGTTCGCGATCGACGTCGCGAAGGTGTCGGGCCTGTGCGTCACGCCGCTCGACACGCTCGACGCGACGCGGCCGATCGCGCGCGTCGTGCTCGACGAGGCCCGGGTGAGCCGCGACGCGTTGTTCGCGAGCGGCGGCGCTGCCGCGAAGTTGCTCGAACGCACCGCATGGTTCGCAGCGCTCGCGCTGGCCGCCGAACAACTCGGTGGCGCACAGCAATGCCTCGATCTCACGCTCGACTACACCGGCCAGCGCGTGCAGTTCGGCCGCGCGATCGCGTCGTTCCAGGCCGTCAAGCACCGCTGCGCGCAGATGATGGTGCTGATCGAATCCGCGCGCTCGGCCGTGCTCGGCGCCGCCCACGCGTGGGACGCGGAAGCCGGCAGCAGCACGCCCGGCGCTGCGCTGCGCGCCGACGTCGCGGCCGCAAAAGCCGCCGCCAACGATGCGTATGCGTTCTGCGCACAGGAGGCGATCCAGCTGCACGGCGGCGTCGGCTTCACGTGGGAATACGACCCGCATCTCTATTTCAAGCGCGCGCAGGCGTCGGGCGCGCAGTTCGGCAGCACGCCGCAACTGCTCGAATGGATCGCCAGCCAGGCGATCGACGGCGGCGCGTCGCAGCACGACGCGGTGCTCGCGTCGTCGTCGCCGTCGGCTTCGATCGCCACGCGTTCGTCCGCCGCGCGCACCGGAGCCCTCCAATGAACAGCGAAACGCGCGAACAGCAATTGCGGCACGAAGTCGCCGACTGGGTGCAGTCGCACCTGACCGGCGAATTCGCGTGCCTGAAGTACCGCGGCGGCCCCGGCGACGAGGAAGCGTTTCCCGAACTGCGCAAGGCGTGGGAACGGGAACTCGCGCAGGGCGGCTGGACCGGCCTCGGCTGGCCGACCGACGCGGGCGGCCGCGGCTTTTCGGTCGCCGAGCAGGTGATCTTCCACGAGGAATACGCGCGCGCCGGTGGCCCCGGGCGGATGGGGCACATCGGCGAAGGGCTGCTCGGCCCGACGCTCGTCGCGTGCGGCACCGACGACCAGCGCGCGCGCTTCCTGCCTGGAATTCTCGCCGGCACGCAGTTCTGGTGCCAGGGTTACTCGGAGCCGGGCGCGGGTTCGGACCTCGCGAACGTGCGCACGCGTGCCGAGCAGGACGCCGACGGTACCTGGCGCGTGCACGGCCAGAAGGTGTGGACGTCGCTCGCGCACGACTCCGACTGGATCTTCGTGCTTGCGCGCACCGATCCGGCATCGAAGGGCAACAAGGGGCTGTCGTTCCTGCTGATGCCGCTCGACCAGCCGGGCATCGAGATCCGCCCGATCAAGCAGCTCAACGGCGGCGCCGAATTCAACGAAGTGTTCTTCGACGGTGCGCGCGCGGAAGCTCGCGATCTCGTCGGCGCGCCGGGCGACGGCTGGCGGATCGCGATGACGCTGCTCGGCTTTGAGCGCGGCATGTCGACGCTCGGCCAGCAGATGCAATTCGTCCGCGAACTCGACTGGGTGATCGACGCCGCGCGCGAATCGGGCGCGGATCGCGACCCGGTGCTGCGCCAGCGGATCGGCCGCGCATGGGCCGGGCTGCGCGTGATGCGCTACAACGCGCTGCGGATGCTGTCGGGCGCGGACGACGCGAACGGCGCCACCGCGCCGCTGCGCCGCGAGGCGCTGATCTACAAGTATTTCTGGTCGAACTGGCACCGCGACCTCGGCCAGCTCGCGATGGATGCGCTCGGGCCGCGCGCGAACGTGATCGATCCGGCCGACGAGAAGCTCACCCATCTGCAGCGCGTGTTCCTGTTCTCCCGTGCGGACACGATCTACGCCGGCACCAACGAAATCCAGCTGAACATCATGGCCGAGCGCGGGCTCGGCATGCCCAGGGAACCGCGAGGAAACGCATGACCGAACCCCAGATCCAGAAAGCGCCGGCGTACGTGCCGGGCCACCAGCTGCTCGCCGGCAAATCGGTGCTGATCACGGCCGCCGCCGGCGCGGGCATCGGCTTCGCGGCCGCGCGCCGCTGCGCGGAGGAAGGCTGTCGCGCGCTGTTCATCTCCGACATCCACGAGAAGCGCCTCGAACAAGCGGTGGAGACGCTGCGCGCCGAAACGGGGCTGCAGCAGATCTACGGCCGCCTGTGCAACGTCGCGGTCGAGGACGACGTGCAGGCGCTCGTCGCGGACGCGCAGGACAAGCTCGACGGCGTCGACGTACTGTTCAACAACGCCGGGCTCGGCGGCGCGAAACGCATCGTCGAAATGGACGATGCCGAATGGTCGCGGGTGATCGACATTAGCCTGACCGGGACGTTCCGGATGACGCGCGCGATGCTGCCGCACATGCAGGCCCGCGGCCGCGGCGCGATCGTCAACAACGCATCGGTGCTCGGCTGGCGTGCGCAGGCGGAACAGGCGCACTACGCGGCGGCGAAGGCGGGCGTGATGGCGCTCACGCGCTGCGCGGCGCTCGAGGCGTCGCCTTACGGGGTGCGCATCAACGCGGTCGCGCCGAGCATCGCGATGCACGATTTTCTGAAGAAGTCGGCCCCGGCCGACCTGCTGAATCAACTGGCGTCGCGCGAAGCCTTCGGGCGCGCCGCCGAAGTCTGGGAGGTCGCGAACGTGATGGTGTTCCTTGCAAGCGATTACGCGTCGTACATGACGGGCGAAGTGCTGTCGGTCAGCAGCCAGCACGCATGATGAGCGCGACCCTCGACCCCGTGCGCGCGACGCCCCGCGTGTTCGCGCATCCCGGCGAACTCGCGGCGGCCGTCGGCGACACGCTCGGCGCGAGCGCCTGGCTCGCGATCGACCAGATCCGCATCGACGGCTTCGCCGACGCGACGGGCGACCACCAGTGGGTACACGTCGACCCGCTGCGCGCGAAGGACGGCCCGTTCGGCGCGTGCATCGCGCACGGCTACCTGACGCTGTCGCTCGTCAATTATTTCCTGCCGCAGATCGTGCGCATCGACGGCGCGCGGCTCGGCGTCAACTACGGCTGCGACAAGATCCGCTTCCCGGCGCCGGTGAAGGTCGGCGCGCGCGTGCGCGGCGTCGGCGAGCTGCTGCGCGTCGAGCCGCTCGACGGCGGCGTGCAGGCGTGGGTCCGCGTGACCGTCGAGATCGAAGGCGAGGCCAAGCCCGGCTGCGTCGCCGACACGATCAGCCGCTACTACTTCTAGTTTCGATTCAGAGAGCCAGCTCATGGAAGACGCAGTCATCGTTTCCGTCGCACGCACGCCGATCGGCAAGGCGTTTCGCGGCATGTTCAACGACACCGAGGCGCCAGCGCTGGGCGGCCACGTCGTGCGCGCGGCGCTCGAACGCGCGGGCGTCGCGCCGGCCGACGTCGACGACGTGCTGATCGGCTGCGCCGCGCAGCAGGGCACGCAGGGTTACAACATCGGCCGCCTGTCGGCCGCGGCGGCCGGCTTGCCGGCGTCGGTGCCCGGGATGTCGATCGACCGCATGTGCTCGTCGGGCCTGATGTCGATCGCGAGCGCCGCGCGCAGCATCGGCGCGGGCGATGCGCGGATCGTCGTCGCGGGCGGCGTCGAATCGATCTCGCTCACGCAGAACAAGCACAAGAACGGCTACCGCGCGCGTTCGCAGGCCGTGCTCGACCATCAGCCTGCCGCGTACATCGCGATGATGGAAACGGCCGAGATCGTGTCGCGCCGTTACGGCATCTCGCGTGCCGCGCAGGACGAATTCGCGCTGCAGAGCCACCAGCGCACGGCCGACGCGCAGGCGGCCGGCCGCTTCGACGCGGAAATCGCGCCGCTCGACGTGCGGCGCGCGCTGTTCGACAAGGAAGGCAATCCGACCGGCCACGAAGCCGTCCACGCGGCGCGCGACGAGGGCGTGCGCGCCGACACGACGGCCGAACGGCTCGCGGGGCTCAAGCCGTCGTGGAGCGGCGGCAAGGTCGTCGAGCAGGGCGAGTTCGTGACGGCCGGCAACGCGTCGCAGCTGTCGGACGGCGCGGCGGCGGTCGTCGTGATGTCGCGGGCCGAGGCGGAGCGTCGCGGACTGACGCCGCTCGGCACGTTCCGCGGGCTGGCCGTGGCCGGCTGCGAGCCGGACGAGATGGGCATCGGCCCGGTGTTCGCGATTCCGAAGCTGCTGGAACGTTTCGGGATGACCGTGCGCGACGTCGGGCTGTGGGAGCTGAACGAGGCGTTCGCGTGCCAGGCGCTGTATTGCCGCGACACGCTCGGCATCCCCGACGAGCGGCTGAACGTCGACGGCGGCGCGATCGCGCTCGGCCACCCGTTCGGGATGTCGGGCACGCGGATGACGATGCACGCGCTGCTCGAAGGCGCGCGCCGCGGCGTGCGGCATGCGGTCGTGACGATGTGCATCGGCGGCGGGATGGGTGCCGCCGCGCTGTTCGAGGTCGGCGCGTAACGACGCTCGA
The DNA here is from genome assembly GCF_905339955.1 of Burkholderia sp. BCC1996. Taxonomy (NCBI): domain Bacteria; kingdom Pseudomonadati; phylum Pseudomonadota; class Betaproteobacteria; order Burkholderiales; family Burkholderiaceae; genus Burkholderia; species Burkholderia sp. BCC1996. Next base: position 348,539 of record NZ_CAJPHM010000001.1, read on the forward strand.
GCAAGGCTCACCGGCAGCCGAGCCGGCAGCCCGGTTCGGCTGCCATCCATTCGGGACCATTCGAGGCCGCGGCAACGACCGACGGCCCGGAGACTTGCAGCGGCAGGGCGAGCGCGTCGGCGCGGGCCCGGGCCGCTCGCAGAGAAGGAGACAAACCGATGAAACGTACTTTGCCAGGACTCGCGATGTCGGCGCTCGTGCTCGGCGCCGCGCTGTTCGCGTTCTCGCCGCGCCCGCTGCCGGCGTTCCCGGTCACCGCGATCCATGCGGACCGCCTGCAGATCAACGGGCTCGCCCGCGCCGGCACGCGCATCGTCGCGGTCGGCGAGCGCGGCGTGATCCTGTTGAGCGACGATGCGAGCGGCCGCTGGCGGCCGGCGTCGGTCACGCCGGACCAGGGATCGACGCTCACGCAGGTGAGCTTCGTCACGCCGACGCTCGGCATCGCGGTCGGTCACGACGGCCGGATCCTGCGCAGCGACGACGCGGGCGTGCACTGGCGCGAAGTTCATGGCGACAACGCGCATTCCGATCCGCTGCTGTCCGTGTGGGGAACCGCGAACGGCCCGCTGTTCGCGGCCGGCAGTTTCGGCCAGCTGCTGCGCTCGGACGATGCGGGGCTCACGTGGCAGCCGCTCAAGACACCGGCGGGCGACCGCCACCTGAACGCGATCGTCGGCGACGGCCACGGCGACCTGCTGATCGCAGGCGAGAGCGGCACGCTGCTGCGTTCGACCGACAACGGCGCGAGCTGGGACAAGGTGCCGTCGCCGTACCAAGGCTCGCTGTTCGGCGCGCTGATGCTCGCGAACGGCGACTGGGTCGCGTACGGCATGCGCGGCAACGTGTTGCGCAGCACCGATCGCGGCGCGACCTGGACGCACGTCGACAGCCACGTGCCGGTGTCGTATTTCGGCGCGACCCAGCTTGCCGACGGCGAACTCGTGCTGGTCGGGCAGGGCGGCGCGATCGTCGGGTCGAGCGACGGCGGCCTGACCTTCGACGTGCGCAAGCTCGGCGGCGTGCAGAGCCTCGCGGCCGTGCTCGACATGGGCCGCGGCGCGCTGCTGCTCGGGGGCGAGGCCGGCGTCGCGCCGCTCGCTGCGTCGCCGTCCTGATGCGCGGCCGCGGTCGCGTTGCCGCGCCGCCCGCATCGTCCGCATCGCCTGTTCCGTCCGTTCCGACACGAGAAATCCATGAACGACCTGTCACGCTCCACCGAAGCCGTTCCCGCGTCGCGCCTCGCCGCGTTCGTCGAGCGCTGCGCCGATACCATCATCCGGCAGCGCCGGCTGCTGATGCTGCTGTGCGTCGCGCTGACGCTCGCGCTCGGCCTGTCCGCGACGCGCCTGAAGCTCGATCCGGGCTTCAACAAGATGATCCCGATGCAGCACCCGTACATGCAGGTGTTCGAGCGCTATGCGGGCGCGTTCCCCGGCGCGAACACGATCCTCGTCAGCCTGCGCTGGAAGGGCGACGGCGACATCTACAACCAGACGTTCATGGACGCGCTGCGCCACGCGACCGACGACGTGTTCTTCATCCCCGGCGTGAACCGCTCGCGCGTGTTCTCGTTGTTCACGCCGAACGTGCACTACACCGAGGTGACGGAAGCCGGTTTTCGCGGCGACGTGGTCGTGCCCGGCCAGTTCTCGAGCGCGAACCCGGACGACCTCGCGAAGGTGCGCCGCAACGTCGCGCGCTCCGGGCAGATCGGCCGCCTGGTCGGCAACGACCTGAAGTCGGCGCTGATCCGCGCGGAGTTGCGCGAGACCGATCCGGCCACCGGCAAGCGGCTCGACTACAGCGCGGTCGCGCGCCAGCTCGAGGAAATCCGCGCGCGCTACGCGAAGCAGGACATCGACGTGAACATCATCGGCTTCGCGAAGCTGGTCGGCGACGTCGAAGCTGGGATCGCCGGCGTGATGGCGTTCTTCGCGCTCGCGTTCCTCGTGACGGCCGCACTGCTGTTCGCCTATACGCGCTCGCTGAAGACGACCGTGCTCGCGCTCGTCGTCGCGCTGCTGCCGGTCGTCTGGCTGCTCGGCGCGTTGCCGCTGCTCGGGCTCGGCATCGATCCGATGTCGATCCTCGTGCCGTTCCTGATCTTCTCGATCGGCGTGTCGCACGCGGTGCAGATGACCAATGCGTGGAAGCAGGCGCTGGTGCGCGGCGCATCGTCGGCGGAGGCCGCGCGCGACGCGTTCCGCAAGCTGTTCGTGCCGGGCACGGTCGCGCTGCTGACCAACGCGCTCGGCTTCATGGTGATCATGCGGATCAAGATCGACATCGTGCGCGAGCTCGGCATCACCGCGTGCCTCGGCGTGCTGCTGATGATCGTCACCAACAAGGTGTTCCTGCCGATCCTGCTGTCGTACACGCGCCTCGAGCGCGGCACGCTCGCGCGGGCGCAGCGCACCGCGGCGGCCGGCGGAAGCCCGATGTGGTCGCGCTTCGCGCTGTTCGCGCGCCCGGCGCCCGCGCTCGGCGTGTTCGCCGTCGCGCTCGCGCTGCTCGCGTACGGCACGCTCGAGTCGCGCAGGCTCGAGATCGGCGACATCGGCACCGGCGCGCCGGAGCTGCGCGCGAACTCGCGCTACAACGTCGACAACGCGGCGATCACGCACCAGTACAACATCGGCGTCGACGTGCTGTCGGTGATCGTCGAGACGACCGGTTTCGACGACGCCTGCCTGCATTACCCGGTGATGAGCGCGATCGAGAAGTTCGAGATGAACATGCGCGGCGTGGCCGGCGTGCAGTCGGTGACGAGCGTCGCGTCGCAGGGCAAGGTGTTCATCGCCGCGTTCAACGAAGGCAATCCGCGCTGGGCCGCGCTGCCGCGCTCCAGCGACGGGCTCACGCAGGGTTCCAACGCGTTCGACCCCGACAACGGGATGAACACCGCGAACTGCAAGGCGATCCAGGTGCTGATCTACACGAAGAACCACGAAGGCACGACCATCGCGCACATCGTCGACGAGATCAAGCGCTACGCGGCCGAGAACCCGACGCCGAACGTCGCGTTCCGGCTCGCGGGCGGCAACGTCGGCGTGATGGCCGCGACCAACGAGGCGGTCGGCGACGCGGAGGTCGCGATGCTGCTGTCGATCTTCGGTGCGATCGCGCTGCTGTGCGCGGTCACGTTCCGCTCGTGGCGCGCGGTGCTGTGCATCATCGTGCCGCTCACGCTGGTGTCGATCCTGTGCAACGCGGTGATGGCGCGGCTCGGCATCGGGCTGAAGGTCGCGACGCTGCCGGTGATCACGCTCGGTGTCGGCGTCGGCGTCGACTACGGGATCTACCTGTACGAACGCCTGCAGCACGACCTGCGCCACGGCGCGACGCTGCCCGACGCATTCGCCGACGCGATGCGCCAGCGCGGCACCGCGGCGCTGTTCACGGCCGTCACGATGTTCATCGGAGTCGGCACGTGGGCGTTCTCCGCGCTGAAGTTCCAGGTCGACATGGGCGTGCTGCTCGCGTTCATGTTCCTCGTGAACCTGTTCGGCGCGGTGTTCCTGCTGCCCGCGCTGGCCGCGTGGCTCGGCGTCGAGCGCGCCGAGCGCCGCGTGGCGCAACTGACGCAGCCGTCCGCGTCGTCTGCGCCGTCTGCGCCGGCACCCGCGCGCGAACCGACGCGCGCGCTCGAACCCGGCAATCCGGCGCGCTGAACGACGCGCCCCCGAACCCATTACCCCGGTGCGCGGCGGGCCGCCGCGCGTTCCCCAAAGAGGAGTCAACCCACATGTCCGCACGCCCTTACAAGATCGAAGCCCAGCCGCTCGCGCAGCGCTATGCGCGCGGCTGGCACTGCCTCGGCCTCGCCCGCGACTACAAGGACGGCAAGCCGCACACGCTGAACATCTTCGGCCGCAAGCTCGCCGCGTTCGCCGATTCGACCGGCAAGATCAACGTCGTCGACGCGTACTGCCCACACATGGGCGCCGACCTGAGCCTCGGCACGGTCGAAGGCGACAACCTCGTCTGCCCGTTCCACGGCTGGGCGTGGAACGGCGCAGGGCAGTGCGCGTCGATTCCGTATTGCAAGCGGATTCCGCCGAAGGCGCGCATCGGCGCGTGGCCGACCTGCGAGGAAAACAACCTGCTGTTCGTGTGGAACGACCCGGAAGGCAATGCGCCGCCGCCGGAAGTCGCGATTCCGAGGCTCGACGTGTGCTTCTCCGACGAATGGTCGGACTGGGTCGTCGACAAGATGGTGATCAACGCGAACTGCCGCGAGCTGGTCGACAACATCTCGGACGTCGCGCACTTCGCGACCGTGCACCACGCGCCGATCGACTATTTCGCGAACCTGTTCGAGGATCACAAGGCGACGCAGCTGATGGTCGGCCGCAGCGAGAAGCTCGGCGGTGACAGCCTGACCGCGCTGTCGACGTATTTCGGGCCGGCCGTGCACATCACGCAGATGACGGGGCAGAGCGGCGGGCAGCCGATCCATTCGGTGCTGCTGAACTGCCACGTGCCGATCGACATGAACAGTTTCGAGCTGCGCTACGGCGTGATCGTGAAGAAGGTGGCCGGCCTGAGCGACGCGCAGAACCTGGAGATCGCGAACGCTTACGTGAAGGAAGCGCAGCGCGCGTTCTACGAGGACGTCGACATCTGGCACAGCAAGACGCGGATCGACAACCCGCTGCTGTGCGAAGGCGACGGGCCGCTGTACCAGATGCGCGACTGGTATTCGCAGTTCTATCTGGACGCGGCCGACGTGCGGCCGTCGAGCGTCGCGCGCAAGTCGTTCGAGATGAAGATCCGCGACGGCGAGACGCCGCCGGCGCTGCATCACGTGTTCGAACCGCAGTAATGCAATAGCGCAGTCACGGCGCGGCGTGGCGAGTGGCGGGAAAAATGGGGGCGTATCGCTACGCCTCCGATTGCCGCAAACGCCCGCCGGACAAGGCGGCGCATGCTGCCGCGCGCACGCGTCGCATCGAAAGGACTTGACGGATCGGCTTGCACCGCGTAGTGTCCGAGACCGAAGTCTTCAAGAAGCTCGATTGCTCATCATTGGCCGCACGGCGTGCGGCAGTCGTTGGTCTCTCCCTCTTTGATTCTTTCTGTGCCCGTCACGGGCGCATGTTCATTTCATTCGTATTAAGGAAGTATTTGTGGATACCGGTACCGTCAAGTGGTTCAACGAAACCAAGGGCTTTGGTTTCATCTCCCCGGACAACGGCGGCGACGATCTGTTCGCCCATTTCTCTGAAATCCGCGGCACGGGTTTCAAGACCCTGGCCGAAGGCCAGAAGGTCAGCTACGAAGTGAAGCGCGGCCCGAAGGGTCTGCAAGCGTCGAACATCACGCCGCAGTAAGCCGTATCGGCACCGGTCGCCAAGCGGCGGCCGCTGCCGGACGGATCTCGCGCGGAGGCCGGCCCGAGCCGGCGTCCAGCGCGTTCCGACGCACACGACCGATGCATCGCGGCATTCACGATGCATCGGTCGTGTGCTTCCCTCATCCATCGCACGTCCGTACGACGTGCGATCCAACGCCCTCGCGACGCGTTCGCCGTGTCGCCAGCGGCCCATGCTGCAACCCGAGTAGACCGTCGCCATGCCGCACGCGGCGCGGTCCCGACTTTGCGCGGTGCCGATTGCATCGCCGCCACTGACCGCCCGACCGCCGCAACGCGCCGGGCTCCGATTGCAAGGCGGGCCCGTCGCCCGCCTGAACGAATTGATACCCGGCATCCTGCCGGCCGCCGTCCCGTTGCGGGACACGGCGCCGGTGGCTCGCCGCGGCCGCGGTCACTCACTTGTCTGGAGGAATTGGTTTGGCAAAAGAAGAACTGCTGGAACTGGACGGAATCGTCGACGAAGTGCTGCCGGACAGCAAATACCGTGTCACGCTGGAAAACGGCGTCGTGGTCGGCGCGTATGCGTCGGGCCGCATGCGCAAGAACCACATCCGCATTCTCGCGGGTGACCGTGTGACGCTGGAACTGTCGGTGTACGACCTGACGAAGGGGCGCATCAACTTCCGCCACAAGGACGCGAATTCGCCGCGTCCGCCGCGCACCGGGCAACCGCGTCGCTAAGCAGTAGCGATCGGACGGCGCAACGCCGTACCGATCGAAACCCGTCCGGCCCGGTCATGCGGCCGGGCACACCGGATGGACGGCGCAGTTCGCGCCGTTCGCCGGTCTGGTTCGCGGATTCGACGTCGGCGAGCCATCTTCGACGAGCGCCGGTCCATAGCGCGCGCTCCGCTCCCATCCAGTTGTACGCATCCACGTATCGCACCGCGCGTTTCAATTTCGAAACGTGCCGATGCGTCGGCACAGCGGCGTGCTCGGTCCGCTCGTGACGGTGACGCCACCACCCGGTCGTCGGGCGCGCGTGATGGCGGTAATCAACATGGGCCGATGCATGAGAGACGCAGGCCTGTATCAACGCTGCAACACATTCATTCGCCCGACGGGCCCATCTCCGTATTTTTCGGTTTCAACGCGCCTTGCGCACCCGACCCGCATTGGTGGCATGCCACTTGCAGCGGGGATGTGCCTGCCGGCGCATGATTTCATGGAAACCGCCGTGGGTGACCGTAACGTGGCGCACGGCGTCTTCGGGGGAAGACCCGTCGCGTGATCTACGGTTCGGTCGTGCGTTTCTCCGTCGCGACAAGACGCATTCGAGTTGGCCTTTCCTTGCCGGCCGGCGACGGGCGTGATCGAACTTCACGACGGGAAACGTTACAAGAACAACCGGTCGGCGTCTGGGGCCCAGAGTCATGACATTCACGTTCACGCTGGTCGATCTCGCCGGCTCGATTGCGCTGGTGCTGCTCGGGACGCAAATGCTTCAGACCGGCATGCAGCGCGCGTTCGGCGCTGGCCTGCGGTCGCTGCTGGAACGGGCGCTTTTCGGGCGACTCCCTGCCTTCTTCGGCGGCATGGGCGTAACAGCGGTGCTGCAGAGCAGTACGACGACCACGGTCATGACGAGCGAACTCGCCGCGCAGGGGCGCGTCGGCCTTGTCCCGGCATTGGCCGTCGTGCTCGGCGCGAACGTGGGCACGACGTTGCTCGTGCAGGTGCTTTCGTTCGAAGTCAGCGCCGTGTCGCCCGCCCTGATCCTCGTTGGCGTGCTGATGTTCCGCAAGGTATCGAACACTTGCGCTCATGAACTGGGGCGCACGCTCATCGGCCTGGGCCTGTTGCTGCTCGCACTGCATCATCTGCAGGAGTTGATGACGGACTACGAGGATGCGCCGAATCTTCGGATGTTGCTGAGCGACGCATCCACGATACCGCTGATCGACGTCCTGCTGGCGGCCGGCCTGGCCTGGGCCGCCGATTCGAACGTCGCGATCGTGCTCCTGATCATGTCGCTGTGCGCGCAAAACGTCATTCCCCCCGATACGGCTTTCGCACTGGTGCTGGGTGCCAACCTGGGCGTGGCCATCCGCCCGGTGCTGGAGGAGACCGCGACACACGATCCTGCCTCCCGATGCGTGCCGGTCGGCATGCTGCTCATTCTGTCGGCCGGCGTGGTGATTGCGCTTGTCGCACTGACGGCGATCGGTTGCGTCATGGTCAGGATCGAACCGGACAACGGGCGGGTGGTGGCCGATTTCCATACGCTGTTCAACCTGTCGCTGGCCGGCCTGTTCCTGCCGCTGCTGGTCCCGTACGCCGACCTGCTGACCCGACTGCTTCCTTCGCTCGTGAAGGTCTCGGCCGCGTCCCGATCGCAGTACGCCGATCCGCTCGCGGAACAGGCGCCCGGGATCACGCTCGGCATGGAGGCCCGTGATGTGCTTCCCGTCGTCGACACGCGATACGGGATACGTTCACGAGCCCGTGCCGCATCGATCGCCCGTGCCGGAGCGTCGGTCATGGAAGTCCGTACCCACGACGACGTTCTCGACAATGTCAGGATTGCGCCCCGGACACCGCTGACGCGCCCCGATGCCGGACAACTTGCCGGCTACGAGGGACGGCACCGGCATGCAGGCGAGGACCGGCTACAGGAGGACCCGCGTCATCGCATCGAAATCGGGAAATCCGCCGGCCATACGGTCGAGCACCTTGGCGCCGACGGCAACGTGCAGACGTACTACCCGGCGAAGTCGCTGTGGCTCACCCTGCAGGACATCCAGGTCGTCAGGCGCCTGGAGCCGGCCGGCGGGACAACGCACTCGACGCTTTCGACCTATGTCCAGGGGACGGCGAGTCTGGACGACTGCTGTCTGTCGATCATGGGTGACGTGCAGAACAGCACGCGCACGATACACATCACCTTCGCGGCTCGCGAGATCGGCCAGCCTGAACGGCACGGCCTTCGCGAATTGCAGGACGAACTGGGCATCACCCATTCGGACGATCCGCTTGGCACGGCACGGCTCGGCTACAACGAGTCCGATGACGAGATGCAGGAACCGGCTCAGTGGTGGGCATGGTGCGACGTGCCGGCGAGCAGCATGCAGGCACTTGCCGACGGCGTCGAGGCGGGGCAGGTCACAGCCGTCAAGGCCGGGCTGTGCCTGCGGGACGTCTACACGTCGATCCCGCCCGGTGCCGTGCTGGCGGGGGGATTGCACGCGTTCCTGAGACCCGGTGAGGACGGCAACGCATTGAAGGCGGCGCCGACCGCCAGCGGATACGTCGTGTATCTCGCCATCGATCTCCCGAAGGTCAGTCTGCCGGGAGATGGCCGGTCAGCGCGGATGCCGCTGCGCACGGACGACGGAAATCCCGTCGTGGCGCTGACGGAAAGGCTCGACAAGGTGTTCACCGGTTTGAAGTGGCTCGCTGCGCTGGTCGCGATCCTGGTTGTCGTGCTTCTGAGCAAGGGGCGGTGACAACAAGGAAGCAGCGGGCTGCCGATCGCGTGGCGGCCGATTCGGCTACCGGCTCCGAATCACTGCATCAAGCGTGCGCAATGCTCGAGCGGCCGCGTCTCGCAGGAAATCTTCGACGAACGGCTCGCACAGTGGTGTGAGAGGGCTGAGGGGGGCTCCTCACCCTACTTGATCGACGGCCATATTGGTTTTCGGGATCAGGCGTCACCGGTCACGGGGTCAGAACGATCACCATCGCAACATCGGAGCCGACAGCGTCGCGCCTGCGCCAGCGACCCGATCAACGAAATTCGCTCGTTTGTCGTTCTCGGCACAATGAGGCCACTGTTTGCAATGCTGAATTTCCATGATCGAATCCGGCCGCCGCCGTACTATTGAGGCCTGCGAACGATTCTATTCGGCCGGGGATTTCGATTTAGTACTGGTACTAGTGTCCAATTTGTTTCAAAGTGGTAATTATCGACTTAATCTCAAAATCAAAATAATCGCCATTCGTTTTCGTGTTGACGCATTGAGTTTGGAAAAATAGAATTTTTCGTTGACCCGGATGGTTTCGGTTTTTTCTTTGGCCTCGATTCTCTCGCGTGGAATGTCTCAAGTGACGATGGCGGATCATTCCGCCTTCGTGGATTTGCTTGGCAAATATTATTTGAGTTTTTGATTTTTAAGATTCGATCGAATCGTCGGATTGATTTTCAATGGTCCGGTCGTGTCCATTCACATTGAAACGATGGAAGTACACCAATGGATGAAAGAAAAGAGTCTCCGGCGGCAACAGCATCGAATATCTACTTCGGTCCTTCCGCGCAGAGAAAATGGCTGGGACGTGGTCCGGTGCGCGATGTCGACGTCGTGCTGCTGACACATCCGCGCGACCGCGCTGACGTTGCGCGGATGTTCCCTTGGGCAGACATGCTCGACGGCGACGCGCTCGCAGATTTGCTGGACTGTCTGCAGCCCGTCTACGGCGAGATCATCGAGGCGCAGGACATCAACATTGGCATCCTGTTTCTGCCGATTCTCGCGGAAGACATGATCGACCCGAGAAAGCGCGCATCCAGCCGCAGCCGCATGGAGAAGGAGGGGTTGACCAAGGCGGCCGCTATGGGCGCGCGGCATGTCTGTCTGGGTGGACTAACCGGGGCACTGACGAATTACGGACGCCGCATCGAAGCGCGCTCGAAGGAACTCGGTCTCGAATTGACGACCGGCCATGCGGTGACGTCGGTCTCGATCGTCCGCCAGTTCGACAAGGCGCTGTCCGAGTCGGGATTGAACGGAGGCGACGCCGTCCTCGCCATTCTCGGCGCCGGCAGCGTGGGTGCGGGGGTGGCCAGGCTGCTGGCGCATTCGCCCCGGGCAACTCGGCCCGCGGAATTGATCCTCGTCGACACGCTGCAGCAGCGGGACAGGGTTCGCGCTCTCGCGGAGGAAGTGGCGGCAGGTTCTCCGATGCGGGTATCGGTCGAGGTGCTTCCGACGCGTTACGCGTTGCCGGACGACAGCAGGTGCTATCTCGATGCCAACGTCATTGTCAGCGCGGTCAGCACGCCTTCCATCCTCGATATCGACCTCGTGCGCGCCGGTACGATCCTGCTCGATGACAGCCAGCCCTATTGCTGGGATCGCGACGCGGCGTGGGCGCGTGTGCGGGCGCGTGGCGACATCCTCCCGTGCGACGCAGGGCTTGTCGATGTAGGCGAGATCGCATACCGGTCGTTCTTCCCGTTCGATTTCGCCGACGACGTCGGACACGGCAGCGTCGTTTCATGGTCGTGCCTCGCCGAAGGGTTGTTACGCGCGAGCCTGCCGCGGCTTGCAAGCAATATCGGCGAGGCCGATACGGCGCAGTTGCTTGCCTACGAGCGCGCGTTCGATGACATGAAGTTCGGGATTCCGCCGCTCCAGTGCGGTAAGCATGTGCTCGATGTCGCCGCTTTCCGCCGCTTTCTAGGCAATGCGGCCGGACCCTCCGGCGCGCGGGGAGGTCGTTCGTGAAGACGATCCCGATCCATCGCGGATGCACCCGCTGCGGGATGCCGTTGCGTTACGACGCGCTGATGAACGGCACCGACGCCGACGAGATCGTGGCATCCGGGCTGTGCACACACTGTTCGGGCATGCAATCCGACCGGCGCGCGGAGTACGAACCGGATGCGGATCACGAATGGTTGCTCGATTCGATCATTTCCGCCGCCGACGGCGAGCGCACGTGGCGTCACAAGGCGCTCTCGGTCGCGAAACGCCTGCCGTTCGTTGGCGACGCCAGCCTCGGGACGGCAGCGGCCATGCTCGATTCGATTCCGGCGCGTGAGCCACGTTCGACCTATTCCGCGATGGTGCTCTACAGCGGCGGCAAGGATAGTACCTACATGCTGGTTCAACTCGCCGAGAAAGGGGTGAACGTTTGTGCGTGGATGCTGGATCCCGGCTACCAGTCGCCGCAAACCCTCGAGAGCGCGCGGCGCGTTACCGCGAAGCTTGGTATTCCACTGGTGATCGAACGTCCCGACAAGGCGCTCACGGATGCGCTGTTCCGATCGGGATTCTCGATCGACGGGAACTCGGATGTCGATCTGCAGAAAGGCGCCATGACGTACGGCTCCGCGTGCTGGCCGTGCTTTTCGCTGATCGCGGTCAGCGCGAGCGCATTCGCGAATCGCCATCGCATTCCGCTTTGTTTCATCGGCACGCAAAAGGGGCAGAACCGGTTGAATCTCGAGGGTGCCGGCGTGTTGTCGGCGCGCGCATTGCCGAAAGTGAACGATCTCGTCGCCAAGTTCGTGCAGCCGTTTCGGAAAGCGATTCCGGACCACGCGGGCTCGCTGGACGCCGATCCCGACGACATCAGGTTTCCGACCGTGCTCGTCCCGTACTACGAACTCGTGCGCAAGCCGGAGCGGGAGGCCCAGATTGCTCATATCGAGCGATATGACTGGATTCTCCCGAAGAACACGGGCGCGTGCAGTTCGAACTGCATGATCAACGAACTGGGTCGGGCGGTCATGCGTTCGCGATTCGGTTTCGATCTGTATCAGGTGATCGACGCGAACGAGCGTCGGCTCGGGCACGCCCCGGACCAGGCGGCGTCCGGCTCGCCCGATCCGGCCATCGTGCGTCTCGGTGCAACGATGCTCGGCTTGAGTGAGCAGGAGGCCGCCGAACTCGGCGTGGCGATTCGAAAGGGCAATCACGATGCGTAACCTGAGCGAAACCGAAACCTACTCCTTTACCGATCACATCCTGAGCCGCGCCGTCTTCGCGCTGTCGCGCGTCGTGGGTGTGAAGAACATCACTCGGCCGTTCTGGAATCGCTGGAGGGCGGCGCTGTTCGACCAGAACACGCTGGATCGCTTTCTTGCCGCGATGCACGGTCTCTCGGACTGGCCGACGAAGGGCATGGCATTTCTGCAAGGCGAGATTCGGCAGGTCGAGGCAATGCTGCCGCGGATGTCCGACGAGGAGGCCATCGCACACTACCGGCGTCTGTCGTTCCTCGCTCATCTGGTTCAGTGGGGTTGCCTGCCGCTTTCGGATGCAAAGACGATCGCATATCGGCACTGTCGTGACTTCTACGTCGAGGCAGAACGTCGGGCATTCGGCGCGCGATTCGCCCGCCTGCGTATCGACTGGCAACACAATCCGATGTGGGCGAACCTGCATTTGCCGCAGATGCCGTTGTCGTCGCGGAAGAGTCCATTGGTCGTCATCGTACACGGCATGGACGACGTCAAGGAGGAGCATCTCGCGAGCGAACTGCTGTTTATGGAAGCGGGTTTTGCCGTACTGTGCATCGATGGTCCCGGGCAAGGCGAATCGTTCCTGATCGACGGCACGACGTGGCCCGAGAACTTCGACGAGGCGATCGTCGCGGCCGTCGACGCGTTGAGCAGCCATCCGCAGATCGACACCGAAGGCTATGCCATCGCCGGCATCAGTTGGGGCGGCATGTGGGCCTACAAGATCGCGGCGGCCGACGCGCGTGTCAGCGCGATTCTCGATCTGGGTGGCCCCGTCGACGCGCGTGACTACAACAAGCTGCCATTCTTCCTGAAAAGCAAGTTTTGCCAGATTCTCGGCATCACGTCGCTCGAGGATGCCCGGGCGGCGGCGGACCATTTCGCCATCCGCGACGTCAAGATGCTTGGCAAGATCCGCGCCCGCGTCCATATCGTTCATGGCGGACGCGACCCGCTTGTGTCGGTCGCGGACAAGACATGGCTGCGCGATACGTTGAACGGGCTCGGGCTGACCGACGGCATCAAGCTGACGCTATTCGACGACGGGGACCATTGCTGCACGCAATACGTGACGGAAATCCGGCGTGCGGCTGCCGCCGAGTTTCTCGACGCCTACACGCAGCGAACCGGCGCGCGATGCCCGCCGGACCGTCGATTGCCGACCGCGTAATCGGTCGTCGCATACCACCGTGCAACATTCGGTTTCTTCACTATGGAACGCATCACGCTTACGCCTCGGCGGGTCGGGTACGGTTTCGTTTGCGTGTGCCTCCTGACCACAGGTTGCACCCAGTCGCCGGAAACGTATCACGGCTATATCGAAGGGCAGTTTTCCTATTTGTCGGCGCCGTACTCGGGGAACCTGAAGACATTGCGTGCCGCGCGCGGTGACCGTGTCGACGCGGGCGCGGGCGTCTTCGAGATCGATGCGCCCGACCTGGAACAGGCGATCAAACGCCAGTATCACCAGTGGCAATCGTCGCGGAACGCGCTCGGCGACCTGGAACAAGGCAAGCGTTCATCGGAAATCGATGCGGTGAAGGCACAGCTCGAACAGGCGCGGGCGAGCGCGGTTTTTTCGACGCAAAGGCTCGCCCGTGCCGAAGCCGACTACGAAATACGCGCGATTTCACTCGATCAACTCGAAAGCGAGCGCGCGGCGGCGCGGGTGGACCAAGCACGAGTACGCGAACTTGCCAGTCAGCTGAAGACGGCGCGGTTGCCGGCACGAGACGGTCAGCTGCGTTCGCAACGACAGAGCACCGACGCGCTTCAGGCCGAATACGAACGGCTGCGGACGCAGTACCGGCAATTGTCCGTGCAGGCACCTGGAAAGGGTGTCGTCGTCGATACGTTCTTCACGCCGGGCGAGTGGGTCGTCGCGGGCAAACCGGTGATCAAGATTCTCGTCGATCGCAATACGAAGGTGCGCTTCTTCGTGCCCGAGGTCGCGCTGCCTCATCTGCGCGTCGGTCATGTCGTGAAGCTCGCATGCGACGGGTGCGCACGCGGCTATTCGGCAACGATCACACATATCGCATCGGACGCGGAATATACGCCGCCCGTCATCTACAGCAACGACGCGCGTTCGAAACTGGTGTTTCTCGTCGAGGCGCGACCCGACACCGCCGATGCGCGCGGACTGCATCCGGGCTTGCCGGTCGAGGTGACGCGATGAACCACGCACCGCCGTTGATCGAGGTGCATCGGCTCAACAAGCATTTCGGCGCGCGGCACGTCGTCAAGAACCTGAGCCTGCAGGTCGGCCGTGGCGAGATATTCGGCTTTCTCGGTCCGAACGGGAGCGGCAAGACGACCTCGTTGCGCATGATGTGCGGACTACTGACGCCGGACTCCGGCAACGGGACCTGCCTCGGATTCGACATCCTGACGCAGCGCCAGGAGATCAAGCGGCGGGTCGGCTACATGACGCAGCGCTTTTCGTACTGGGAGGACCTGACGGTGCGGGAGAACCTCGACTTCGTCGCGCGACTGTATGCGATCGACGCGCGAAAGGAACGTGTCGCACGGATCCTCGCCGAAATGGGACTGGAATCGCGAGCGAACCAACTGGCCGGTTCATTGTCGGGCGGCTGGAAGCAGCGCGTGGCGCTTGCGGCTGCGCTGTTGCAGTCGCCTGAGCTGTTGCTGCTCGACGAGCCGACAGCCGGCGTCGACCCGGGCGTGCGCAGGGAATTCTGGGAGGAACTGCACCGTCTGGCGGCGCGCGGCATTTCGGTGCTCGTCAGCACGCACTATATGGACGAGGCCGAGCGTTGCCACAAGCTCGCCTACATCGCGTACGGGACGCTGCTGGCGCACGGCGAGGCCGGCGAGCTCGTACGGCGGCATGCGCTCCATACCTGGTCGCTGTCCGGGGGAGATCTCGTGCGATTGAACGACCGGCTGAAGGGGCGGCCGGGCGTCGAGCAGGTGATTGCGTTCGGGCGTGCGCTGCACGTTTCGGGGCGTGACGAGGCCGTGCTCGGCGCGACGCTCGAAATGGTCGGCGGCGATGGCGTCGAGATCCAGAGAGTCGCAACGAATCTGGAACACGTTTTCCTGCACTTGATGAAGGACGGATCCGGGGAGCCACGCTGACATGACCGGATTTTCGGTTTCCCGCTGGTGGAGCATGGTGACGAAGGAATTCCTGCAGATCCGCCGCGATCGCGTGACGCTCGGGATGATCGCCGTGTTGCCGATCGTGCAGCTGGCGCTGTTCGGTTTCGCGATCAACAGCGATCCAAGGCATCTTCCGACGATCGTGCTTGCCGACGACGCAAGCGAATTCTCGCGATCGCTCGTCGCCGGCATGCGCAATACAGGCTATTTCGATATCCAGGGGGGCCTGTTTTCCGAGCGCGCGGCACGTGATGCACTGCAAAAGGGAACCGTGCAGTTCGTGGTCAGCGTGCCGCACGACTTCTCGCGGCGGCTGGTGCGCGACGAGCAGCCGGAAATTCTGGTCGAGGCGGATGCCACGGATCCCGCGGCAACGGGAAATGCGATCGCCGCGTTCAACACGATGACGCGTACGGTGCTGAACAAGGATCTGACGGGAGCGCTGGCGCCAGCCGCGCCGCCGCAAGCATTCTCTGCCCGTGTGCACAAGATCTACAATCCGGCCGGCATTACGCAGTACAACATCATTCCGGGCCTGATGGGCGTCATCCTGTCGATGACGATGGTCATGATGACGAGTCTCGCCATCACGCGTGAACGTGAGCGTGGAACGATCGAGAACATCCTCGCGTCACCGGCAACGTCCATCGAGGTGATCTGCGGAAAGATCGTTCCGTACATCGTGATCGGCATCCTGCAGTGCACGATCATCCTGCTGGCGGCCCGGTTCGTATTCAGCGTGCCGTTCGAAGGCAATCCGGTGACGGTCTACTGCCTCGCGTCGTTGTTGATCCTCGCGAACCTGATGGTCGGCATCGCCATCTCGTCGGTCGCGCGAAATCAGTTGCAGGCGATGCAGATGACTTTCTTCTATTTTCTGCCAAGCGTCCTGCTCTCCGGATTCATGTTCCCGTTTGCCGGCATGCCGGGCTGGGCACGGATGATCGGCAACGGATTGCCGCTGACCTATTTCAACAGGGCCATTCGCGGCGTCCTCCTGAAGGGCAGCGGATGGAATGAAGTTTGGCCCGATGCCGCGACGATGGTCGCTTTCACGCTGGTTGCAATGACCTTCGGCCTGCTCGCGTACAGAACCACGCTCGATTGAACGACGATGGCACAACGAACACATCATGGCCGCCGCGCTTGCCGCGCAATTGCGCTCCTGCCGATCGCGGTCGCCATCGTCCTGGGGCAAGGGTGCCGTCATCCCGCGTTCGTCTCTCGTTCCGCGAGCGATCTGGCATTGCCTTCCACCTTCATGGGAATGAGCGCCGGATCGGCCGAACGCGACGGCGCTTCTGTGCCGGCCGAACACGATCCGCGCTGGTGGCGGCGCTTTGGCTCGCCGGCGCTCGATACACTCGTCGAGCAGGCGATGCAGGATAGTCCGTCCGTGCGGAGTGCGGAGTCGCGGCTGGTCGAAGCCACGAAGTATCTCGAGGGCCAGCGCGGAGCAAGTCGCTATCCGCAGGTCGATTTCGGCGCGTCGGCAAAAAAGGAGCAGTTGAATACCGCTGCGGCCGGCCTGCCGATGATTCCGAACCCGTCGCCATTCATGCTGTACAACACAAACGTGAGCGTTCGATACGACTTCGATTTCTTCGGTGCGCAGCGCCATCGGATCGCCGCGAAACAATACGAAGCGGCGCTGAGAAAGCATCAGGCAGACGCGGCACGCCTGACGCTGGCCGGCAATATCGCGGCCGCGGCGGTCCGGGAAGGGCGGCTGCGCGACGAAATCGAATTGAACGAAGGCGTGTTGCAGAACCGGCAGGCCGTCCGGCAGACGCAGCACGATCGCTATGCAATCGGCAGCGTGGCTTATCGGGAAACAATCGACGGCGATTCGGACGTCGATCGAATCGAGGCGGAACTGGCGACCTTGCGCGCGCAACTGCAGCAGGTCCGGTTTCAACTCGCGGTCTATGCGGGCGTTCCATCGCCCGAATCGCTGCCGCGGTTTCGTCTCGACGATCTGCAGTTGCCGCAAGACCTGCCGTCGATCGTTCCGTCGGAGTTCGTGCGTCAACGTCCCGACATCCTCGCAGCGGAGGCGAGCCTGCACATTGCCGGTGAACTGGCCGGTGTTGCCACGGCCAATCTTTACCCGCGGATCGAACTGGGCGCGAGCATCGGGTCGTCGCCGCTGGTGCTCGGCCAGTTGTTCGCGGGCGGCACGACGATCTGGAATATCGGTGCCCAGCTAAGCGCACCGATTTTTCACGGTGGAGAATTGCGTGCGTCGCGGGACGCGGCGTATGCCGCATACGATGCGACGTTTGAAGACTACCGGCAGGTGGTGCTCAGCGGATTGCAGAGCGTGGCCGATGCGATGACCGAAATCGATCGCGATACGACGGCGCTGCAGGCCCGTAGCGCCGTCGCGCGGCGCCAGCAGACCATTCTCGAGATGACGCGGCGTCAGTTCGAGAACGGTAGCTCGGATCGGCTTCGCGTGCTACGTGCCGAGTATGCGTACGATTTGACGCGGCTGGAGGTGATTCGCCTGCGCGCGGCCAGGATGGCCAGTACGGTTTCGTTTTTTGCCGCCGTCGGTGGCGACGCGTATCCTGCGCGTTGACGGCAGGCATCTATGCGGAAGACGGAGCCGCGATCGCCGCGGCTCCGGCCGGAGACTGACCTGCGATGCGTCCATGACATGGAAGGCAGCGCAGATCCCCGTTATGCCGCCACCGCCCGTGCCCGCGCCATCGTCAGCGCCGCATCCTCGATCATGTCCTCCTGCCCGCCGACGAGCCGCTGCCGGCCGAGTTCGACGAGGATGTCGCGCGCCGGAATCCCGTACTTCGCTTCCGCGCGCTTCGCGAACAACAGGAACGACGAGTAGACGCCCGCGTAACCGAGCGTCAGCGCATCGCGGTCAAGGCGGATCGGCGCGTCCATGATCGGCACGACGAGATCCTCGGCGACGTCGGAAATCGCGAACACGTCGACGCCGGTCTCGATTCCCATCCGGTCGCACACCGCGACGAACACTTCCATCGGCGTATTGCCCGCACCGGCACCGAGGCCGGCGGCAGCCGCGTCGATCCGGTTCGCGCCGGCGGCGACCGCCGCGACCGAGTTCGCGACGCCCATCGCGAGGTTGTGGTGGCCGTGGAAGCCGAGTTCCGTCTCCGGCTTTAGCGCGGCGCGCACCTGGCTGATGCGCGCGGTCACGTCGTCGGGCAGCATGTGGCCGGCCGAATCGGTGATGTAGATGCAGTTCGCGCCGTACGACTCCATCAGCGTCGCCTGCACGACGAGCTGCTCGGGCGACGACATGTGCGCCATCATCAGGAATCCGACGGTATCGAGGCCGAGCGTGCGCGCGAGGCCGATATGCTGTTCCGACACGTCGGCTTCGGTGCAGTGTGTCGCGACGCGGATCGTGCCGACGCCGAGCTCGTGCGCCATGCGCAGGTGCTCGACGGTGCCGATGCCGGGCAGCAGCAGCGCCGACACCTTCGCCTGCTTCAGCTCCGGAATCACGGCGCTCAGGTACGCCTCGTCGGTATGCGCGGGAAAACCGTAGTTAACCGACGCGCCGCCGAGCCCGTCGCCGTGCGTGACCTCGATCAGCGGCACGCCGGCCGCATCGAGCCCGCGCGCAATGTTGCGCATCTGGTCGAGCGTGATCTGGTGACGCTTCGGGTGCATCCCGTCGCGCAACGACATGTCGTGGACGGTGATCTTCTTGCCTGCTAGTGACATCGTGTGACTCCTCGACTCAAGCGGTGGCGGCCGTCGCGGCCAGCATCTGTTCGGCGAAACGCTCGGCCGTGGCGGCCGCGGCGGCGGTCATGATGTCGAGATTGCCCGCGTATTTCGGCAGGTAATCGCCGAGCCCCTCGACTTCCATGAACACCGACACGCGGTTGCCGTCGAACACCGGGCCGTTCTTCAGCGTGTAGCCGGGCACGTAGCGCTGCACTTCCTTGACCATCGCATGCACCGACGCGGTGATCGCGTCGACGTCGGGCGGGCCGTCGGTGAGGCAGTGGATCGTGTCGCGCATGATCAGCGGCGGCTCGGCCGGGTTGATCACGATGATCGCCTTGCCCTTGCGGGCGCCGCCGACCTGTTCGATCGCGCCGGACGTCGTGCGCGTGAATTCGTCGATGTTCTTGCGCGTGCCGGGGCCGACCGAGCGCGACGACACCGTCGCGACGATCTCGCCGTATGCGACCGGCTGCACGCGCGACACCGCGTACACCATCGGGATCGTCGCCTGGCCGCCGCAGGTCACCATATTCACGTTCATCTGCGCGCTGCCGAGATGCGCGTCGAGGTTGACCGGCGGCACGCAGTACGGCCCGATCGCGGCTGGCGTCAGGTCGATCATCTTCACGCCGAGCGCGGTGAGCTTGTCGGAGTTGTCGCGGTGCACGTAGGCCGACGTCGCGTCGAACGCAATGCGGATCTCGTCGTCGGCGACGTGCGGCAGCAGCCCGTCGACACCTTTGTCGGTGGTCTTCAGCCCGAATTCGCGGGCCCGCGCGAGGCCGTCGGACGCAGGGTCGACGCCGACCATCCACACCGGTTCGAGCACCGGCGAGCGGCGCAGCTTGTAAAGCAGGTCGGTGCCGATGTTGCCGGGCCCGATCAGTGCGCATTTGATTTTCTTCATCAGGATTCTTCCTCTTCCTTTAGATAAAGCGGACGTCGCAACCGCCGATGCCCGAGATGTGCATCGACAGCGCGTCGCCGGCCGTGACCGGAATCAGTTTCGCGAGCGAGCCGGACAGCACGATCTCGCCGGCGAGCAGCGGCACGTCGTATTCGGCGAGCGTGTTCGCGAGCCACGCGACCGCGTCGGCGGGATGGCCGAGCGCCGCATCGCCGCGGCCTTGCGCGACGGTCTCGCCGTTCTTCTCGATGGTCATCTCGCACGCGGCGAGATCGAGCGTGCTCGGATCGACGCGCGCATCGCCGAGCACGTACACGCCGCACGACGCGTTGTCGGCGACGGTGTCCTCGATGCGGATCGCCCAGTCGCGAATGCGCGAATCGACGATCTCGAAGCAGGGCGCAACCGCGGCCGTCGCGGCGATCACGTCGGTGCGGTCGATCCCGGGGCCGCGCAGGTCGCGCGCGAGGATGAACGCGATCTCGCCTTCGGCGCGCGGCGCGATCAGCGACTCGGTGGCGATCGCCTCGCCGGCCGCGTAGTGCATGCCGGACAGCAGGATGCCGAAATCGGGCTGGCGCACGTTCAGCATGTCCTGCACGGCCTGGCTCGTCACGCCGATCTTCTTGCCGACCACCGATTCGCCGCATTCGACGCGGCGTTCGATGAAGCGTTGCTGGATCCGGTACGCATCGTCGAGGGACAGCCGGCGCGGCCGCCCCGACAGCGGCGCGACCGGCGCGCGGGAGTGCCACGCGGCATACAGCTCGTCGCCGAGCGTCGCATGCAAGCGGTTGGACATGGTAGGGCCCTCGAATGGAAAAGGCCGCCGTCCCGGGCGGCGTCGGGCGCCGGAGCGAGGCTCCGGCGCGGTCGGCGATTTGCTTAGTTACCCGAACTGCGGATCGCGTCCGGCGAGAAGTACGCTTCGCTGAACTGCGGGCTGCTGTCGAGCTTCGGCATCGGCCCTTCGTTGGTCAGGCGGTCGGCCATGTAGGCGCCGGATATCAGGTCGTGGAAGAACACGACACCCGGGTAGAACGTCTTCGCGTCATATGCGTACAGCGTCGTCGCGACGTTGGTGCGCCACAGCTGGCCGCGTGCGTCGTAGTTGTCGGCGAGCAGCGTCATCCACGAATCCTCGTCTATGTACAGCACGCGCTTCGCGTACTGGTGACGATAGCCGCTCTTCAGCGTCGCTTGCAGCACCCACACGCGATGCAGCTCGTAGCGGATGTACGAAGGGTTTTCATGTCCCTTGGTCAGCAGGTCCGCATACTTGACCGAGCTGTCCATCGCCTTGTAGTTGTCGTACGGCACGTAGACTTCGCGCTTGCCGACGATCTTCCAGTCGTAGCGGTCGCCGGGGCCGTTGTACAGGCGGTCGTCGTCGACGGTGCGGAAGCCGCCCGGGCCCTGCGGCTGGTCATAGCCGTATTCGGGCGCCTGGCGCACGCGCCGCGTGCCCGGGTTGTACATCCACGTGCGCGACGAGTTGTCCGCGCCGGCCTTGTCCCAGTTCGTGAAGCCGACGATCAGCGAGCCGCGGTCGGACAGCGGCAGCTCCGTCGCGTTGCGATAGAACGTGCGGTTGTTGAGGTCGCTCTTCACGTCGTACTTGCCGACGTTGCGCGGCGAGTAGATGTCGTAGCGAACCTTGCCCCACGCGATGTTGCCGTCGGAATACACGACCGCCTGGTCGTAGGTTGCCTGCTCGGTGCCGATCGCCGACGAGAAGCGCTGGTTCCACAGCAGCTCGGCGGCCGTCTTCGGGATCGGGTACGGCACCTGCGGCGGCGCGTTGGTCAGCCCGTTCGCGTCGGACGTCATCGTCGAATCGGGCGCATACGTGCGGATGTCCTTGTAGACGGAATCCGCGTAGCGGAAGTCGCGATGGCTCGGATAGACGTTGATCTTGAACGTGGCCGGATAGCGCTTGAACATCGCCTTCTGGCCGTCGGTCAGGTGCTCCGCGTACTGCGCCATGTTCTCGGCGGTGATCGTCGCGACCGGCTTCTCGTTCGCGAACGGATCGGGGTAGCGGCTGCCGCGCTTGTACTGCACGTCGGGCGGCGTGCCGAGCCACTTGCCCGACCACTCCGGCACGCTGTTGTCCTTGCTCGCGGCGCGCACCGCGCCCATCGGCGTGAGCGGGCCGTCGAGCGCCTTCAGGTCGTCCGGCGTGACCTTCGGGAACGAGGCCGTCGCGACGAGCGCGCATGCGGCCATCACCGATGCGCGCAGGAGGGGGAGACGAGTTCGTTTCATGACAAATCCTCTTCTTGCTGAGTGACGAGCGGCCGGGCCGCTCAGAAGTGGTAGGTCGCCGTGGCGAGCACGTAGTCGCGATCCGCGAGCGGACGCGTGACCGGGTTCGGCGAGCCGAGGAACTTGGCGTAGACGAGCGCCAGCTGCAGGTTGCTCAGGCGCGTGAACGTCACGCCGGCCGTCACGCGGTGATCGCCCTGGCCCGTCAGCGAGCCGAGAGCGCCGGCGAGCGGCGACGTGCCGGTCAGGTCGTGCGTGTAGGTCAGCGGCACGTCGAGATCCCAGCCGTTGAACACGTTCTTGTAGCTGAGCGTCCACGCGATCTCCATCGCGAGCGCGTTGCGCGAGTTGACGAGCGTGGTCGAGCCGTCGAGCGCGGAGATGCCGCCGGCATGCACGTACGTCAGTTCGCCGATCAGCGACTGCGAGTTCGCGAGGAAGCTCGGCCCGATCGAGTAGATGCCCGACAGGTTGGTCTGCAGCACGTTCGCGCGCGTCGACTGCGCGCCGGTCGGCGTGTTGACGAGCACGGCCGCGCCCTGGCGATACGACACTTCGCCCGCGACGTTCACCGGGCCGACCTGCGTCGAGAAGCTCGCGCCGGTCAGCTTGATGTTGCTGAAATATTTTTGCTGGTACTGCAGCGTCGGGAAGTACGTCGTGACGACGCTCGGGTTCATGTCGTTGTAATGCAGGTGGTACACGCCGAGCTCGGTGTCGCCCAGCACCCGCACGCGTGCGCCGATACCCCACTGGTTGCGGGCGCTCGGCTTGTCGTCGGCCCCGCGCGGAATGATCATCCCGCCCGGGCCGATGATGAACTGCGCGCCCGGGCCGACCACGTCCGAATAGCTCCAGTACGTGCCGGGCGCGGTCAGGCGGTTCTGCTGGAACGAGAACTGGTAGTAGCCGAGCAGGCTGAAGTTCGGCGTGATCTGCCACTGCGTCGAGATCTGCGGCACCGGCAGCAGGATGTCCTTCACCTGAGCGCCCGCGACATAGGACTTGGTGGCATCGGCCGGGCCTTGCGCGCCTGCGATGTTCGGGAAGAACAGGCTTTCGCCCCACGCGACCACCTGGTCGCCGACCTTCACGTTCAGGCTCGTCGGGCCGATCTTGAAGGTGTTGTAGGCGTAGGCGGCGAGCAGCGTCGTGTGGCCGCCCGACCAGTAGCGGGCGTCGCCGGTGAAATTGTTGTACTGGCCCGTGTGGTTGACCGTGCCGGGCGCGTCGTTGTAGTTCGGGTGGCGGTACGCCTGATCGTAGAACGTGCTCGCGCGGACGAACACGCCCCAGTCGTCGTGTTTCAGGTTCACTTCGCCGAGCAGGCTGACCTGGTTCTCGATCAGCTTGTTCTTCGCGAAGTTGCGGTCGCCGTCGTCGCCGTTGATGTTCGCCGGCGTCAGCAGATTGCCGCTCGGCGCACGCGTGCGCATGCCAAGGCCGTAACTCAGCGTGAACGTGTAGTCCAGCGTCGTGTCGGCGCCAAGCTCGATCGTGCTGCCGGCGTGCGCGTCGGGAACGACGCAAGTCAGCAGCGCGGCGGCCAGCGTCGACAGCGCGGCGGTGGCCCGCTTGTCGGTACGGCGCGAAATCCGTTGATGCATGGTGTCTCCTCTGGGGGTATCGACGACGGTCGACTGTGGTTGTCGTGAGAGGCAGAGTAGGGAGATCGCGATAGCAGGGAATCGTCAAAATGAACTAGATGACTTCCCTAGGACTGGAAACGATCGGCGTACGCCTCTGGCGGCGCGTCCGTCAGCGCGCTTGCATCTGCGCCGCGGCCAGGAACGCGGGCCGTTCGCCCCCGCCGTCGAGCCGCAGGTTCGCGCCCGACGTGTACGACGCGTCTGGCGACGCGAGGAACAGGCACGCCGACGCGACGTCGTCGGGCGTCGCGAGCCGTGCGGCCGGAATCGTCGCGCGGATCGCATCGAGCGCCGCATCGTCACCGTAGTGGCCTTCGGTCGCGGATTCGGTTTGCACGAGGCTCGGGCTGATCGCGCACACGCGCACGCGCGGCGCCCACTCGACCGCGAGCGACGTGACCGCGTTGACGAGCCCCGCCTTCGCGGCGCCGTAGGCCGCGGTGCCGGGCGACGGCCGCGACGCGCTGACGCTCGCGATGAACAGCATCACGCCGCCGTGCGGTTGCGGCTGCATGATCGCGTTCACGCGCTGCGCGAGTTGCAGCGGCGCGATCAGGTTCAGCCGCACGATCGATTCGGTGAAGCGCGGCGATGCGTCGGCCGCGAGCACGAACGGCGAGCCGCCCGCGTTGTTGACGAGCACGTCGAGGCCGCCGGTTGCGGCGCGGGCCGTCGCGAGCATCGCGTCGACCTGCTCGATGTCGCGCAGGTCGGCCGCGATGAAGGTGGCCGTGCGTCCGCCGGCGGACGGCGGCGTGTCGGGCGCGCTGCGCCCGCACACGAACACGCGCGCGCCCGCCGCGAGAAACCGCTCGGCGATGCACCGCCCGATGCCCTTGGTGCCGCCCGTCACGAGCACCGTCTTGCCGCTGTAGTCGAATCCGTTCATCGTCTGCCTCCGTTTTCGGTGGCCCGATGATAGGAACAAGCGCGCGCGGCTTCGTAGTCTGAAAGGATGATGCCGGCCGGCGCCGGCGGCGCAATCATCGTGGCAGGCATCCATCGACCGACGAAGGAGACAACCCGCGATGACGAACCCCACGACGCCGCCGGCCGGCATCTTCACCGACGTACCGGGCGGCTTGCGCCTGCATCATTTCGAGGCGGGCGCAGGCCGCCCGGTGGTGTTCATCCACGGCAGCGGCCCGGGCGCGAGTGGTTTCAGCAACTTCAAGCACAACTACCCGGCATTCGCGGCGGCCGGCCACCGCGCGATCGTCGTCGACCTGCCGGGCTACGGGCAGTCGTCGAAGCCGTCCGACGTCGCCTACACGCTCGATTTCTTCGTCGGCACGCTGCACGCGCAGCTGTCCGCGCTCGGCATCGGGCCGGCCGTACTGCTCGGCAACTCGCTCGGCGGCGCGATCGCGCTGAAATACGCGCTCGATTACCCGGACGAAGTCGACGGGCTGATCATGATGGCGCCGGGCGGCGTCGAGGATCGCGATACCTATTTCCGGATGGAAGGGATCCAGCGGATGGTGCAGCTCTTCACCAATCGCCAGATGAATGACGACACGATGCGCGAGCTGCTGACGCTGCTGGTGCACGATCCGGCGATCGTCACCGACGCGCTCGTCGCCGAGCGGATGAAGGTGTGCGTCGAGCAGCCGACCGAAGTGCTGTCGACGATGAGCGTGCCGAACCTGACGGGCGCGCTCGCCGACCTGCGCTGCCCGGTGCTCGGTTTCTGGGGCACGGACGACCGCTTCAATCCGGTCGGCGGCGCGCTGACGTTCCTCGAGCGTTGCCGCGACGCGCGCTTCGTGCTGCTGAACCGCTGCGGCCACTGGGTCATGGTGGAGCATGCGGCCTATTTCAATCGGGAATGCCTCGATTTCCTGGCTGCGCCGACGGCGCGATGATGCGCGATGGTTTTGATGGCCGGCCCGTTCGTGACCGGTTCGCCTAAATACAAGGAGACACAATGAAACTCATCGAAGACCTGTTCGACCTGCGCGGCAAGGTGGCCGCGATCACTGGCGGCGCGCGCGGCATCGGCGCGGAAACGGCGCGCACGCTGGCCGCGGCCGGCGCGAGCGTCGCGATCCTCGACGTGCTGTCGCAGCCCGCCGAAGCGCTCGTCGAGGAGATTCGCGCGCAGGGCGGCCAGGCCGCGTTCTGGTCGCTCGACGTCACGCAGGAGGCCGACGTCGAGCGCGTGTTCGGCGAGATCGTCGCGCGCTTCGGGCGCCTCGACGTGCTCGTGAACAACGCGGGCATCGAAGGGCACAACGTGCCGACCCACGAACTCACGCTCGCACAGTGGCAGCGCGTGCAGGACGTGAACGTCAACGGCGTGTTCCTGTGCACGCGTGCGGCGATTCCGCGCTTGGAAGCGGCCGGCGGCGGCTCGATCGTGAACCTGTCGTCGATGTACGGGATCGTCGGCGGCCCCGACGTGCCCGCGTATCACGCATCGAAGGCCGCGGTGCGGATGATGGCGAAGGTCGATGCGATGCTGTATGCGGCGAAGAACATTCGTGCGAACTCCGTGCATCCGGGCTACATCCGCACGCCGATGCTCGAGGACGCGTTCCGCCAGATGGGCCAGGATCCCGACAACGTGTTCGGCTATCTGCAGACCCACGTGCCGATGGCGAAGATCGGCAGCCCGCGCGACATCGCGGCCGGCATCCTGTATCTCGTGTCGCCGGCCGGGCGCTATGTGACAGGCGCGGAGTTGGTGATCGACGGCGGATACACCGCGCGCTGACGCGCCGCGGCGGTCGAAACAAGAGAGGAGGCAGGCAGTTGAAAGCGCTCGTGGCAGTGAAGCGCGTGGTCGACGCGAACGTAAAGGTCGGCGTGAAGTCCGACCGCACCGGCGTCGACATCGCGAACGTGAAGATGTCGATGAACCCGTTCGACGAAATCGCGGTGGAAGAGGCCGTGCGGCTGAAGGAGGCCGGCGTCGTGACGGAGGTGGTGGCCGTGTCGGTCGGTGTCGCGCAGGCGCAGGAAACGCTGCGCACGGCGCTCGCGATCGGCGCGGATCGCGCGATCCTCGTCGAAGCTGGCGACGCGGTCGAGCCGCTCGGTGTCGCGAAGATCCTGAAGGCGCTGGTCGACAAGGAACGGCCGCAGCTCGTGATTCTCGGCAAGCAGGCGATCGACGACGATTCGAACCAGACGGGCCAGATGCTGGCTGCGCTGGCAGGCCTGCCACAAGCGACGTTCGCGTCGAAGGTGACGATCGCCGGCGGTAAGGCAACCGTGGCACGTGAAGTCGACGGCGGCGCGGAAACGCTGTCGCTTCAACTGCCTGCAGTTGTTACCACGGACCTGCGCCTGAACGAGCCGCGCTACGTGACGCTGCCGAACATCATGAAGGCGAAGAAGAAGCCGCTGGAAACGGTGAAGCCGGAAGACCTCGGCGTGGATGTCACGCCGCGTCTGAAGACGCTGAAGGTGGCCGAGCCACCGAAGCGTGCGGCCGGCGTGAAGGTGCCGGACGTGCAGACGCTGGTCGACAAGCTGAAGACCGAAGCCAAGGTGCTGTAACAGGGAGCGGACGGACATGACGATTCTGGTAATCGCCGAGCACGATGCGGCATCGGCTGGCGGCGCGTCGCCGATCAAGGCCGCGACGTTGAGTGCGGTGGCGGCCGCGCAGGCCATTGGCGGCGACATTCACGTGCTGGTTGCAGGCCACCACGCGCAAGCGGCGGCCGATGCGGCAGCAAAAATCGCAGGCGTTTCGAAAGTGCTGCTCGCCGACGCGCCGCAACTCGCGGACGGTCTCGCCGAGAACGTCGAAGCGACGGTGCTGACCGTCGCGTCGAATTACTCGCACATCCTCGCGCCGGCCACCGCGTACGGCAAGAACATCGCGCCGCGCATCGCCGCGAAGCTGGACGTCGCGCAGATCTCCGACATCACGGCGGTTGTATCGGCCGACACGTTCGAGCGTCCGATCTATGCGGGCAACGCAATCGCGACGGTGCAGTCGGGCGACCCAATTAAGGTGATCACGGTGCGGACGACGGGCTTCGATCCGGTGGCGGCCGAAGGCGGCAGCGCAGCGGTCGAGAAGATCGAAGCGGCAGTAGACGCGGGTGTGTCGCAGTTCATCGGCCGGGAGGTGACGAAACTCGACCGCCCCGAACTCACCAGCGCGAACATCGTCGTGTCGGGCGGCCGCGGCCTGGGCAGCGGCGAGAACTACATGAAGGTTCTCGAACCGTTGGCCGACAAGCTGAGCGCCGCACTCGGCGCGTCGCGCGCGGCAGTGGACGCCGGCTACGTGCCGAACGACTACCAGGTCGGCCAGACCGGCAAGATCGTCGCGCCGCAGCTGTATATCGCCGTCGGTATTTCCGGCGCGATCCAGCATCTGGCCGGCATGAAGGATTCGAAGGTGATCGTCGCGATCAACAAGGATCCGGAAGCGCCGATCTTCGGCGTGGCCGATTACGGCCTCGTCGGCGATCTGTTCACGCTCGTGCCCGAAGCGACCGCGGTGCTCTGAGCGATGCCGCTGTTCGAATTCGACGGCATGCGCCCGCGCGTCGCTTCGTCCGCGTACGTTCATCCGAGCGCGGTCGTGATCGGCGACGTGACGATCGGCGCGGGCTGCTACATCGGCCCGCATGCGAGCCTGCGCGGCGACTTCGGCGCGATCGTCGTCGGCGACGGCAGCAACGTGCAGGACGGCTGCGTACTGCACGTCGGCATCCGCGAGACGTGCCGGCTCGGCGTGAATAGCCACATCGGCCATGGCGCGATCGTGCACGGCGCGACGCTCGAGCCGGACACGATGATCGGGATGAACGCGGTCGTGATGGACGGCGCGACGATCGGCGCAACCACGATCGTCGCGGCCTGCGCGTTCGTGAAGGCCGGTTACGACGTGCCGCGCGGCGTGCTGCTCGCGGGCGTGCCGGGTCGTGTGGTCCGGCGGCTGAGCGACGCGGAGATCGACGCGAAGGCGAACGGCACGCGGATCTATCAGCAGCTGGCGGTGGATTGCCTGAGGACGCTCCGGCAGATCGACGACGCGTAAGCGATGCGCGTTGTCGTTCGGGCGGCGGAGGCTTGCCGGCGGCAAGACCATCGTGCATCAGCGTGAATACCGCAAATCCGTGCGCGCCGAAAGCGCGATGCCACGGTTTTATCGGGGTTTGTGCGGATGGCGATTCGCCGTCGTGCATGCCGGTCGCGACGTTCGCGCGGGATCGATTGCCTGATGCGGCGCCGTTGTCTTAAGATCGGCGTCAGACCATCCCACCGCCTCCGGCGCCGAATGAAAACGACCCTACGCCTGCGCGTTGCCATTATCGCTTCGGCCTTCGCCGTCTATCACGTATTCATGCACATTCAGTGGGTCGCCAGCGGTTGCATCGAATTTCGCGGCAGCCGGCATTGCAGCTTCGAGAACAGTGAAAATTTCGAAGGCATGATGGACTTCGACCTGCTGCTGACCTGCGCGTGGGTCGCGGGCGCGATGATGGCGTGGTTCGCGGTCGCGCGGTCGTCGAAGAAACCAGGTTGACGTCAGGATGACACCGCCGAGGACTGCGGATGCGTCGCGTGCGGCGGCGCGTTTTTCGCCGTCAATGCCCGACGGCTGCCATCATTCGCGCCGAATGGCGTTCGTCTGTCGCCGCACCGACCGGTGCGGGCTCGTCCAGCGCTGCCAGTTCGCCGGACGAGAGATCGATGTCCGATGCGACAACGTGTTCCTCAAGATATGCGATACGCCGGGTACCCGGAATGGGCACCATGTTGCGGCTCCACGTTCACGCGATGACGATTTGCGCAGGCGTGACACCATTCGACGCTGCGATTGCGGAGACTCAGCCGACCAGCCGATGGCGGCACGCGCGACCCAGGCGCATACAGACGGATTCAGGCAATGCGTCCTATTGCCGTCTTTCAATCCGCCTTGCAAGCCGTTTCCTATCGACTAACATTTTCCGGTAGCGCCTGTTTGTCGGTTTGTCGGTCAGTCCCACTGAAACGGGAGATAAAAATGCCAGAAGAAATCGACCCGCGCCGGCGTGGCTTTGCGCGCATGGCAGCCGGTGCGCTTGTTGCAGCGCAGTTCGAGATGCTGCAATCCGCTCACGCACAAAATGCGCCGTCGGCAACCCCGCAGCTTCCACCGATCAAGCCTGGAAGCCATTCGTCGTTCACCACGATCAAGCAGATCAAGGCCGGGTTGCTCAATGTCGGTTATGCGGAAGCAGGCCCGGCCGATGGGCCGCCGGTCATGCTGCTGCACGGCTGGCCATACGACATCCACAGCTTCGTCGACGTCGCCCCGGCGCTCGGCGCGCAAGGGTATCGGGTGATCGTCCCGTACCTGCGGGGCTACGGCTCGACCACCTTCCTGTCGGACCAGACGATGCGTAACGCGCAGCCGACGGCCGTTGCACTCGACATCATCGCGCTGATGGATGCGCTGGACATCCGGACGGCCCTGTTCGGTGCATTCGACTGGGGCGCGCGAACCGCCGATATCATTGCCGTGCTGTGGCCGGAGCGTTGCAAGGGGCTGGTATCGGTGAGCGGCTATCTGATCGGCAGTCAGAGCGCGGGAAAAATGCCGCTGCCGCCCGCCGGCGAGTTCCAGTGGTGGTATCAGTTCTATTTCGCGACCGACCGCGGCCGCGACGGCTACGAGAAGTACACCGAAGATTTCGTCAAGTTCATCTGGAAGCAGGCGTCGCCGAAATGGAACTTCGACGACGCGACCTTCGCGCGAAGCGCGCCGGCTTTCCGAAACCCGGATCACGTCGCCATTACGATCCACAATTACCGGTGGCGGCAGGGGCTTGCGGTGGGCGAGGCGAAGTACGACGAATACGAGCAGCGGCTTGCATCCGCGCCGCCGATCACGGTTCCGAGCATCACGATGGAAGGCGACGCGAACGGGGCATTTCACGTGCCGCCGGCCGTCTATCGGGCGAAGTTCACCGGCAAGTACGAGCATCGCACGATCACCGGCGGTATCGGCCACAATCTGCCGCAGGAGGCGCCGCAGGCATTCGCCCAGGCGGTGGTCGACGTCGGGCGGTTCTGACCGGCAGGCTGCGCGGCGGTTCGTCCCGCCACTGCGTCATTGCGTGCGCACCGGCTCCGGCCGGTCGCGCAGGATCGCGAGCGACAGCGCCGCCAGCCCGCAGCTGGCGATGAGCATCAGCAACGCGCCCTTGCCGGCATGCACCATCACCCAGCCGCCGAGCGACGGAAACCCGAACGCGCCGATGAAATACGACGCGACGAACCAGGTCAGCACGCCATGCCGTTGCGCGTCCGGGCAATCGTTGACCGCCTGCGCCTGGATCACCGGATACATGAGGCCGTAGCCGGCGCCCAGCAGGACGGCCGCGACGGACTGCAGCGATGCGTGCGCGGCAGCGCCGAACATCGCGAGCGCGCCGAGCAGCATCAACATGAGCAGGCCCTTGGTCGCCGTTTCGGGGCGCGCCATCCTGACCCATCTCCCGAGCAGCCAGCGCGCGCTCACCACCGTCATCGTATAAACGCTGAAGAATGTGCCGGGCCGCGCCTGCGTGCCCTGCATGAGCGACATCTGGAACGTCATCAGGCCGGAGAACACGCAGGTGCCGAGCGCGATCATCGCGATCGGCGCGGCGGCCCGCGTGCGCGAGATCGTGCGCAGTTCGCGCACCCACCGGCCGCCGGCGATGGGGGCGGACGGACGCGGGCTCAGGCGGCCGAATGCTTCCAGCATCAGCGACGCGAGCGCGCATAGCGCGCCGACCGCGTAAAGCGTGTCGTCGATCGACCAGTGGAGCATGCGCATCGCATAGGCGGCAAACGCCGGGGATGCGCCGATTCCGGTCATCTGGAACGTCGCCGATCGAAAGAACCAGGTACCGCGCTCCGCACCGCTGGTACGCTCGGCCAGCGACATCGGCGCGGCCAGGTGAAACGCGCCCCAGCCGAAGCCGACCAGGAAGCCGGACGGCAGGTCCGCGTAGGCCGCGCGCCCGACGAGCGCGAAGCCGACGATGCCGGCGCCGATGCACAGTGACGACAGCGCGGCGATCCGTGTGGTGCCGATCTGCTGCGAGAACCAGCCGACGAACGACAAGCCGGCGAACGTGCCGACCGTCGCCGCGGCCAGTGCCGCGCCGGTATCGAGATCGCTGCCGCCGATCGCGCGAAAGCGCATCGACAGCAGGAAGGTTGCACCGTAGCCGCCCGCGGTGAGCAGGGTGCCGACGAGAAACAGCAACGCACTTTGAACGCGCATGACGGCTATCCGGGGCGACGGCGACGGTCGGGGTGAATCGTCGATTGCGAGACAGTATGAACCAGGACCGATGCGGGATGCCCGCATTCGTGATGCTGCGTGCGTGCCGTCGGCTTTTGTCCGACATGGCTCGAACACGCTCGTCCGAGCGCGCCGTTGCGCATCGAAACGCCTGCATCGGCGAGGCTGCACGACGAGGTTGAATGCGTCGGGCCGGCATCGTTGCGCGCCGCGCGGCGCCTGGTTTTTTCGACGCACGAGGCACCTGCGCGCACTTTGATTTCCCCTGTCCGCTGCACTAGATTCGAAACATTACGTGCCAGCGACTGCGCGAGGTGAAGCCATGACGCCGTGGGAGATCCAGGGAACCGAACTGATGAACTGCAATTGCTCATACGGTTGCCCCTGCCAGTTCAATTCGTTGCCGACGCACGGCAACTGCGAAGCGATGGGTGCGATTTCGATCGACAGCGGCCACTACGGCGACGTGGTGCTCGACGGCGTCCGGATCGCGGTCGTGTTCCAGTGGCCCGGACCGATTCACGAAGGCCACGGCCGGTGCCAGCCGATCGTCGACGAGCGTGCGAGTCCCGCGCAGTGCGAAGCCGTGCTGAAGATCATGACCGGTCAGGACACCGATCCGTTCGCGACGATGTTTTCCGTGTTCGCATCGACGCTCGAGCAGGCCTACGAGCCGATCTTCGCGAAGATCGATTTCGACGTCGACGTGGATGCGCGGCGCGGCCGGATCAGCATCGACGGCGTGCTCGACATCGTCGGCGAGCCGATCCGCAATCCGGTGACGGGCGCCGAACATCGCGTGCGGATCGACCTGCCGCACGGCTTCGAATACGAGCTGGCCGAGATCGGATCCGGCACCGGCCGGTCGCACGGCCACATCCAGCTGGATCTCGAGCGGAGCTACGCGCAGTTCGCACGGCTGCACCTGAACAACCACGGGCTGATCCGGCATCGCGTCGCGGCATGATCCCCGTCGGCGAGCTTCTCGGACGCGAGCGCGTCGTCACGCTGCTCGGCATGACCGCGCTCGTCGGCGCGTGCTGGGCCTACCTGTGGACGGGGGCCGGCACCGGCATGTCGGCGCTGGACATGACGGCGGTCGCGCTGTTTCCGCATCGGCTGGCCGACGGCATGGGCGCCATGGATCCGTCGCTCGCGACCGTGATCCTGATGTGGTGGGTGATGATGATCGCGATGATGACGCCCGGCGCGGCGCCGGTCGTGCTGCTGTACCGGCGCGTGCTGCGGCATCACGGTCGGGGCGATGCCGGGTCGGCATTCACGTCGACGAGCCTGTTGGCCGGCTATTTGGCCGTATGGCTCGCGTTCTCGGTCGGCGCTGCCGTGCTGCAGTTGCTGCTGCAGCCTGCCGGCCTGATCTCCGGGATGATGCTGTGGTCGAAGAGCGCCGTGCTGTCCGCGATCGTCCTCGCGCTGGCCGGCGTCTATCAGTTCTCGCCGCTGAAACAGGCCTGCCTGCGGCAATGCCGGTCGCCGGTGCGGTTTCTCGCGACATACTGGCGCCCGGGGATCACGGGCAGCTTCCTGCTCGGCGCGCGCCACGGCGCGTATTGCGTGGGCTGCTGCTGGCTGCTGATGGCGCTGCTGTTCGTCGGCGGCGTGATGAACGTCGTGTGGATCGTCGCGTTGTCGCTGTTCGTGCTGGTCGAAAAGGTGCTGCCGGGCGGCGAGCGGGTCGGCCGGGCGCTGGGTGTCGTGCTGATCGGGTGGGCGGTCGCGACGTTGCTGGTGTAGCGGGTGCGTTCCATGCGTTACCCGCTGCAGCCGGGAGTCGGTTGATGAAGATTCGAAATATTGCCGTCGCCGTCCTCTGCGCGATGAACGTCGTCGCGACACCGGCGTATTCAGCCGGCAGCATGTCCGACATGAACATGGACATGGGCGACTCGAAGACGTCGGCGTCGGATGCCGCGCTGACCGACGCCGAAGTGAAACGGATCGATGCCGAGCACGGCATGGTGACGCTGAAGCACGGCGCGCTCCAGAACGTCGGGATGGCGCCGATGACGATGGCATTCAAGGCCGGCGACCCGGCGATGATCGCGTCGCTGCACGTGGGCGACAAGGTCAAGGTCCGGGTCGAGCGCGTGAACGGTGCGCTGACGATCGTGAAGCTCGAGAAGCAGCGGTGAAGTTTGCCGCGCGTGATGGCAGGCGAGACGGGCCAAACCCGAACGCTTCGATCTGCATGCGGCACATCGTGCCCGGGAACGATCGCAGGTACGGCGCGTGAGGGGGCGCGTCCGGCGAGCATTCCGGGGAACGGTAGTCCTGTCAATCATGGCGTTGCGGGGGCAGGGCATAGGCTTCGCCAAGGTCGTGCCACTGCACCTGCTCAGCGGCCAGCCAGTCGAATGACGGTGTGCCGAAGCGTGCCCCGATTTGATAGCGCTCCGCAATGTTACGGCGGACGGGGATCAGCTCGGCTTTGGAGGCAGAGGGTGGGCCATACAGCGCGAGCCAATAGCCATCGCGTGGTACTGGATTGTCGCCCGTGACAACCATCGTGCTACGTTCTCGTGCCGCCACGGCATACCCGTCCGGAATGAATTCCCGGCCTTGTTGCGCCGCACTCTTTTGCGGTTTGGGGGGCGGTGTCACGGCCTTTGCGCCGTCGATCAGCGTCTGTGCTTTACCATCCCATTTCGGCAACGGGGCGGGTGGCAGCGGGAGCACCTTGTCGAGATTCGGCAGCTTCAGGCGACCCTGATAGAACTCGAGCGTATCCCCGAGCTTGCTGTAACGTTCCGCACGCGCTTTGTCGATATGCCCGACCAGGTTGGTTCCATCGGTAAGGTCTAGGCCTCGGAACTCCGGTGCGAGGCTATGTGCGCATTTGGCACTTCCGAGCTTTACACCCTCGTGCAAGATTTTTAGGGCGCGTGCCTTACCTTCGGCGGTGTTATCTCTTGCGTAGACAAGCCCTAATTCATCTGCCGCATCTCCATATCCCTGTGCGAAGGCACATTCCAGCATTTGAGTCGCAACCGGCAAATTGGCCCAGAATTCACCGCCTGGATCGTCATATGCAGCATCCGTCTTTGTTCCAATGAAAGTTTGCGCGGATGGACTACCGATATCAGCCGCGCGCTGGAAGAAGGCATAGGCACTGGTGGCATCACCACCTTTAATCAGCCCGTTCTGATGGTAGATCCCCATCATGTCGTAGGCGTCAGGCACGCCCAGTTTCATCGCTTTTTCTACCCAGCGGATAGCCGTTTCGGGATCATGGGTTGGTACGCCCTGACGATCGCTCAATATCAGTGAGGCGATATTGAGCATGGCCTTCCAGTGATTGCGCTCGGCAGCCTGCGAGTAGAGTTGGTAAATCTTCGGGTAATCACGCTTATCGTAGTCAATGGTCGAATCATCAAGCGCCAGCGCCTGCTGAAACCACAATTCAGCCTGGGGGTCGACAGGCGGTACGTGTTGGGCCTGATACACGCACGCGAAGGACTTGCGATGAGGACTGAATAACGGCAGTTTCTCGTAACGGGGCAGGTCGGACATGGAGGCACTCAACTGACTGCTCTGGGCTGTAAAAGGGCTGGCTTGCGAATTGGCGGCCGGCAAGTAGAGGCTTGCGAATAGAAATCGCAGAACGAGGGTGATCAGTTTCGCGTTGGATCGATTCATCTCAAGTAAGGGCCGATGTGTCTGACGTCGATGGAATGGTCGCGAAAGCGCCAGTTTCCGCCGCGAGGTACGCGGAAACCGCATGCGTGACGACGTTCAGGAAAGCCGCAGCGTCGATCGATGTGCTGAGCACTAATACCGTTTGTCACCGGAATCTCCGCCGGCTTCCGCAAAATTCAACTCGACGCCATTACCGGCCGGATCGGTGAAAAAGATCTGCAGCTGGCTCGTGACCGGCACGTGCCGGCGCGTGTACCGGACCTGCGCGTCGCCAAGACGCCGCTCCATGTCGTCGGCATTCGCGCACGAAAACGCCACATGGTCGAACGTATTGACGACATGCGCCGGCCGCGCCTCGCCGGGCCGCGCTTCCGACAGGTGGAGGATCGCCTGCGCCCCCGCGTAGAGCCAGTAGCCGCTGCTCTGGAACGGCGGTCGATACCCGGGTTCGAGGCCCACGACGTTCACGTAGAAGTCGCGCAGCGTATCGAGCGTGGCCCGATCCGCGCGGAGGTTGTAATGATCGAATCCGATGACTGGCATGGCAGGTTGTCCGGTTCGCGCAAGCGGCGCATGGCACAGCATCGCGCAGCGCGGGGCATCCTGTCACCCCCGAACGCCTTTGACCGCCGCGGCCGGACGCGCGAGCCCGCGCGCCGGCAGCGGCGTCGACATCACGATCGACGTGCGCGTTTCGCCATACAGGTTGATGCGCTCGATCAGCTGTTCGAGATGCGCCATGCTGACGGCGACGAACCGCATCACGTAGGAATCCGCGCCGGTCACGTGATGGCACTCGACCACTTCGGGAATGGTCTCCAGCAGCTTCAGGAATTTCGCCTTCGCCGGCTGCGGCACCGTGATGCCGATCAGCGCGCTCACCGGGTAGCCGGCCGCGGCCGGATTGACCCGCGCCGTGTAGCCGTCGATCACGCCGGCCGATTCGAGGCGCTTCACGCGTTCCGTGACCGCCGGCACCGACAGGTGAACCTGGCGTGCCAGCTCCGTGTAGCTGATGCGGCCGTTGGCCTGCAGCAGCGCGAGTATTTTCCAGTCGAGTTCGTCCATCGCGGCGGAGTTTTTAAGGTGAAGCGGCTATTTTTCCTTAAAAACCGCCTTCAGCGGCGACCGGAGTTTCCCTACGATGACGGTTCAACGCATTGCATGTCGCGAGGAACCGGCCATGCTGTTCATCAAGTCCGTCGTAATGGGATTGTCGATCGCGGTGCCGGTCGGCCCGATCGGTATGCTGTGCATCCAGCGCAGCCTGAGCCGCGGCTTTCACGCGGGGTTCGCGACGGGCATCGGCGCCGCGTGCGCCGATGCGATCTACGGGCTGCTCGGCGCGCTGGGCGTCGCCGGCATCGTCACCGCGTTCCCGATGCTGACCGTCGCGCTGAAAATCGGCGGCGGCGCGTTCCTCGTGTGGCTGGCGTGGTCGATTGCGCGGCAGCCGCCGGCTGCGTCGACCGCATCGGCGGCGGTTCGAGACCTGCCGCGCACGACCGTGCTGCGCGATTTCCTGACGACTTTCGGCCTCACGCTGTCGAACCCGATGACGATCCTGTCGTTCGTCGGGATCTTCGCGGCGCTCGGCCCGCTGGCGGGCACGCATGAAGGCTCGATGGGGGCAACCGTGGCGCTGATGGTCGCCGGCGTGTTCCTGGGTTCCGCGACGTGGTGGCTGTGCCTCAGCAGCGCGACCGCCGCGCTGCGCACGAAGATGTCGCTGACGTTCATGCACGGGCTATCGCGCATGTCGGCCGTCGTGATCGCCGCGTTCGGCGCGATCCAGTTGATCGCGGGCGTGCGGGGCGTCGCAGGGGCGTGACGCGTAGCGCGGTGCGAGCGCACGCGATCTTGCGCTCGCGGCCGACGAGATCCGGCACCCGTACACCCGTCGGCATCGCCACCCGCGCACCTGGGTGCCGATGCCCCGACCACCCCGCTCAGAACGTATAGCTGACCTTGCCGAACGCCGTGCGGCCGAGCGTGTTGTAGCCGTACGCGGTCATGTACTGACGGTCGAACAGGTTCGACAGCGTGGCGGACACCGTCAGGTGCGCGTTGATCCTGTACGACGCGCGCAGGTTCACGCTCAGGTACGACGGCAGGTACGTCGTATTGGCCGGATCGTCGAACGTCGTGCCGCCGTAGCTCAGCGACGCGCCCGTGCTCAGCGCGTGCAGATGGAATTCGTCCCACGTGTGGTCGACGTTCACGCTGACGGTCTGGCGCGGCCGACGGTTGAGCCAGCTGTCGTTGGTCTCGTCCTGCGGATTCAGGATCCCGATCGCGACGCTGACCGGCGTATAGCGGCCGATCGTGCCCTTGTACGACAGGTCGATGCCGCGGATATGCGCACGGCCGATGTTCATCGGCGAGAACGTCGCGGGGTTGTACGCGATCAGGTTGCTGACGCGCGTGTCGTAGATCGCGGCGCTGAACGTGCCGTATGCGGTGTTCGCGTCGAGCGCGGCCTCGACCGAATCGCTGCGTTCCGGGCTCAGGTCCGGATTGCCGTAGCCCGGGTAGTACAGATCGTTGAACGACGGCAGGCGGAACGCATTGCCGTACGACACGCGCGCCGTATAGACCGGCGTAATGGCCCACGACAGCGCGGCGTTGCCGGTGTTCACGGCCTTCCCGGCAATGATCTCGTGGCGGCCCGCGACGAACATCGTCACGCTGCCGAGCGTCGCCGACTGATGCAGCGAGAACGCGGAATCGTTGCGCGTCGGCACGCCGTCCGGCACGTCGACCGGCAGGAACGCCTGTTCGCGCGTGAAGTCGTACGCCACCTTCGTCTCGCCCGACAGCGGCAGGCCGAACAGGTGGAAGCCGTGCGCCTGATGGGTCAGCGACGTCGACGAGCTGATGCGCTGCGAGTTGATCTGGTCCGTCGGGATGGCCGGGTCGCTCGCGTACAGGAACTGGCGATCGTTCGCATAACCGAACGACTGGTCGAACTGCGTGTCGGGCGTGACGTCGAGATGGAACGCGAGGCCGGTCGTCAGCTGATGATCGAGCTCGCGGTTCGCAAAGCCGGCGTTGTCATAGGACAGGTCGGAGCGGTGGTACAGCGCGAACGTCGAGATCGACCAGTTGTCGCGCGCATAGCCGAGGCGCGCATCGAGGTCCTGCGCGTGATACGGATTGCGGCCGTCTTCGTGGTAGGGCAACACGGGCCGCGTTGCGTCGATGCCCGCCGTGTTGTAGTCGTGCAGGCCGAGCGTGTAGGTGAGGCCACCCAGCGCGGCGAGCGGCCCCGTCGACGGCACGGTGCCCGACGTGCGCAACTGCGTGTCGAAGGTCTTGTTCGAGCCGCCGCCGAACGACACGGTGGTCTGGTTCGGCTGGCCGGCGGCGCGGCGCGTGAACAGCTGCACGACGCCGCCCATCGCGTTCGCGCCGAACGACGCGGCGGCCGGCCCCGAGATCACCTCGACGCGCTCGAATGCTTCGGTCGGCAGGTCGGCCCACGGCGCGATGCCGGTGGTCGGCGAGCCGATCCGGATGCCGTCGATGAACACCGCGACCTGGCTGGCCGACGAGCCGCGGATGCTGACCGAGGCCGACGAGCCCGGGCCGCCGTTCTGCGAGACGGTCACGCCCGGCAGCGTCGCGAGCGCCTGCGTGATGCTCGGGTCGCTCGGCGACAGCCGGTCGAGATCGGCGCGCGTGAGCACCTGCGTCGTCGCAAAGCGCTGGTCGAACGACTCGGGCAGATGCCGCGTGTCGGTCACGCTGATCGTCGGCAGGTCGGCGCCTTCGGCGGGTTGGGGCGGCTGCGCGGGCGGCATGTCGCCCGCGGCGTGGGCGATCGGGGAGAGCAGCGCCGTGGCGGCGGACGTGGCGAGAAGGTGGCGAAGATTCATGAGGCAGCGAGCGTGATCGTGTTGCAGGTACGGCGAGCGTAAGCGGGGGGGCGGCGAGTACCGCCTGGTTTTCGTTGGTCTATCGCGGGACCGGGCAGCGTGGGCGGCATTCACGCGTGTCGTCATGACACGTGCCGGACGACTTGGCACGGCACACGCGTGCGGACACGCGGCGCAGACTGGCCGCGCAACGGCACGATGCTTCCGGCGTGGAAGCGGAGGCGGAAAGATCGGACATCTGAAGGGTCCTGAGGTCGGGCCGTCCATGCAACGGGGCGACCGCCAAAGGCGGTGCTGGCGCATCGGGACACCCCGCCCGGTGCGGCTGCTTGGACCTCGGGTCGATGGCAGGTCTCCTGGCTCGCGGGTCGCGATTCGCACCGGCCTTCCCGGTTTCCCAGTGGCATGGGGTGGTGCGGATTCGCCGCTCACAGTTGCGGGGGCAGCCGCAGATTCGAGGCACGGCCTCTCCTGCGTTCCCTTTTGATCCCGTTCCCGGGAACCATCAGCGCGCAAGCGTAATGGCGAGCGCGCCGGTGCGTCAATTATCGAAGTGCGCAGGGATGCGAAAAAACGTCAGTGCTCGCCGGATGCTTTCGAAATCATTTCAATTCGAGACTTCGCACCGCGTTTCATGTCTGACGAAACGCACCGTCGGCGGCGCTGCAATCGCGCCGGAACCGGCTCGGCGCGATGCCCGTCCATCGCACGAACGCCCGCCGAAACGCTTCTTCGCCACCGAACCCGAGATGCGCGGCGATCCGCGCGACCGGCCAGTCCGACTCGCGCAGGCAGCGCCGCGCGACGTCGGCGAGGCACTGTTCGCGCAATGCGTGATAGCCGCTGCCTTCGGCCGCCAGCCGCCGCCGCAGCGTCGCTTCGCTGACGCCGAGCCATGTCGCCAGCGCCGCGAGCGCGGGCAGCGCCTGTTCGCGCGCGAGCGCCGCATCGAGAAAGCCGCGCACCTGCTGAGCCCATGACACGACGGCCGGCGCGGCATCGATCAGCCGAAACGGAAAATCGACGAGAAACGCGGCCAGCTCGCCCGGCTGGCGGATCACGCGCGCATCGAGCCGCACCGCGTCGAACGCGAAGCCGTAGGTCTTGCGGCCGACGTCGACCGGCGCGTTGAACAGCCCGAGCAGCGGCATCGCGTCTTCGCGGCGCGGATGGCCGAGCCAGACTTCGTCCGGCCGCAGCGGCTGCCCGATCAGCCAGCCGAACAGTTGCAGATAGCAGAACAGTCCCGTCAGGTCGACGAGGCACGCGGCGGGGCTGCGCGTGCGGCGCAGCGAATCCATCCGGAACGTCGCGCGTCCGTCGCGCACCGCGAGCGACAGTGCGCCGGCGCGCGGCGTCAGCATCTCGCAGAACTCGGCGGCGCAGCGGATCGCGTCGGCGAGCGTCGCGCAACTGAGGAGGCACCGGCACATCAGGTCGACTTCCTGCTTGCGCATCGGCGGATGGCCGTCGCCGCGCGCGACCTGCGCCTCGAGCCGCTCGATCGCGTCGCGGTACAGCGCGACGAAGCCGCCGGGTGTCGTCGTCGACGCAGCAGCAACGGCCGTCGGCGCAGGCCGTTGCGCCGGCGGCACGCCGCTGCGCGCCAGTTCGTCGAGCAGACGGGCACCGAAGCCCGGCAGCACGCGGCCGCGTGCCGGCAATGCACGCTGTTTCATATGTCTCCCGATCTGAGCGTTGCGACAGGGGCCGGTGAGCGTGCCGATAGGGGTTCGCCGGCCGCCGCCACGCAAGAATGCTATCCACGCCGGCCGCTTCCGGCCTCGCCGGAACGGCGTAGGCGGCCGGCATCGCATCCCGCCACGAACCACCCGAGACGACCCGCGAATGATTCAGATCGTAGACGAAATCACCCTCGCGCCCGAGCGCATTCCCGACGTTCTCGCGCTGCTGCGCGACCGCTATTTGCCGGGCCACGCGGCACGCGGACTGACGGCGGCCGGCCGCTGGGTGTCGCCGCCCGTCGCGGTGCCGGGGCAGCCGAGCACGCTGTGGCTGACGTGGCAGGTCGCCGATGTGCCGTCGTACTACCGGATGCGCGCGTTGACCGACGGCGACGTGGTTGCGTTCTGGATGGCCGTCGACGCACTGTGCGACGCCCGCCGCCGCCATGTGATGACGGATGCCGATGCGCCGCTGCCGGCCCTGACGGAGGTCGACCATGCGGCATGACACGGCCCAGATTTTCGTTTCGGCGACCGGCGATGCCGGCGCATTCGAGCACGCGTTGCGCGAAGCCGCGCAGGCGTTGCCGGGCGCGACCCGCGTGGCGCTCGCGCGCAATCTCGACGGCTGCTGGGGCGCGGGCGACTACACGCTCGACGTGCTGCGCGACGAACGGGCGACCGGCCACGCGCCGGATTTCGCCGCGCTGGCCGGCCTGCCGGGCGTCGTGCGGATCGACGGCGCGGCGTGTCATGCGATCGGCGGCGGCCTGCGCGAACCGGCGCTGCACGACGGCATATGGCGCACGCTGATGCTGCGCGTGCGGCCCACGGCCGCCGAAGCGCAGGTGCGCGATCTCGAGCGCGAACTGCTGCGCATGCCGGCATTCATGCCCGGCATCCGCAACTGGCGACTGAACCGGATCGTGACGCCGGGCATGTGGACCCACGTCTGGCAACAGGAATTCGCGCACGTCGGCGATCTGCTCGGCGAATACCTGTTGCATCCGTATCACTGGGGCTGGGTCGACCGTCGCTTCGATGCCGAAAGCCCCGACTGGACGGTCGAGGCGATCTCGCACGCGTTCTGTCCGCTCGCGTCGAGCCTGCTGGCCGACACGGCGGCGTGACGCGCGACGCGCACGCGACCCGCCGCAATGCAAACCACAACACCGGAGACACCACCATGCGAGCCTTGCTGATCGACCGCGTCGGCCATTCCGACGCGCTGCGACTGGCCGACGTTCCCGCCCCGAAGCCGGGCCCCGGCGACGTGCTGATCCGCGTCGCGTACGCGGGCGTCAATCCCGCCGACTGGAAATGCCGCGAAGGCTATCTCGGCGCGTTCATGCAAATGACGTTTCCATTCGTGATCGGGTTCGACGCGGCCGGTGTGGTGGCGGCGGTCGGCGACGGCGTCGAAGGTGTCGCGCCCGGGATGCGCGTGTTCGCGCAGACCGACGTCGGCGCGGGGCGCTGGGGCGCGTATGCGGAATACGTCGCGGTGCGGCACGACTCGGTCGTGCGCCTGCCCGACGCGGTCGGCTTCGCGGAAGCGGCCGCCACGCCGACGCCCGCGCTGGCCGCGTGGGCCGGCCTGTTCGACGACGGCGGGCTGCGGGCCGGGCAGACCGCGCTCGTGCACGGCGGCGCGGGCGCGGTCGGCACCTTCGCGATCCAGCTTGCCGCCCAGGCCGGCGCACGCGTCGTGGCGACGTGCTCGGCGCGCAACCGCGCGAGCGTCGAAGCGCTCGGCGCCGCGGCGAGCATCGACTATCGCGCGCAGGACATCGCGACGGCCGTGCGGGCGTGGGCGCCCGGCGGCGTCGATCTCGTGCTCGATGCGGTCGGCGGCGATACGCTGCCCGCCGCGCTCGACCTGCTGGCGCCGGGCGGCACGCTCGTGACCATCATGACGCTCGCGCCCGGCGATGCGCAGCGGCTGGCCGCGACGGGCGCGGAGGCCGCGCGGCGCGGGCTGCGCACCGCGATGACCTACAGCCGGATGCCGAGCGGCGCCACGCTTTCATCGATCGCCGAGCGGCTCGGCACGCGCGCGCTGCGCGTGCCGCGCTTCGACAGTTTTCCGCTCGAACAGGCGGCGCGCGCGCTCGACCTCGTTCAAACGGGCGACGCGAAAACCAAGTTCGTGCTGCACGTTGCGGATATCGCGGGCTGACGCATAACGACCCCGACACACCATCATCTACACCGGAGACATCATGACTGACCACCGAACCGCGACGCTCGCGGGCAAATGCGCGCTCGTGACGGGCGCGAGCCGCGGCATCGGCCGCGCGATCGCGCAGCGCCTCGCAGCCGAAGGCGCGACCGTCGTCGTGACGGCGCGCAGACTCACGCACTCGGCGACGACCGCCGGCACGCTCGCCGAAACGGTCGCGCTGATCGAACAGGCCGGCGGCCGCGCGATCGCACTCGCGGCCGACCTGTCGAATCCGGCCGAGCGCGATGCGCTCGTCGCGCGCGCGGCCGAGGCGGCCGGCGGCCTCGACATCCTCGTGAACAACG
The DNA here is from genome assembly GCF_905339955.1 of Burkholderia sp. BCC1996. Lineage (NCBI taxonomy): Bacteria > Pseudomonadati > Pseudomonadota > Betaproteobacteria > Burkholderiales > Burkholderiaceae > Burkholderia > Burkholderia sp. BCC1996. The sequence continues at coordinate 392,277 of NZ_CAJPHM010000001.1, forward strand.
CGGGCGTGGCCGACTATGCGTGCGTCGACGCGATGCCGATGACGATGTTCGACGCGACGATCGAACACTACCTGCGCATCCCGTTCGCACTGAGCCAGGCCGCGATTCCGCTGATGCGCGCGCGCGGCGCCGGCTGGATCGTGAACGTCGGCTCGGTCACCGCGCTCGCGCCGCTGCGGCCGTTCGACGACTTCGCGCGCGCGGGCGGCGCGACCGTCTATGCGGCGGTCAAGGCCGCGCTGTCGCGTTTCACGCAGGGGCTCGCGGCCGAACTCGAAGCCGACGGCATCGCGGTGAACCTGGTCGCGCCGAGCACCGCGATCCGCACGCCGGGCGCGGCCCGCTATATCCCCGAAGGCTATCCGACCGAGGACGTCGCGTATCTGGCGGAAACCGCACTCGCGCTGTGCAGCCTGCCGGCGCGCGAGCGCACGGGCCTCGTCACGCACAGCCTGCATTTCCCGCTGTCGCAGGGGCTCGCGGTGCGCTCGCTCGACGGCCGCACGCCGTTGCCGCCGCCCGAGATTCCGGCGTACGCGCATCCCCATATCGACCCGGCAGGACTGTGACATGACGAACCCGATTCGCTTCGACGGCGGCACCGCCGTGATCACCGGCGCGGCCAGCGGCATCGGCAGCGGGCTCGCGCGCCACGCGGCCGCGCTCGGGATGCGCGTGGTGCTGGCCGACCTCGACCCGGCGAAGCTCGACGCATTCGCCGCGACGCTCGACACCGACGTGCTGTGCGTGCCGACCGACGTCAGCCGCCCGGAAGCCGTCGACGCGCTGGCCGACGCCGCCTGGCGGCGCTTCGGCGGCGTCGACCTGCTGTTCAACAACGCGGGCGTGATGGCGACCGGCTTCAGCTGGGAAATCACGCCGGAACGGTTCGAGCGCAGCGTCGCGATCAACGTGCACGGCGTGATGAACGGGATCCGCAGCTTCGTGCCGCGCATGCTCGAGCGCAACGTGCCGGCGCGCGTCGTCAATACCGCGTCGGTCGGCGGGTTCCTGCCGAGCCCGCTGATGTCGCCTTACTCGGCGACGAAATTCGCGGTGGTCGCGCTGACCGAATCGCTGTACGGCGAACTGAAGATGCTCGGCGCGCCGGTCGGCGTGTCGCTGCTCGCGCCGGGCCCGGTGCAGACGGGCATCTTCAACGACCCGTTCGGCGCCGCGCACGACCGGCCCGAAGTACAGGGCTTCGTCGATACGATGCGCGCGATGCTGAACGCGCACGGGCTCACGCCCGACGTGTTCGCGGCGCGCGCGTTCGACGGCATTCGCGACGGGCGCTACTGGCTGATTCCGCAGCCGGAGACGCTCGACGGTGCGCTGCAGCGGCGCACCGCGGACATCCTCGCCGCGCGCGATCCGTCGCTGCCGTCGTTGTGATGGCGTGACGCGGGCCGGCCGACCGACGCGGCCGGCTCACGCAGCGTGACCCGCGTTACATATGCATGCCGCCGTGCGTGCGGCCGCTCGGGTCGCCGCCGCGATCGGGCGGCGTATTGTTCTGATCGATCTTCGCGAGCACGAAGCCGGCATGCGGCAGCGCGGCGGGCGAACGGTGGGCTGCCTGCGCGACCGAGGCGTGCGGTGCGTGCAGCAGCGTGGCGGGAAAACCGGATGACGTCACGCCCGGTTGAGCGAACGCCGAAAGGGATGCTGCCGCGAGGGAGGCGGCGACGATCGCGTGCGTGTTCATGGTGACTCCTTCTTCACGACTGACTGCGGGACAACGCATTCAGTCTAGGGCGCGAAACTTAACGCGGCGTGAAGGAGCGGCGGCGCGCGGATGACAGGATGTTCATGCGGTCATCCGCGCGACGCGACGCATTACGCGGAGGCGGACACCAGCGCGCAGAAATTTTCGAGATCGACGTTGCCGCCGCTGATCACGATGCCGACGCGCTTGCCTTGCAGTTCGTCCTTCATCCGGCGCGCGGCCGCGAACGACAGGCAGCCGGTCGGCTCGACGACAATCTTCATACGGGTCGCGAAGAAGCGCATGCAGTCGACCAGCTCCGCGTCGGTCGCGGTCAGGATGTCGTCGACGTCGCGCCGCAGGATCGGGAACGTCAGGTTGCCGAGGTGCTGCGTCTGCGCGCCGTCGGCGATCGTGCGCGGCGTGTCGATATGGACGATCGACCCGGACCGGAACGATTGCTGGCCGTCGTTGCCGGCTTCCGGCTCGACGCCATACAGCTTCGCGTGCGGCGACAGCGCGCGCGTCGCGAGCGCCGTGCCCGACAGCAGGCCGCCGCCGCCGAGCGGCGTGAAGACCGCGTCGAGCGGCCCGACTTCGTCGAACAGTTCCTTCGCCGCCGTGCCCTGGCCGGCGATCACGTCCGCGTGGTCGTAGGGCGGCACCAGCGTGAGCCCGTGTTTTTCCGCGAGTTCGCGGCCGATCTGCTCGCGGTCCTCGGTATAGCGGTCGTAGGTCACGACGTTGCCGCCGTAGCCGCGCGTCGCGGCCATCTTCGCGGCCGGCGCGTCCTGCGGCATCACGATCGTCGCGGGGATGCCGAGGATGCGCGCCGACAGCGCGATCGCCTGCGCATGGTTGCCGGACGAGAACGCGACGACGCCGTGGCGCCGCTGCGTCGCGTCGAAGCGCGACAACGCGTTGAACGCGCCGCGGAACTTGAACGCGCCCATGCGCTGCAGGTTCTCGCATTTGAAGAACACCTGCGCGCCGAGCGCTTCGTCGAGCGTGCGCGACGTCATCACGGGCGTGCGGTGCGCGTGGCCATCGAGCCGTGCCGCGGCGGCCGCGACGTCGTCGTAGGTGGGGAGGGTCGGAGTGTTCATGAGTCGCTCGTCGGAAGAGTCAGTCAACTGGTAAGCGGGGCGCGCCGCGGGCACGCGTCATTTCGCATCGTTGTATACAGTGGCGCGCGACACGCCGAGGTGCTGCGCGACGATTTCCATCGCGCGGCGAACCTCGAGGAAGCCCTCCGCCTTCAGCGCCTGCATCAGCTCGCGGCGCTGGTCGGTCTTCAGCTCGCGCGGCGTGGTCGCGAGGCGCGTCGCGAACGCGTCGATGCGCTGCCGGATCGCGTCCGCGCCGGCCGGGTCGAGCGTTTCGGCGACCGGCGCGCCTTCGGTGCTGCAGAACTGGTTCAGCATCCCCTGGAAGCCGCGGAACAGCGTGACGTCCGCGTTCAGGCACAGCGCGGCCACGTAGCGGCCGCCCGAGTCCTTGATGCCGATCGATGTACTTTTCGCGGTGCGGCCGTCGGCGAAGCGGTTCGCGTAGTTCGCGAGCACCTGCGGGAAGTCGTCGTCCGCGATGCGGGCGAGCCCGAGTTCGGTCGCCGGATCGCCGATCGCGCGGCCCGACAGGTTGTTGTGGATCGCGAGGATCGCGTGCTCCGGCGTGCGCAGGTCGTGCACGACGACTTCGGTGAACGGCGCGAACATCGCGCCGAGCCCTTCGGCGATGCGCAGCACCTGCTCGATCAGCGATGCCTGTTCCGACTGCGGCCTGGGGCGGGGCGTGGTCATGCGCCGGCCTCGAGCGCGGGCGCGCCGGTCGTTTCCGGCCGCGTGATGTCGGCCAGCAGCGGGCGGGCGATCCGCACGTAGTCCGACGCGTCGAGCACGACCGAGCGGTCGAGGCGGCCCGCGTTGAACGCGATTTCGTCGTTGAGTTCGATAAGGGCAGGGTCGACGACGAGCGCCACGTTCGCGTCGAACACGAACGGCGGCACGGCGCCCATCACGCAGCGCGTGACCGCGGCGGCGAGTTCGGGCGGCGCGAGCGTCGCCTTGCGGCGGCCGACCGCGTCGGCGACCTTGCGGAAGTCGATCTTCAGGTGGCCGGGGATCACCGCGAGCGCGGTGGCGTCGCCGCCGTCCTTGAACGTGCAGAGCATCGCCTTCGCGCCCTGTTCGGGACGCGTGCCGCGAAGCGCGGCGATCGCGTCGGATTTGCCTTCGGCCGGGTGATCGAGCACGCGGAACCGCGCGCCCGAGGTGTTCAGCAGTTCGCACAGCGCGTCGAAGACGGGGTAGTCGCTCATGGGGTTCCAGGCAGGAGGGCGCGCATCGCGGTACGCGGGGACGGCGCCTGTCGGTTCGCCGTCGATGGATTGTCCAAGTATAGACGTTTTGTCATGTCGGTGGCAAAAGCGCGAAACATGAATTGCCGCGCCTGTCCTCCCACCAACTGCCGAAAGGCCGTTTCATATCGCGGAATGTGCGCCGAATTCCGGTCGCGTCATCTTCCCGCCGCTTGAAAACCTGTTTTGCATCGCAAAACGCGTTGCTTATCTCATTGAAAAACAAGCAGAATTTATATCTTATGTCTTATATAAGAGTTGCTCGACAGTGCGTCGCGCGGCGTTACCATTGAGTCCATGCAGTTCGCTTCGTCACACGGAGCGGGCACGCTGAACCCTTTACTCAAATGCGCTTCGTTCCCAGGAGATTGACATGTCCCAATATCAAGACGACATCAAGGCAGTGGCTGGCTTGAAGGAAAACCACGGCAGCGCGTGGAATGCCATCAGCCCCGAGTATGCGGCCCGCATGCGTGCCCAGAACAAGTTCAAGACGGGGCTCGACATCGCGAAGTACACCGCGAAGATCATGCGCGCCGACATGGCCGCGTACGACGCCGACCCGGCCAAGTACACGCAGTCGCTGGGTTGCTGGCACGGCTTCATCGGTCAGCAGAAGATGATTTCCATCAAGAAGCACTTCAACAGCACCGAACGCCGTTACCTGTACCTGTCGGGCTGGATGGTCGCCGCGCTGCGCTCGGAGTTCGGCCCGCTGCCGGACCAGTCGATGCACGAAAAGACCTCGGTCAGCGCGCTGATCCGCGAGCTGTACACGTTCCTGCGCCAGGCCGATGCGCGTGAACTCGGCGGCCTGTTCCGCGAGCTCGATGCCGCGAAGGACGCCGCTGCCAAGGCCGCGATCCAGGAAAAGATCGACAACCACGTGACGCACGTCGTGCCGATCATCGCCGACATCGACGCCGGTTTCGGCAACGCGGAAGCGACCTACCTGCTGGCCAAGCAGTTCATCGAAGCGGGCGCGTGCTGCATCCAGATCGAGAACCAGGTGTCCGACGAGAAGCAGTGCGGCCACCAGGACGGCAAGGTCACGGTGCCGCACGAGGACTTCCTCGCGAAGATCCGCGCGATCCGCTACGCGTTCCTAGAGTTGGGCGTGGACGACGGCATCATCGTCGCCCGTACCGACTCGCTCGGCGCCGGCCTGACCAAGCAGATCGCCGTGACCAACGCGCCGGGCGACCTGGGCGACCAGTACAACGCGTTCCTCGACTGCGAGGAACTGTCGGCCGACCAGCTGGGCAACGGTGACGTCGTCATCAAGCGCGACGGCAAGCTGCTGCGTCCGAAGCGCCTGCCGAGCAACCTGTTCCAGTTCCGCGCCGGCACGGGCGAAGCACGCTGCGTGCTCGACTGCATCACGTCGCTGCAGAACGGCGCCGACCTGCTGTGGATCGAAACCGAAAAGCCGCACATCGCGCAGATCGGCGGCATGGTCAGCGAAATCCGCAAGGTCATCCCGAACGCGAAGCTGGTGTACAACAACAGCCCGTCGTTCAACTGGACGCTGAACTTCCGTCAGCAGGCATATGACGCGCTGAAGGCCGCGGGCAAGGACGTGTCGGCCTACGACCGCGCGCAGCTGATGAGCGTCGAGTACGACGAGACCGAACTGGCCAAGCTCGCCGACGAGAAAATCCGCACGTTCCAGGCCGATGCATCGCGTGAAGCCGGAATCTTCCATCACCTGATCACGCTGCCGACGTACCACACGGCCGCGCTGTCGACCGACAACCTCGCGAAGGAATACTTCGGCGACCAGGGCATGCTCGGTTACGTGGCCGGCGTGCAGCGCAAGGAAATCCGCCAGGGCATCGCGTGCGTCAAGCACCAGAACATGTCCGGCTCGGATATCGGCGACGACCACAAGGAATACTTCAGCGGCGAAGCAGCGCTGAAGGCGGCGGGCAAGGACAACACGATGAACCAGTTCTCGTAATCGTCATACCCGCTGCACGACGCCAACCCGTTCATGACGGGTTGGCGTTTTTTTTATCCGCGTTTTATCCGCGCACCGCCTTCACGACGTACTGGCTCGTCGGCACTACGTCGATCTTGTCGAAATCGATGAAGCGCCCGCAGCTGTCCATCATCTCCGCCACGTTGCGCTGGAATTTCTCCTCGTCACCGACCGCATCGAAGAACGCGTATGGATCGGTCATCGCCGCGGCCGGGAAGCACTCCTCGACGATCGCGTCGTAGCCGGGCGCCGCATGCGTGAGCGCGCGCACGACCACGTTCTGCACATACAGGAAGTTATCCTGAGTATCGATCGCGACGCGCGTGTGATGGCCGTGCCACACATCGAGCCACGCTTCGTGCGTGAGGCGCGGCGGGCGCTTCAGGAACGCGAGCTGCGAGAAGCCGCTGGTGCGCTCGCCGGGCCGCGCGGGAAAGCGCGTGTTCGGAATCGGCTGCGATTCAGTGACGAGATACGCGGCCATGTGCGGGACGACCGCGCGCACCGCGTCGTCGAACGGCTGGCGGAACATCGGGTTCGCGCTGTCGATCCACACCGCGACGATCCCGTCGATGCCCGGATGCGTGTTGGTCTGCTTCAGGCCGGCGGCCGGCGCGACATCGGCGTCGGCGACGTTCACCTGCACGCCGTGCGCGCCGAGCGACAGCAACCTGTCGGCGAGTTGCGCGCGCACGCTGCGGCTCCACGGCTCGGGCGTGGCCTGCGCGTCGCGCCACAACACGTAAATGACTTTCTCCATTGCTCCGGCTCCAGGGGGGAATGACGGGATCGGCGGCGCTGCCGCCGGGTTTCAGGAAGCGTTGACGGCCGAATCGGCCGGGCGCGTTGCGTCGTGCGCGTGCGGCGCGAAGCGGTTCGCGGTCAGCGTGAACGACGGCGGAATCGGCGACGTGACGGTTTCGAACAGGCGCTCGTGGCGTGTCGCGTGAATGCGCCACGCGCCGTCGCGCTTCACGTACTGGTCGTCGTAGAACGCGGCGCCGTGCATCAGGTAGTTTTCCTCGAGATTGATCGCGTGATCCTCGAGAAACCACACGCCGCACGCGTGATCGGCGGACACCAGCGTGAGCTCGGGGTGATGGCCGTGATGCATCGTCAGGAAGGTCGGCTTGCCGATCAGCGCGCGCAGGCTCGACACGAACGCGTCGCGGCCGTCGTACGCATAGCGGCCGCCTTGCAGCCGCACCTCGCAATCCTCGGTCACGCATTGTTCTAGCAACGCCCAGTCGTGCGTGTCGATCGCGCGGAAATACCGGTACTTCAGCTGGCGGATCTGCTCGTACTCGTAGAGCGTGCGGGTCGTCTCGTCCATCGCCGTGTCTCCGTGGTGGTGTCGTCCGATGGTAGGAACGAAGCCGCCTGCGTCACATCGTCTGTTCGGACGAACGCCGCGACGGCCGCGACCGCCGCATTCACCGCCGTCGATACGAACCCTCGGTTTCATCCAAACAGGTGATGGCCGGCCATTCGTGCGGCTGTAACGTGGCGTCGACGCGGCTTCGATCCGCGCACACGAGACCAAGGAGACGGCATGACCCCGATCGAACGAATGGAAGTGCGCGTGCGCAGGCTCGAGGACGCCGACGCTATCCGCCAGCTGAAGGCCCGCTATTTCACGTGCTGCGACCGGAAGGATCCGCAAGGGATGCGCGACTGCTTCGCGCCCGGCACCGTGCACATCGACTATGGCCGGATCGGCACGTTCGAGCATCGCGACGCGCTCGTCGACGTGTTCGAGCGGCTCGGCTGCCACCCGCACATCGTCGAGATGCACCACGGCGTGAATCCGCACATCACCGTGTTCGACGACACGCATGCGCGCGGCACGTGGGGGCTGCATTACCAGATGCTCGACACCGATGCGCGCACGCTCACGCAGCTGGGCGCGACCTACGACGACGAATACCGGAAGGTCGACGGCGAATGGAAGATCGCGGCCACGCGCTGCGTCGTCACGTCGACGCTGTCGGCCCGCTACGATGGCGATGCGCCGGGCGTGCTGTTCGCCGGCGCGCAGCCGCCTGCCGCATAACGAAACGACGCGCGCTCCCCGCGCCGGTCGAGAACATTCCCCCAGGAGACATCGAACATGACACAGAACCACGAGACGCCGGTCGCGGTCGTGACGGGCGCGTCGCGCGGCGCGGGCAAGGGCATCGCGCGCGCGCTCGGTGCGGCCGGCATGACCGTCTACGTGACGGGCCGCTCGCAGAACGAAGGCGATGCGCCGCTGCCCGGCACGATCCACGAGACCGCGCGCGAGATCGACGCGCTCGGCGGCCGCGGGATCGCGGTCGCGTGCGACCACGCGGACGACGCGCAGGTGAAGGCGCTGTTCGAGCGTGTCGAACGGGAAAGCGGGCGGCTCGACATCCTCGTCAACAACGCGACGTACCTGCACGACCAGCTGATCCTGCCGGGCCCGTTCTGGGAGAAGTCGCTCGACCTCGTGAACATCCTCGACGTCGGGCTGCGTTCGGCCTATGTCGCGAGCTGGCATGCCGCGCCGCTGATGGCGAAGCGCCGCAGCGGGCTGATCGCGTTCACGTCGTCGTTCGGCGCGAGCTGCTACATGCACGGCGCCGCGTACGGCGCGCAGAAATCCGGTGTCGACAAGTTCGCGAAGGACATGGCGGTCGACCTGAAGCCGTTCGACGTCGCGGCCGTGTCGATCTGGATGGGGCCGCTGCGCACCGAGCGCACGACGCGCGTGTGGGACGAGCATCCGGACCTCTACAAGGAATTCTCGCTCGTCGCAGAAAGCCCGGAGTTCACCGGCCGCGTGATTCACGCGATCCACGCCGATCCGCAGCGCATGGCGCTGTCGGGGCAGGTGCTGGTCGGCGCGGAAGCCGCGCTGCAATACGGCATTGCCGATCTCGACGGCAAGCAGCCGCCGTCGTATCGCGAACTGCTCGGTGGCCCTGTGCAGGCGCATCCGGCAATCGTCGCTTAAGGAGCGCGCATGGGCATCCTCAAGGGCAAGGTCGCGCTCGTGACGGGCGCGGGGCAGGGCGTCGGGCAAGGTGTCGCGCACGCGCTCGCGGCCGAAGGCGCACAGGTCGCCGTGGTCGGCCGCACACGCGACAAGCTGGTCGCGACGTGCGATGCGATTCGCGCACGCGGCGGGGTCGCGGAGCCGTTCGTGTGTGACGTGATGGACGCCGCGCAGATCGCGCAGTGCGTCGATGCTGTGGTCGAGCGTTTTCGCGGCGTGCAGATCCTGATCAACAACGCGCAGGTCGTGCCGCTCGGCCGCCTGCTCGACGTGACCGACGCGGATTTTCTCGCGGGCCTCGAATCGGGGCCGATCGCCACGCTGCGGATGATGCGCGCGTGTCATCCGCATCTGAAGGGCGATGGCGTGATCGTCAATTTCGCATCGTCGGCCGCGGTGCGCTGGGACACGTCGGGTTACGGCGCCTATGCGGCAACCAAGGAAGCGATTCGCGCGCTCACGCGTGCGGCGGCATGTGAATGGGGCGCCGACGGCATCCGCGTGAATGCGGTCGCGCCGCATGCGCTGTCGCCGGGGCTGAAGGGCTGGGTCGACGCGAACCCGGACGAGGCCGCCGCGTTCTTCCGCACGATCCCGCTCGGCCGCGTCGGCGACTGCGAGCAGGACATCGGGCGCGCGATCGTGTTTCTCGCGAGCCGCAATGCGGCCTACCTGACGGGCGCGACGCTGCCGCTCGACGGCGGGCAGGCGTACTGGGGCTGACGGCTGGCGCGGCATCGCCGCGTCGTCGTCAGCTCGTGATCGGCCGCGCACCGGCGCGCAGCCGGGCGTGGCGGCCAGCAAACGGAACCGGAACCGGAACTGAAATCGAAACGCATCGAAGAGAGAACGACATGAGTCGACTGGAAGGAAAGGTAGCGATCGTCACGGGCGGCGCGCGCGGAATGGGCGCGGCGACGTGCAGGCTGTTCGTCGAAGAGGGCGCGCGCGTCGTGATCGCCGACGTGCTCGACGCGGAAGGCGAGGCGCTCGCGCGCGAGCTCGGCGACGCCGCGCGCTTCATGCGGCTCGACGTGGCCGACGAAGCGAACTGGCAACGCGTGGCCGACGCGACCGTCGAGCAGTTCGGCCGTATCGACGTGCTCGTCAACAACGCGGCGGTGCTGATGTTCGGCGCGATCACCGAGTTGTCGAAGCGCGATTTCGAGCGTGCGGTGTCGATCAATCTGGTCGGCACGTTCGTCGGCATCCATACGATCGCGCCGCGCATGACCGCGCAAAAGCGCGGGTCGATCGTCAATATTTCGTCGGTCGACGGGCTGCGCGGAGTGAACGCGCTGGCCGCCTACGTCTCGAGCAAATGGGGCGTGCGCGGGCTGACGAAGGTGGCGGCGCTCGAACTCGGCCACCAGGGCGTGCGCGTGAATTCGATCCATCCCGGCGGCGTGAACACCGCGATGTCGAATCCGACCGGCGCGCCGCTCGACGAAGTCAACAAGCACTACACGCACGTGCCGCTGCAGCGCGTCGGTTTGCCTGAAGAAATCGCGCGCGCGACGCTGTTTCTCGCGAGCGACGAAGCGTCGTACTGCAACGGCGCCGAACTGTCGGTCGACGGCGGGATGGCGGCGGGCGCGTATTACCCCGGATTGCCCGGCGCGCCGTTTTGAGCGGTAGCGTACACAACGCGTGCGCGACGGATGTTTGTGTACGCAACCTAATTCAGGGTTTGCCTGAGTAGCGAAAACGCGAATTCGGACGGCGACGGTTCGGGTGCATCGCATGCGAACGCGTCGCGCCGATTTTGCGCTTTTGCGAAACCCTTGCCGGACGGACGTTCCAGCCGTTTCGTCCCCAAAGCGCACAAGGCGGCGCAGAAAAAAGGACTTCCCCGCAAGCGGCGTGCCGGCGCGTCGACACAGTTGTTTCTTGTTGCAACGCAACGCCACCCCAATAACGGCGATGGTATGCTGGCCGATATGGAGTTGTACGGCAGGTTGCTTGCATGGCGAAACTCGCGTTCGCACACTCATACGAGACATCACATTCTCTCGCCCGCATCGCGGCATCGACACGCGCTCCGCTCGCGCGTCCCGCCTTGCGCGTCGCTTCAACCTGCGCTCCGACCGCATTCCCCATCTCGCGGGCTCGCCCCGCATCCCCCATCCCCGCCCAATAATCTGGAGACATTCCCATGTCGCAAAACTCTTTGGCCGAAGCGACGCACGGCCCGCTGATCGCTCCCCCGGCATACGTCAAACCTCGCAAGCTGATCGACTGGGTATCGCGGATCGCGGCGCTGACGGAGCCCGAGCGTGTCGTCTGGTGCGACGGCTCGCAGGAAGAGAACGACGCGCTGTGCCAGGCGATGGTCGACCAGGGCACGCTCACGCGCCTGAACCCGGCGAAGCGCCCGAACTCGTATCTCGCGCAGTCCGATCCGTCCGACGTCGCGCGCGTCGAGGACCGCACCTTCATCTGCACTGAGTCGCCTGACGACGTCGGCCCGACCAACAACTGGATCGCGCCGGAAGAAATGCGCGAGACGCTGAACGGCCTGTTCCGCGGCTCGATGCGCGGCCGCACGCTGTACGTCGTGCCGTTCTCGATGGGCCCGCTCGGTTCACCGATCGCGCACGTCGGCGTCGAGCTGTCCGACAGCCCGTACGTGGCCGTGAACATGCGGATCATGACGCGCATGGGCCGCGAGGTGTATGACGTGCTCGGCGAGGACGGCGAATTCGTGCCGTGCGTGCACAGCGTCGGCCATCCGCTCGAAGCGGGCCAGCAGGACGTGCCGTGGCCGTGCAACCCGGTCAAGTACATCGTGCATTTCCCCGACACGCGTGAAATCTGGAGCTTCGGCTCCGGCTACGGCGGCAACGCGCTGCTCGGCAAGAAGTGCTTCGCGCTGCGCATCGCGTCGACGATGGGCCGCGACCAGGGCTGGCTCGCCGAACACATGCTGATCCTCGGCGTGACGTCGCCGGCCGGCAAGAAGTATCACGTCGCGGCCGCGTTCCCGTCCGCGTGCGGCAAGACCAACTTCGCGATGCTGATCCCGCCGCAGGGCTTCGACGGCTGGAAGGTCACGACGATCGGCGACGACATCGCGTGGCTGAAGCCCGGCCGCGACGGGCGCCTGTATGCGATCAACCCGGAAGCCGGCTTCTTCGGCGTCGCGCCGGGCACCGGCGTGAAGACCAACCCGAATGCGATCTCGACGCTGAAGGAGAACGTGATCTTCACGAACGTCGCGCTGACGGAAGACGGCGACGTGTGGTGGGAAGGCCTGACCGACACGCCGCCCGCGAAGCTGACCGACTGGCAAGGCAACCCGTGGACGCCGGAGATCGGCAAGGAAACGGGCCGCAAGGCCGCGCATCCGAACTCGCGCTTCACGGCGCCGGCGTCGCAATGCCCGTCGATCGACGCGGACTGGGAGAACCCGGCCGGCGTGCCGATCGACGCGTTCATCTTCGGCGGCCGTCGTTCGACGACCGTGCCGCTCGTGACCGAGGCGCGCGACTGGGTCGAAGGCGTGTACATGGCCGCGACGATGGGCTCCGAGACGACCGCCGCCGCGGCCGGCCAGCAGGGTGTGGTGCGCCGCGACCCGTTCGCGATGCTGCCGTTCTGCGGCTACAACATGAGCGATTATTTCGCGCACTGGCTGAAGCTCGGCAAGCAGCTCGAAGGCGCGGGCGCGAAACTGCCGAAGATCTACTGCGTGAACTGGTTTCGCAAGGACGCGAACGGCAAGTTCGTGTGGCCGGGCTTCGGCGAGAACATGCGCGTGCTGAAGTGGATGCTCGATCGCCTCGAAGGCAACGGCGGCGGCGGCGAACATGCGTTCGGCGTGTCGCCGGCGTATGACGACCTGCACTGGAACGGGCTCGACTTCACGCGCGAGCAGTTCGAGGCGGTAACGTCGATGAACGCAGCCGAATGGCGCGAGGAACTGAAGCTGCATGCGGCGCTGTTCGACACGCTGAAGCTGCGTCTGCCGGCGGAGTTGACCGAGACGATGAAGAACATCGAACAGCGTATCGGCGGCTGACGATGCGAGTCGAAGTCACGCAGTAACGACGTAACGACGTTGTGGCACGAACGTCCTGCCGCCGGCATGCATCGCCGGTGGCGGGACGTTTTCGTTTCTGCTTCGTTTCAGCGTTGCGCGTGCAACGCCGGCCGTGCGCTTACGCGCCGCACTGCGCGACCACTTCGTTCACCGCGCGCTGCACGTCGCCGCGCCGGTAGCGCAGCAGCGCGATATCGGCCGGGTCCGGCTCGTACGCCACGACGTTGCCGCGCCCCGTATAGATCGCGATGTCCGGCAGCAGCGGATGCTCCTGGTCGAGCGACGGCACCGACTGCGGATTGCCGGCCGCGCGAAAGAACGCCGCGAAGTAGTCGGCGAAGCTCAGGTTCTCGTCGCCGACGAGATACGCCTTGCCGGATTCGCCGCGCTGCAGCACGCCCCAGATCGCTTCCGACAGCGATTGCGTCGAGATGAAGTTGCTGCCGCCGGCCGGCCCGTACACCGGCAGCCCCGCGAGTTTGCCCTGCGCGTAGCCCGTGTACGCGGCGAACATCTCGTTGCGCAGCCCCGGCACCGAGCCGACCACGAACGGCGCATTCACGCTGCACGCCGCGAACGATGGCGACGCGAGCGCGCGCACGCGTTCGTCGGCGAGATGGCGCGAGCGCACGTACGGCACCGTGTCGACGAGCGCCGGCGCGACCTGCGGATAGAAGCTGCCGACCAGCACCGCGCGCTTCACGCCCGCGTCGCGCGCGAGCGCGAAGAAGCGCGGCACCGCGTCGACGTTCGCGCGTTCCCAGTGCGCGGCTTCGTCGGTGCCGGGCGGCAGGTGGCGAATGTCGTTGCCGGCCGCGAACACGACCGCGTCGAACGGCGCGAGATCGTCGCGCGTGAAGTTGCCGGCGACGTAGTCGCGCAGCAGCACGTCGAATTGCGCGAGCGCGCTGCCCGGCGCGGGCGGCTTGCGCGCGGCGAGCGTCACGTCGTTGCCTTGCGCGCGCAGATGCAATGCGGCGTGGCCGCCGATGAGGCCGGTACCGCCGATGATCAGGATTTTCATGGTGTCTCCGGTGGCGGCGCCGCTGCGCCGCTTGAATTGAACCGACGATTGAACGGACGAATCCGTGCGGAACGTCGCTCAGAAATTGAAGCCGTTGCCGGTGACGACCGGCATGTTGGTCCAGAATCCGTTCGGATCGCGATACCAGCCGGCCGCCGCGAGTGCGCCGCCGTCGACGTGCAGCGTCGTGCCGGTGACCCATGCGGCGAGCGGGCTCGCGAGGAACAGCGCGGCGCCCGCGATGTCGCCGGCCACACCGAAGCGCCCGAGCGGAATCCAGCGCGGGATGTGCTCGCGATGTTCGGCCGCGACCATCGCGCTGACCGGCACCTGCGGCGTCTCGGTGGTCTCCGGCGCGATCTGGTTCACGCGGATGCCGGCCGGCCCGAGTTCGAGCGCGAGGCTTTTCGTGAAGCCGGTCAGCGCGGCCTTGAACGACGCGTACACGGTGCAGTTCGGAATCGCGCGAAAGCCCTCGATTGACGACACGCCGACGATGCTGCTGCCCGCGCCGCGCTTGCGCAGCAACGGCAGCATCGCGCGCGTGACGACGAACACCTGGCGCAGGTTCACGTCGAACAGCCGCGCGATGTCGTCGTCGGTATGGTCGTCGAACGGTTTCGCGATCTGCAGGAAATCGCCGACGTTGTTGACGAGCACGTCGAGCCCGCCGTAGCGGGCGTCGATCGTCCGCGCGAACGCGTTGACCTCGTCGCGGCGTGTGACGTCCACGGTGCCGACCAGCGCGTCGACGCCCGCGGCTTCGAGTGCCTGACGCACGTCCTGCGCGCGGGCGGGATCGACCTCGGCCACCACGACCCGCGCGCCCGCCGCGCCGAACGCTTGCGCGCACGCGCGGCCGATGCCCGCGCCGCCGCCGGTGACCAGCACGGTCTTGCCGGAAAAGGAAATCATCGGAACGCTACTCCTTCGAACGGAAAAGCCACGCGCCGCATCACAGCGACGCAACCAGTTGCGCGTTGTCGATCCGCAGCTCCGCGCCGTTCACGAAGCGCGATTCGTCGGATGCGAGGAACAGCACGAGATTCGCGACGTCCTGCGGATCGCACATGCGTGCCATCGGATCGTTGCCGATGCCGAGATCGGCCGGATCGAGGCCGGGCATCAGCGCCTGCGTCATCGGCGTCCAGATGCCGTCCGGATGGATCGAGTTGCAGCGGATCCGGTAGCCGCTGCGCTTGCAGTGGACGGCGACGCTGCGCGCGAGCGCCGTCACCGCGCCTTTCGAGCCGGTGTACGCGCACATCATCGGCAGGCCGCCGAGCGCGGCGACCGACGACATCATCACGATCGAGCCCGGCGTGTCGTTGTGCTTCATCGCGCCGATCGCGTACTTGCAGCCGAGAAAGTAGCCGTCCGCGTTGACACGCAGCACGCGTCGCCAGGTATCGAGGCTCGTGTCCTCGATCGAGCCGACCGGGCAGATCGCCGCGTTGTTGACGAGCACGTCGAGGCGGCCGAAGCGCTCGAGCGTCGACGCGATCGCGTGCCGCCAGCCGTCTTCATCGGCGATGTCCTGATGGACGAACAGCGCGGTGTCGCCGATCTCGCGCGCGAGTGCGCGGCCCGCATCCTCGTCGATGTCGGTGAGCACCACGCGCGCGCCTTCGGCGGCGAGCAGCAGCGCATCCGCGCGGCCGACGCCGCTCGCCGCGCCGGTGATCAGCGCGACCTTGTTTGCGACTCGATTCATGTCCGGTCGATTTCCTGTGACGTTGAAAGAAGGCGGGCGCTCATGCGGCGCCCGGCGCACGGCCGGCCTTGACCGCGTCGAGCGCGGCCGAGCCGTAGATCTGCGCGATGGTGGCGTCGACGCGAGGGTTGGCGCGCAGCTCGTGGCCGCCGTCGACCGCGAAGCTCTGGCCGGTGACCCAGCCCGACTCGGGGCCGGCGAGATAGCGCACCGCGTGCGCGATCGCTTCCGGCTCGCCGAGTGAGCCGAGCGGAATCTGGTCGAGGAAGCTGTCGACGAGCGCCCGGTTGTCGAACATCGGCGCGGTGGCCTCCGAGCGCGTGAGGCCCGGCCGCACCGCGTTCACGCGGATCCTCGCGCCGGCCAGTTCCTCGGCGGCCCCGCGCACCAGCGCTTCGAGCGCGGCCTTCGCGGTGCAGTACGCGGTCAGCCAGCGGAAATTGATCTGCGCGGCCGTCGACGAGATGCAGACGATCGTGCCGCCGCCGCTGTCGGCGAGCCGCGGCGCGGCGTGGCGGATCGCGGCGAACGCGCTGTTCAGGTTCAGCTCGATTTCCGCGCGGAAGCTGTCGGCGTCGTGCATCAGCAGCGGCCGGAACCCGGCGCCGCCGACGGTCGGCACGACGATGTCGAGCCGGTCGTCGAGCGCCCACGCGGTATCCAGCGCCGCCTGCAGGTCGCCGTCGTCGCAGGCGTCGCCGGCATGGATCGCGACGCGGCTGCCGGGCAGCGTGTCGGTCAGGTGCCGCTGCGTGCGTTCGAGTGCATCGCGGCGGCGGCCCATCAGCACGACGGCCGCGCCATCGGCGGCAAGCGCGTGCGCACAGGCCGCGCCGATGCCGCCGGCGCCGCCCGTGACGAGCGCGGTGCGGCCGGCGAGGGGAAGGGATGCGCGCATCGTTCAGCCCTCCAGCGGCAAGTCTTGCGACCAGTCGACGTGCAGCGTGCGCGCGGCGAAGCGCCACGTGCCGCCGTCGAACACGCAGCGGTCGCGATAGCGCAGCCCCCAGTCGAGCTTGCGCTTCACGCCGTCGCGCACGTACACGTGGCACGCGAGGCAGTAGGTCTCGACGTCGGCCTCACCGCCGTCGAGCGTGGCGAGCTGGTTGTGCACGTGATGCTGGGTGGTTTCGTAGCGCTCGATCACGCGCATGCCGGCGACGATCGCATCGCGGTCGTCGAAACGGAAACCGGGGCCGTCGAGCTGGGCGTCGGCGGTGAAGAGGGTGGCGAGGCGCGGCCAGTCGCGCCGGTCGACGGCCTGCGCGTAACGGCACGCGAGTTCGTACAGCGCGTGGCGGGGATTCGAATCGGTCATGCGGTACTCCCGTGAATGAACGGAAAGACTCGGCCGCGCCGCAAGCGCGGACGCGACGGCATTGCGACGTCGACCCGCAGGTTCGCATCCGGCCGCGCGATCCTCATCATCCATACGGAGCAGGGGCACGATCAGGGAAAACACCGGCGCGACAGCCGTGCATCGTCCGATGGTGCGATGCGGCGGCGAACGCGCGGCGCGTGCCCGAAGATCGCGCGCCCCGTCACGACGGGCTGCGGTACGCGGTTTTCCGATCGTGGCGCCGCTGCCACCGCTCGGCGATGCTGCGGCGCCGCACGTCGCGTCAGCGCCGCTTCGCGTTTGCCCCTAGTCGAAATGGACGATGGCCGGCGGGCCGGCGCTGGCTACCGTGCAGTCATCCGGTGCGGTTGCCTGTTTGCCTGAGGCCAGTGCGCCGGACACGAACCGCGATAGCGGCCAACCGGAGGGGACACGATCATGAGACTGACGACTCGCAAGCTGTGCGTATTGGCGATGGGTGCGTTCGCGGCGATGGTGATCGCGCGATATGGCGCTGATCAGGTCCCGGCGCCGCCGTATGCGGCCGGCATCCTGCAATGCCGCTCGCTCGATGCGAACGGCCTGCCGACCGGTTGCGTGCCGATCGATCCTTCGCGCTTCGGTTTCGCCGCACTGCGCGGCATGTGACGACGGCGCGGCCGCGCGCCGCGCCGACTCGATGTCACGTTGACGCCGTCACGATGCGACGGCGACCGGGTGGACGGCGTTCGCGCAGCGCAGTGTCGCGGCGCGGCGCGCTCGCGGCAGTTCGTCCGGCGTGTGCATGCCCCCGGCTTGGCTCGCCGCTGCCGCTCGATTTCCCCGTCGACGACGCGGCGTTCGCGTGCCTGCGATCGCTCGCATCGACGACGCGCCGGCCTGCCGGGCCGGCCGCGCAGCGCCCGGACCACCGCCTTTCACCGAATCCCTTCACGCAGACCCTTGCCTCCATGTCATCCGAATACTCCCTCACTCGCCCCCTGAACGTCCGCGACGTCCATCGCTGGGACGCCGAACACGACGTCGTGATCGTCGGCTTCGGCGCGGCCGGCGCGTGCGCGGCGATCGAAGCCGCGAGCGCCGGCGCCGACACGCTGATCGTCGAGCGCGCGTCGAGCTACGGCGGCACGAGCGCGCTGTCCGGCGGCGAAATCTACCTCGGCGGCAGCGGCGGCACGCCCGCGCAGCGGCAGGCCGGCTTCAGCGACGACACCGAGGACCTGTACCGCTACCTGATGCTCGCGGGCGGCCGCGACGCCGACGAGGCGAAGGTGCGCCTCTATGCGAACGAGAGCCTCGCGCATCACGACTGGCTGGTCGCGCAGGGCATCACGTACAAGAACACGTTCATTGCCGAGAGGATCGTCGAGCCGGAAACCGACGACTGCCTGATCTGGTCGGGCAGCGAGGAGGCCTGGCCGTTCAGCGAGAGCGCGAAGCCGTGTCCGCGCGGCCACACGCCGCAATGGCCGGGCTGGGGCGGCGGGCAGATGCTGATGCGCGTGCTGGCCGAGCGCGTCCAGGCGCTCGGCGTGTCGACGCGCTACGACACGCGCGCACAGGCGCTGATCGTCGACGATGCCGGCGCGGTGCGCGGCGTCGTGCTGCGCGCGTACGGCGAGACGGCGTTCATGCGGGCGCGTCGCGCGGTGATCCTGTGCGCGGGCGGCTTCGCGATGAACCGCGACATGGTGCGCCGGCATGCGCCGCAGTTCCTGCGCTCGGCCGAACCGATCGGCAGCCCCGGCGACGACGGCTCGGGCATCCTGCTCGGCCAGAGCGCCGGCGGCGCCGCGATCCACATGGATCAGGGTTTCGTCAGCCTGCCGTTCTACGCGCCCGAATCGCTGATCCGCGGGATCTTCGTGAACGCGCGCGGGCAGCGTTTCATCAACGAGGACGGCTATCACGGCCGCACGGGCCACCACGCGTTCCACCAGGCCGACGACCGGATCTACCTGCTGGTCGACCAGGCGACCTACCAGGAGCCGCCGGACATTGCGCGGATCGGCATCGCGGCGGCCGGCGAGACATGGGACGAAGTCGAGCGCGACCTGCAGATGCCGGCCGGCACGCTGACGGCGACCGTCGACGTCTACAACCGTCACGCGGCCGAAGGCGTCGATCCGCTGTTCCACAAGGCGAAGAAGTGGCTCAAGCCGCTGATCGAGCCGCCGTTCGTCGCGCTCGATTGCCGGATCGATTACGCGTTCTATCCGCATTTCACGCTGGGCGGCCTCGATACGCTGCCGACCGGGCAGGTGCTCGACGCGGCGCGCACGCCGGTGGCGGGCCTCTATGCGGCCGGCCGCACGACCTGCGGGCTGCCGCGCTGGGGCGCCGGGTACAGCTCGGGGCTATCGCTGGCCGATGCGACGTTCTTCGGCCGGCAGGCAGGTCGTCATGCCGCAAGTGCGGCGAGCGACGCGTTGCACGGCGTCGCGTAGCGTCGCCTGCGCGGAGCACGGATCGCGGAACGCAGAACGCAGAACGCAGAACGCACACGGCAAAACACGACGCCCCGGGCAACCGCGTTGCACCGGGGCGTCGTCGTTTCAGCGAGGCGTCAGTCGTTCGTCAGCCGAGATCGAGCGCGTTCGTCAGATCGCCCGGCGGCGTCGCGCCGCGCGACGCGAACGCCTTGTCGCGCGCGGCGACGCCGTCGAGCGGCGCGAGTCCGTGCACGCGGCTGATGAAGCGCAGGATCGAGTTCGTGTCGTACATCGTGTGGTCGACGTAACCCTTCTTCGCGAACGGCGAGATCACGAGCGCCGGAATCCGCGAGCCGGGGCCCCAGCGATCGCCGACCGGCGGCGCGACGTGATCCCACCAGCCGCCGTTCTCGTCGTGCGTCATCACGATCACCGTGTTCGCCCACTGCGGGCCGCGCCGGATGCGTTCGATCACGTGCGCAATGTGGCGGTCGCCGGATTCGACGTCCGCATAACCCGCGTGCATGTTCAGGTTGCCCTGCGGCTTGTAGAACGCGACGGCCGGCAGGCGGCCCGCGTCGATGTCGGCGATGAAATGATTGGTCGACGGCTCGTCGCCGAGGCCCGCATCGCGCAGGTGCTTGCGGCGCGCGTCGCTGCCCGGCGCGTAGTTCACGAAGTAGTTGAACGGCTGATGGTGGTACTGGAAATCCGGCACCGTGCCGGTGTCGCGGTGCTCGAGCGCGTACTGCCACGCGCCGCTGTACCACGCCCAGTCGACGTTTTTCTCCGACAGTCGGTCGCCGATCGTCGCATGGCCTTGCGGCGGGATCACGCGACGGTCGGCCGGATCCGCATACGCGGCGTTGCCCGGATCGGCCGGCGGCACGTAGCTCGGCTGGTAAGGCGGCGCCATCGTGTTGACACCGTAGCCATCGGGCGTCAGCGGGCCGTCGACCGCGAATTTCGGCGGGCCGTCGAGCGCGGACGCGGGCGAATCGGCGGCGAGCGTCAGCCGCGTGCCGGCCGGATCGTCGCCATCGACCTTCGACAGCAGCTTCGCCGCGTGCGGATGCTTGTGCGCATCCGGATACATCGGCGGCTGCGCGGAAATCAGGAACATGTGGTTCAGCCACGAACCGCCGAAGGCCGCCATGAAGAAGTTGTCGCACAGCGTGTATTGCCGTGCGAGGTTCCACAGCCGCAGCGTGTCGGCGGAATTGCGGTAATGGCCCATCACGAGGCCGCCGGAATCGGCCCACGCGGCGAACTGGTCGTTGCGGCCCGCGGCGATCTGCATCTGGTTCTGGTAGAAGCGGTGCCACAGGTCGCGCGTGATCACGCCGTTCGGCAGCGGCTTGCCCTGTGCGTCGGCGATCCGGAACGGGGCGTTCGGCAGCTTGTCGATGTCGCGCTCGGCGATCGCGTAGCGCTGGCCGCCGACTTCCTGTGCCTGCGGCACGAGCCCGCCCCAGATCTTCGGCAGCACCGGCAGCGGCGTCTTGCCGTCGCGATCGAGCTGCCGCGCGTGCTCGGGCTTCACCTCGCTCAGCGGATACTGCACGCCCGGGAAATCGCCGTACAGGTTCGCGAAGCTGCGGTTCTCCGCATAGATCACGACGATGTGGCGCACCTGCCGGCGCAGCGCGTCGTCGAGCCGCAGGTCGGCGGCCGAGCGCGGCGCGCTGCCCGGCGTGGTCTCGCAGCCGCCGAGCGCGACGCCCGCGCCGAGCGCGGCGAGGCCGCCGAGCATGCGGCGGCGGTCGGGATCGACGGGAAGGTCGTCGGGGCGATCGGGGGTGTCGTTCACGTCGTGTGCTCCTCGGATGGGCGGTTGTCGTTCGATGCGCGGCAGCGTCGCATAGCCTGCCGCGACGCGCGGCGGGACGCAACGGCCGGCGTCGCGCCTGGGTGGGACGCCGGCTGTCACTAAAATGTCACGAACGCGACTATAACGCGGCCGCCGGCGTCGATGAAAGGCGTTTGTCGGACAATGCGCGACGTCCGCGCGCGAACTAGACTTGAATCACGGGCGGCGCGTTGCGGCGCGCTGCCCGCGCGAACGGCGCCCGGCGGCGCCGTCGCGGTGTCATTCATGCGACGAAACGAGGCGACGATGGCGCGGATCCATTCCGTTTGCGCGTGGCCGGCGATGCCGCGCGCCGACCGGGCGCGCGTGCACGCGTAAGCGCGCGCGTCGACGCGCGCGGCCGGCCCGATGCCATGGACAGGAAATTCGATTACGCAGGATTGCTGATCGCGGCGGGCTTCTTCGTGCTGTTCGCCGCGCAGTTGCTGATGCTGCGTCCGGCGTCGACGATGATCGCGTACAGCGACTTCCACCGGCTCGTCGCCGCGCGGCTCGTCGACGATCTCGAGATCGGACCGGCGACGATCACGGGCACGCTGACGATGCCGCAGGCCGGCACGCTGCTGCCGGCGTCCGAAGTCGCGGCCGTGAAGTCGGACGGCACGCCGCCGCGCTTCAGCACCAACCGCGTGACCGACCCGCAGCTGATCGACACGCTGACCGCCGCCGGCATCCGGTTTCACGGCGCGTCCGACACCGGCTGGATCGCGTCGCTCGCGTCGTGGCTGGTGCCGCTCGTCGCGTTCGTGTTCATCTGGAACCTGATGCTGCGCAAGCGTGGCGGGCTGCAGGATTTCACCGGGATGGGCAAGAGCCGCGCACGCGTGTACGTGCAGCAGGAAACCGGCATCACGTTCGACGACATCGCGGGCATCGACGAGGCGAAGGCCGAGCTGCAGCAGCTCGTCGCGTTCCTGCGCAACCCCGATCGCTACCAGCGGCTCGGCGGCAAGATCCCGAAGGGTGTGCTCGTCGTCGGCGCGCCCGGCACCGGCAAGACGCTGCTCGCGCGCGCGGTGGCCGGCGAGGCGGCCGTGCCGTTCTTCTCGATCAGCGGCTCGGCGTTCGTCGAGATGTTCGTCGGCGTCGGCGCGGCGCGCGTGCGCGACCTGTTCGAGCAGGCGCAGCAGAAGGCGCCGTGCATCGTGTTCGTCGACGAGCTCGACGCGCTCGGCAAGGTGCGCGGCGTCGGCCCGATGTCGGGCAACGACGAGCGCGAGCAGACGCTCAACCAGCTGCTCGTCGAGATGGACGGCTTCCAGGCCGGCTCCGGCGTGATCATCATGGCCGCGACCAACCGGCCGGAGATTCTCGATCCCGCGCTGCTGCGCCCGGGCCGCTTCGACCGTCACATCGCGATCGATCGGCCCGACGTGAACGGCCGCCGCCAGATTCTCGGCGTGCACGTGAAGCGCGTGAAGCTCGCGGCCGAGGTCGATCTCGGCGAACTCGCGTCGCGCACGCCGGGCTTCGTCGGCGCCGATCTCGCGAACGTCGTCAACGAGGCCGCGCTGCATGCGGCGGAACTCGGCAAGCCGGCGATCGGGATGGACGACTTCGACGAGGCGATCGACCGCGCGCTGACGGGCCTCGAGCGCAAGAGCCGTGTGATGAACGCGCAGGAGAAGCTGACGATCGCCTATCACGAGGCCGGCCATGCGCTCGTCGCGGAAAGCCGCGCGCATTGCGATCCGGTGAAGAAGGTGTCGATCATTCCGCGCGGCGTGGCCGCGCTCGGCTACACGCAACAGGTGCCGACGGAGGATCGCTACGTCCTGCGCCGCAGCGAGCTGCTCGATCGGATCGATGCGCTCCTCGGCGGGCGCGTCGCGGAAGAACTCGTGTTCGGCGACGTGTCGACGGGCGCGCAGAACGACCTCGAACGCGCGACCGCGATGGCGCGCCACATGGTCATGCAGTACGGGATGAGCGAGAAGATCGGGCTCGTCAGCGTCGACGACGGCGAAACGCGCACCGGCATCCCGGGCGCATGGCATGCGGGCGAGGGCCGCTGCAGCGAGCACACCGCACGGATGATCGACGACGAGGTGCATACGCTGTTGACCGATGCGCATGCGCGCGTCGCGGCAACGCTCGGCGAACGCCGCGATGCGCTCGAACGGATCGCGCGACGGCTGCTCGAGCGCGAGGTGCTCGAACGCGACGCGTTGCAGGCGCTGATCGACGGGCGCGAGGCGCCGGTCGCCGAATCTTCCCTGACCGATCGCGGGCCATGCACGAGCGCCAACGCGCCGGAGCAAGCGTCGGCGATCGAGCGCGATTTCGTCGCATACGGGCCGCCGCGCGAACCCGAACGCTGAAGCGCAGACCGCTCACGCAGACGGCGGGCGGCCATGATCGCGCCGCGCCTTCGCTGCAATTCGCACTTGCCGGCACGGCGTCGCGCCGGCGTTCTCTTTCCCTTTTTCGAGTCACGGAGTCGCCATGAGCGAGGCACACGTATCGGTGGATGTCGCGCAGCATGCGCGTTTCAGTTTCGAAGTCACGTTTGCCGGCACCGAGCTTTCGCCGGTGCTCACCGACGAGCCGCCGCCGCTCGGTGCCGGCCGCGGCCCGAACCCGGTCCGGCTGCTGGCCGCGGCGGTCGCGAGCTGCCTCGCGGCGAGCCTGTTGTTCGCGCTCGAGAAACAGCGCGTCGATCCGCAGCCCGTCACCGCGCATATCGACGTCGACATGGTGCAGAACGATGCGGGCAGGGTGCGCGTCGGCGCGATGGCCGTGACGCTGTCGGTCGGCAAGGCATGGGCCGATCTCGCGGCGGCGACGCGCATGCTCGACCGGTTCGATGCGTATTGCGTGGTGACCGAGAGCATGCGCGAAGGCATTCCGATCGCGGTGGCGGTGCAGGACGTGAACGGTGCGGTGCTCGACCGCGAGACGACCGGCGTGTAAGCGAGCGACAGGACCCGGCGCGTCAGGACACGGTCGCGGCGGCGACTTCCGCGGCCTCGGCGAGCGCCTCGAGAAAGCGCGTGCGCCACCAGTGCACGTCAGTCTTGCGCACGATCGCCATCAGCGCGTCGTGACGCTGGCGGCGTTCGTCGAGCGGCATCGTGAGCGCGCGCTGGATCGCCTGCGCGGTGCCCTGCGTGTCGTACGGATTGACGAGCAGCGCAGGCTTCAGCTGCTCGGCCGCGCCCGCGAAACGCGACAGCACGAGCACGCCCGGGTCGGCCTCGTCCTGCGCGGCGAGAAACTCCTTCGCGACCAGGTTCATCCCGTCGCGCAGCGGCGTGACGAGCGCGACACGGCTCGCGCGGTAGAGGCCCGGCAAGCGCTTGCGCGCGACCGTGCGGTGGATGTAGCGCATCGGCATCCACTCGAGTTCGCCATAATCGCCGTTGATCGCGCCGCACAGGCTGTCCATCTCGCGCCGCAGGTCGTCGTACGCGCCGAGATCCTCGCGGCTCGGCGCGGCGATCTGGATCAGCGTCGCGCGGTCGCGGTTCTCCGGATACTGTTCGAGCAGCTGACGGAACGCGTGCACGCGCTGCGGCAGCCCCTTCGTATAGTCGAGCCGGTCGACGCCGACGAGCAACTGGCGGCGCGAATACTCGTCGCGCATTCGCTCGAACATGTCGATGCCGTCGCGATTCTCCGCGAGCGCCGTGAACTCGTCGACGTTGATGCCGATCGGGAACGCACCGGCCGACAACGTGCGGCCGAACGCGCGCAGGCGGCCGTCCGGCAGCCGCGCGGCGCCGGCTTCCGCCTCGACGTAGTGCTCGAAGTGAAGCAGGTCCGATTCGGTCTGGAAGCCGACGAGATCGTAGGCGAACAGCGAGCGCATCAGCCATTCGTGCTCCGGGATCGCGGCCATGATCGGCGGCGGCGGCATCGGAATGTGCAGGAAGAAACCGATCGGGTTCGTGCAGCCCGTCGCGCGCAGCTCGGCGGCGAGCGGAATCAGCTGATAGTCGTGGACCCAGACGATATCGTCTGGGCGCAGCAGCGTGCTCAGCTTGCGCGCGAACAGCTGGTTCACGCGCCGGTATCCGTCCGCGAAGCGGCGGTCGAACTGTGCGAGATCGAGGCGGTAGTGGAACACCGGCCACAGCACGTTGTTCGAGTAGCCGAGGTAGTACGCGTCGTAATCCTGCGGATCGAGATCGATCGTCGCGAGCTGGATGCCGCCGACGTTCTGGATCTGCACGTCTTCGCCGTGCGCGGGATGGTCGCCGTCGCCGCGCAGCCTGCCGCTCCACCCGAACCAGACGCCGCCCGATTCCTGCAGGCTGTCTTTCACGGCCACGGCAAGCCCGCCTGCCGCGGCTTTACGGGGATCTGCAATACGATTGGATACGACGACGAGTCGGCTCACCAGCTCTCCTGCGAATGGTTGGGGAAGGTTCGTGCGGCCAGGGCGTGAGGCGGACGCCGCCATCGACGCGTGGCGCGATGGGGCCGCGATACGAACGGACGGGAATCAGGGCGCGCGATTCGCCGTTCGAACGTGGAGTGCTTTTTTTAGGATACTCGTCATTCGGCTGATTTAAAAGTGCATGACCGGGATCAATGATCCTGCCTGTCGGTGCGATGCAGTGCGATGCGCGGCGTTCCGCGCGTTCGACCGGCAGGACCGGAAATTGCACGGCCCCGCAGCGGCCGTGTGCGCAGCGGAAGGTGGATGGCCGGAGAAGGGAGAGCGAAGGCGAGGCCGATTCGATCGTGTTCGGTCACGCCGGCGCGGTCGTTCGCGACGGTTTCGATCGACGCAGGCTGGCTGCGCCGATCGATCATGGCGGGCGTTGGCGACGCGCGGGACGCGTGGCGCGAACGCACCGGCGCGCGATCAGAACGTCGTGCGCAGGCCGGCCATCACGCTGCGGCCGCCTTCCGGCGCGAAGCCGCGCACGACCGAGGTCGCATAGCGGATCTCCTGGTTCGTCAGGTTGTCGCCGCGCAGGTACGCGAGCCAGTGCGTCGCGCCGACACGGAACTTGTACGTCAGCATCACGCCGAGCGACGTGTAGCCGTCCGTCGGAAAGTCGTTGTCGGGCACACGATGCTGCGACCACGCGTGCGTGACCTGCGCGCGTGCGCCGAACGGGCCGTAGCCGTAGTCGGCCGCGAGCGTCGCGCGCAGTGGCGCGATGCGCGGCAGCGGCTGGCCGGTGTCGACGTTACGCGCATGCGTGTAGTCGGCGGTCAGTTCCAGGTCGACCGTATGGCCGCGCTGCGCGAACGCGCGCCATTTGCCGTCGAGTTCGACGCCATAGAACTCGGCGCGCACGCCGCGATAGATTGCTTCGTTGAGCGTATCACCGGCGCCGGGCGCGACCGGCTCGCCGTCGCCGTTCACGACGCGGCCCGTGTTGTACTCGGTCAGGTAGTTCGAGAATCGGTTGTAGAACACGCCGACGCTGCCGCGGTTCGGGCCGCTCGCGTAGCGCAGCGACAGGTCGGTCGACACGGCCTTTTCCTTCGACGCGTTCGGGTTGCCGATCAGGAACTGGCCGGTCGCATCGTGCGGGCCGTTCGAGTACAGCTCGTAGAAGGTCGGCGCGCGCTCCGTGTAGGCGACGTTCGCCGCGACCGACCACACGGGCGTCAGCGAGAACAGCGCGCCGGCCGAGACGCTGCCGGCATTGAAGTCGCGTGGTTGCGCACCTGCGAACTTCTCGATGCCGGCCGGATCGGGATCGACCTTCACGTGCTCGAAGCGCCCGCCGACGCTCAGCTTCAGCGCCGGGACGACCCGCCATTCCTCGAGACCGAACAGCGCGACGCTGTTCGTGCGCGTCGACGGCACGAGCGTTTCGTCGCCGAGCGCCGAGAACGTGTTCTGGCCGAACTGCACGCCGATCGCGCCTTCGAACGGGCCGATCCTGCGATGCCGCGTCTCGATGCGCGCTTCGTAGCCGCGGTTGCGGAAGGTGGTGGCGGTTTCGCCGTTGTCGACTTCCTTGTGGCGATAGTCGGTGTACGCGAAGTCGAACTTCAGCTTCGTGAACGGGCCGCTCAGGTTGCGTATCTCGGACGCGAACGCGAGCCGTTCCTGGCGCATCCGCAGGCGCACGTCGTCCTCGGCGACGGAGCCGTAGTTCGACTCGTAGCCGCTGTACGACAGGCCCGCGAAACCGTCGGCCCACGTGTACGACGCGCCGAGCGCGCCGCCATGCACGCGGCCGTCGCTGTTCGGCACGTTGCCGTACGGTTGCGGCGTATCGGGATCGTCGATCGCGCGTTGCTGGCTGCTGCGTGCGTAGCCGGGAATCCGCAGCTTGCTCGTTTCACGGTCGAACGCGTCGACATGGAACGCGAAGCGGCCGTTGCCGCCTTCGACCTGCGCCGCGCCCGCGCGCACCGAGTTCGCGCCGCCGTAGCGCGCGTCGAGCGCGCCCGTCACGCCTTCGATCGCTTCGCGCGGAATCCGGTTGTCGATCGTGTTGACGACGCCGCCGACCGCGTTGCCGCCGTACAGCAGCGCGGCCGGACCGCGCACGATCTCGACGCGCTCGATCGACAGCGGATCCTGCGGCACCGCGTGGTCGTACGACAGCGACGACGCGTCGTAGGCGGCGACGCCGTTCTGCAGCAGCCGGATCCGGTCGCCGTCCATCCCGCGAATGATCGGGCGGCCGACCATCGGCCCGTAGGTGGTGGTCGACACGCCGGGCAGGCCGTTGAGCGTCTCGCCGAGCGA
Source organism: Burkholderia sp. BCC1996 (assembly GCF_905339955.1). Lineage (NCBI taxonomy): Bacteria > Pseudomonadati > Pseudomonadota > Betaproteobacteria > Burkholderiales > Burkholderiaceae > Burkholderia > Burkholderia sp. BCC1996. The sequence goes on from NZ_CAJPHM010000001.1 coordinate 420,432, forward strand.
ATCGGCCTGGCGGCGCGTCAGCGCATCGCCGGACAGTTGCGCGGTCGGCGCGATCAGCTCGGTGTCGCCGAGCGGGTTCGCGGTCACGAAGATCGGCGCGAGCGGTGTGGTCTGTGGCGGCGAAGACGGGGCGGGCGTCTCGGCCTGCGCGTGCGCGACGGCGGCGAACAGCATCAGCGAAACGGGCGAGAGCGGGCGAAGCGGTAGACGAGGGAGGTCGCGCATGGTCGGTGAATCGGTTGGTATCGGAGCGGAAAGCGAGCCATGCGGGTCAAGGCTGGATACGATATATTGTTGCATTTGCGGCGCGCAGTGACCCGGTTGGATTGGACTCGGCGTAGCCCGGCCACCCGGATGAGCGAGCTTCAGGTGGACGAGATCGCGAAATGATATGTTATATCATTTCGAATTCCAAGCGAAACGGCGGCATGCCGCAGGGTTTCCGACAAGCTGCGGAAACGGCGGCGAAAGCAGAGTCCGGCCGTCAAACCCGCGCCTCCGGCACCGGTGGCCCACGCAATAGGTCTCGCGATGAATCCGTCACCGTCGCGCGCGTTTCCCGCTCCGTTGATACGTATCAAGTCGTTCCGGTTTCGAGCCCGGATACTGGCCCGGTCATCGACCAGACAGGAGCGACGCATGACTCAAACCATGAAGGCGGCGGTGGTCCACGCGTTCGGCGAACCGTTGCGCATCGAGGAGGTGCCGGTCCCGACGCCGGGCCCGGGCCAGATCCTCGTCAACATCAAGGCGTCGGGCGTCTGCCATACCGACCTGCACGCAGCCGACGGCGACTGGCCCGTGAAGCCGACGCTGCCGTTCATTCCCGGCCACGAAGGCGTGGGCGTCGTCGCGGCGGTCGGGGCGGGCGTCACGCACGTGCGCGAGGGCGACCGCGTCGGCGTGCCCTGGCTCTACACGGCATGCGGTCACTGCGAGTACTGCCACACCGGCTGGGAAACCCTTTGCCACGGGCAGCAGAACACCGGCTATTCGGTCAACGGCAGCTATGCGGAATACGTGCTGGCCGATCCCGACTACGTCGGCCATCTGCCGGCGCAGGTCGCGTTCGACGAGATCGCGCCGATCCTGTGCGCGGGCGTGACCGTCTACAAGGGCATCCGCGTCACCGACACGCGCCCGGGCCAGTGGCTCGCGATTTCGGGCATCGGCGGGCTCGGCCACGTGGCCGTGCAGTACGCGCGCGCGATGGGCCTGCACGTCGCGGCGATCGACGTGTCTCCCGCCAAACTCGCACTCGCGCGCGAACTGGGCGCCGAGCTGACGATCGATGCGTCGGCCGACGATCCGGCGAAGGTGATCCAGAAGGAGATCGGCGGCGCGCATGGCGTGCTGGTGACGGCCGTGTCGCGCAGCGCGTTCGCGCAGGCGCTCGGGATGGTGCGGCGCGGCGGCACGGTGGCGCTCAACGGCTTGCCGCCCGGCGATTTCCCGCTGCCGATCTTCTCGACGGTGCTGAACGGCATCACGGTGCGCGGCTCGATCGTCGGCACGCGGCGCGACCTGCAGGAATCGCTCGATTTCGCGGCGGACGGGCTGGTGCGCGCGCATATCCATCGCGACCGGCTCGGCAACATCAACGACATATTCGCGCGGCTGCGCGAAGGGAAAGTCGATGGTCGCATCGTGCTGACCGACATGCATTGACGTGCATTCGGGAGCGCTGCCGCGACGCAATGGACGTCGCGGCAGCGCTACGCTCACCCGCGTCTGTCGGAGGGATGAAAGGGTGGCGGGAGGGGACGTGAGTGTCGGTCAGCGCGATCGGTTCGTGGATGACCGGGGCGCCGGGGCGTATGCGCCGGCTTGCGACGGCGGCTATCCGATCTTGTCGACCTCAGGCACGACCGCATTCGGCCGGCGTGCACCCCTTCATTCGCGCTGCGTGCGCTCATCGTCGGCGCGCAACGCCCGGCGAAGCTGTTCGGTCAGGAAGAGCCATACCGCCTGCTGGGCTGCGTTGCGCTTGGCACTCTCGTGCGACACGAGCCAGAGCGTCAGGTAATGCTTCTGCGCATCGGGAAAAACGCGGGCGAGACCCGGTTCACGCTCCGCGAGCATGCACCACAGCGGCGCGACGCCGCCGCCGGACAAGACCGCACGCTTCAATGCATCCCATGAATTGACCTTGGTGCTGACGCGCGCGTCGTGCGGCGCGTATTCGCGCAGCCAGTCCGCGAACGGTTTCGGGATGTCGCCGCCCCAGCCGATCCAGGTGCCGGTCATTTCGCCGTCGTGCCGGTCCGCCGGCCCGTACACCGCGACCTCGACTTCGCCGAGTGCCACGCTGTCGAGTCTTGCGGGGGCTTCGTGCGATACGCAGATGCCGAGATCGGCGCTGCGCTCCGCGACGACCGCAAGCGGATCGCCGACGTTGCTCACGTCGAGATTGACGAACGGATTGCGATGATGAAACGCGACGATGTCGCCGATGAATGCATCGCCGAGCGAGGCGGAAACGGCGAGCCGCACCGTGCCTTCGACGCCGCCGTGCGGCCGCTGGCGGAGCGTGGCCAGCAGGCTCGCTTCCTCCTCCATGCGCGATGCGATCGACAGGACTGCGCGGCCGGCTGCTGTCAACTGGAAGCCGCCGTCGTCGAGCACGAAGAGTTGTGATCCCACCGATTTCTCCAGCACGTCCACTCGCCGGCTGACGGTGGTTCGGTCGACGCCCAGTGCTTTGCCGGCGGCAAGATACGAGCCCGAATTCGCGACGGCGAGGAAATACCGGAGGTCATCCCATTTCACCGCGGTATGTGTGTGTTTTTGCATGGTGGGGGTGCAAATAAACTCATTTTCTGGTTGTTGGGCGTTCTCTACACTTGGGTGCTGGAGGAACACGGTTTCGATCTCGACAAACAGGATCCCGTCCGGATCGTACGCTCGTTCGACGAGTCGAGCGGCGCCGCGAAGGCGCGGGAAATTGCCATCGTTGGCAAGTAAATAGACAGGAGACACGCATGACATCGGACTATTTCACCGGCAAATACCCGAAGGGCTGGTTCGCAGTCCTATTTTCTGATGAAATCAAGCCGGGCGAGATTAAATCGCTCAGCTACTTCGCCCAGGAGTACATCGCGTTTCGCGGCGAGAGCGGGCAGGTATCGATCCTCGATGCATTCTGTCCGCACCTCGGCGCGCATCTGGGCGACGGTCGCTGCCAGGGCGATACGATCGTCTGTCCGTTCCACGAATGGCGCTTCTCGCAGACTGGCGCCTGCGTCGACGTGCCTTACGCGAAACGCATTCCGATCAAGGCGAAGGAGGGCGCATTGGCCGCCCACCCGGTGCGCGAGATCAACCAGATCGTCCACATGTGGTTCGATCCGGCCGGCGGGCCGCCGAGCTGGGAACTGCCGGTCGATCCTGCCATGAACGGTGCCGATGGCTGGACGCGCTGGTACTTCAAGCGGTGGCGGGTGCGCACGCAGGGCAAGGAAATCATCGAGAACCTCGTCGATGCGCCGCATTTCACGTACGTTCACGGGTCGCCGATCGAGGATATCTCGGTGCACTTCGACGGTCATATCGCGTCGCAACGCTCGACGATCGGCGGGCATCCGACGCTCGGCAAGCAACTGACGACCGAGGCGACCTATTACGGTCCGGCCGTGATGCATGTATCGATGGAGGGAACGTACGCGAGCAAGCAGGTGAACATTCACACGCCCATCGATACCGAGCATGTGGACGTTTGCTACGGCATCAAGATCCAGCGCGATCCGACGCTACCCGACACCGATGCGATCGCGCAGGAATACGCGCGATTCGCTCACGACGCATTCGATCAGGATGTCGTGTTGTGGCGCAGGAAGATCTATCGCGCGGCGCCGCTGTTGTGCGACGGCGACGGTCCGCTGTTCCAGCTGCGCGACTGGTACCGGCAGTTCTTCCAGGAATCGGTGCAGGGGGGCTGAGCGCGCGTCGATGCCCGCACGCTGCCGCGACGGTCGACATCGCGGCAGCGCTCGCTCACCCGCGCATCACGGCGCGAAGAACACGTCGGTGCGGTTCGTCAGGTTGCCTGCGTTGGTCTGGACGAAGAACGGATGGAAAGACGACGACGGCAGCACGTCGAGCCCCTGGTAATCGCCGATGAAGAAGCCTTCCGCATTCGGCGCGAGCTTCATGTCGAACGGGCCGCCGACGCGCCGCTCGTCCGCGAACGTGGTGCCGCCGTCATGCGAGATCTTGCGCCAGAACCCGGTCGGCAGCGTCGTCGTGTTGCCGGCCTGCAGGTCGCGGAAGTCGTAGTAGGTGACCATCGCCGCGCCGGCATTGTCGACGCGCACCGACGGATTGAACGCGGGACGCCCGGTCGGCGTGTTCACTTGCAGCGGCGCGCTCCAGCTCGCGCCGCCGTCCTTCGACGTCGACAGCGCGATCTCGTCGTAGTTGCCGCCGTTGAAGCGGCTGTCCTGCCACACGACGTAGAGCTGCCCCGACGCCGGATCGATCGCGGGTTCCGGAATGATGTCGCCGGTGCGTACCGGTTCGCCGGTGTTCGGATCGGTCACGCCGACCGTCTGCAGCCCCGCGATCACCTGCGGTTTCGTCCAGGTCGCGCCGTCGTCGGTCGACTTGACGAACGCGACCTTGCCGGCCGCCTTGTTGAACGGCGGCTGGATCAGGTCGAAGAAGTCGTAGAGCGTGCCGGTCTTCGGATCGACGACGATCTGGTTGCCGATCGTCTGCTGGCGCGACGGCACGTTGACGATCACCTTCGCACGGCTCCACGTCTTGCCGCCGTCGACCGTCTTCGAAAAGAACGTCGGCCCGCGGTATGCCTGCGTGTGCAGGTTCGCGTACGGGTTGCCGTTCGGCAGTTCGAGGCGGTCCCACACCGCGTAGGCCGTGCCGGCCTTCACCGGGTTCGCCGTCACCGATTCCTTGTCGTTGAAGAACTGCGTCGTCGGTTCGTCGTTCGCGATCAGCACGGCCGGGCTGCTCCATGTCTGTCCGCCGTCGGTCGACACCGAGGCCGCGACCGCGTTGCTGTTGTTCGACTGGTTGAACGAGATCGATACCGAATACGCGGTGCCGTCCGGACCGAACGACACCCACGGATCGGACGCGCGCTCGTACTTGAGCCCGCCCGGCGCGCAGGCGCTGAACGGCTGCGGCGTGCGCGCCCAGGTCGCGCCGCCGTCGAACGTATAGCCCGCGACGAGCCCGTGGGCGCCGCCGTTCGACCAGCGGTCCTGCTGCCACACGCCGATCATGTTGGTCGGGTTCGCCGGGTTGACCGACAGCCACGGTTCGACCTCGGCGTTCACGTAGTTCGTGCCGGGGCCGCCGATGGTGCAGGCGGCGAACGGGCTCGGGCCGGACACGACCACGGGATCGGCATGCGCGGCCGCGGCGGCGGCCATCGCCACGGCCATCGCGGCGGACAGGCGGGTGAGGCTGGGGACAAGCGAGTGGGACACGATCGTGCGTCGCATGGACTGCTCCTCGTTGACGTGCGGCGGCGATGGCGCGGCACGGCGGCACGACGCGCACCGGTACGCGCGGCAATGAATGCCGTGCCATGCGTCGGATCGTGTCGTTCAGGAAGCCGCCGCGGTCATCGCAATCCGCGTGTGCTGGATGCCGCCAGCACGTCGGTCAAGACACCTCTTCGTTTTCATTGCTTGTCGGGTGCGTCCAGGGTTGCGGACGCAACGGGAAGGCCAGGCCGTGCAGACGACGAATGCGTCGAAGTGGATTGCAATGTAGGCGATCGATATGCGGCGCGGCAGGCAATTTTTTGTAACAGTACGTAGCCGGAAAGCGTTGCCGAAGCAATGCCGCCGGAATGCAAAATTTGCCGCCTGAAAGTTCGGAAACCGAATTGAAAGCGCGAATCGAAAGCACGAATCGAAATCGCTATCGATTACGCTGGTTCGTGCCGATGCGGCGCGCCGCCGGCACGGTTCAGCGCTCGGCCGGAAAGCGGTCCTGCAATGCGTGCAGCCAGCGCGCGACGACGTCGAGTTCGGCGTCGGAAAAGCCGTCGCACAGCTTGCCGTTCAGCTCGCGCAGCGCCACGCGCGCGCGCTTGAGCGCCGCGTGTCCTTCGTCGGTCAGGAACAGTCGCGTTGCGCGCCCGTCGTCCGAATCGGCGTGACGCGCAAGCAGGCCGGCCTTCGCCATCCGGTCGGCGAGCCCCGTCATCGCGGACGGCGCCAGTTGCAGCGCCGCACCGACTTCGCCGATCAGCGCGCCGTCCTGCCTCGCGAGGCAGAACAGCACGCCGGCCTGCGCGGCGCTCGCGCGCGCATCGGTCTCGGCCTTGCGGTCGACCCAGCGCTGCACGCGCCGCTGGCCGATGGTCAACAGGAAAAACAGTCGTCGGTCTTCGCTCAAGCTCGGTTCCCGGCTGCAATGGAAAGGGACGGGCGACCCGCATCGCGCGGCGCGTCGAGCGCCTGCGCGAGCCAGTCGGCGACCGCGGGCCACAGCACCGTGCCTGGCCGGCTGCGGAAGAAGCCCATGTGTCCGACCGGCCCGCTGCCCGCGGCGTGCGGATCGATCTGGCGGCGTTCGACGGCCGCCCGGGTCAGGTAGCTTACCAGCAGGTCGATCGCGGGCGGGTTCGCCCACGGATCGTCGTCGAAGCCGAGCACAAGGATCGGCAGCTGCTGCTTCGAGAAGCGCTCGGCCGCGCCGAGCGTCGGATCGTCGAAGAAGTAGCGCGGCAGCGTGGTCCAGCGGCTCCATTCGCGGAACACGCCGGCCGGGAGGTCCTCGCCGAGGCCGAGCCGCTTGCCGGGCACGTAGCCGAGCAGCGCGGACGCGAGCGGGCCGAGCACGCGCAGGATCAGCCGCACTTTCAGCCGCTCGGCCGCGCGGGCAATCAGCCGCGTGCTGCCCGCGTGCGCGGCGACGAGCACGGCCGCGCGCAGGTGCGCGGTGCCGGCCGACAGCCCGATCGCATGGCCGCCGACGCTATGCCCGACCGCCAGCAGCGGCAGCCCGTCGTGCGTAGCGCGCGCCCACGCGATCGCGGCGCCGACGTCGAGCTCGACCCAGTCGCGCATGCGGGCCTGCAGCGCGCTCAGCCGCGCGGGCCGCGACGCGCCGATGCCGCGATAGTTGTAGGTGAGCGCCGCGAAGCCGCGTTCGGTCAGGAAGCGCGCGAAGCCCGCGTAGAGCCGCTCCGGCACGGCGGTGGCCGGATGGATCAACACCAGCGCGCGCGGCGGCGCGTCCGGCGACCACAGCGTGCCGCGCAGCGTGTAGCCGTCGGCGGCGGAAAACTCGATGGGTTCTGACGTCATGGCCGTCCTCGTTCCGGGTGGGTATTTCGTATGCGAAATATAGTTCGCCATGTATTTCGCGTGCGAAATATCTGTCGAGGGATCATTCGAACGGCGTTCCACGAAGCCCGGTGGACGGCGTCGCTGCGCGGCGATCATTCCATAAAACGTTTGCATATTTGCATAGAAGAATATTGCGTTTGTCTCATGAAGCGGATCGCCGTATCTTCACCAGTTCCATCCCGTCCGCCAGCCGTCGCGCCAGGCGGACCCAGGGGCGACGCCGTCGCGCGGCCGCCCGCCAACCTCCGGGGAGATCACGTTGTTGAGCCGAATCGTCACGGCGCTGCTGCTCGCGCTCGCCGCGCAGCCGGGCATCGCGAAAGACACCGTCACGCTGCGCGTCGGTGAACAGAACTACTTCAACATCCAGGCATCGATGGAGGCGTCCGGCGTGTTGAAGGACCTGCCTTACACGATCGAGTGGAAGCACTTCCAGGCCGCCGCGCCCGTCGCCGAAAGCCTGAACGGCAATGCGATCGACGTTGGCTTCCTCGGCGATTCCGCGCTGCTCACGCTGGCCGCGCGCGGCGCGCCGGTGAAAGTCGTCGCGGTGTCGCGGCAGAGCCTCGATGGCGTCGCGATCCTCGTGCCGAAGAACTCGCCGGTGCGCACCGTCGCCGACCTGCAGGGCAAGACCATTGCGGTCTGGCGCGGCGCGTGGAGCCAGCAGCTCGTGCTGCGCGCGCTCGAACACGATGGCCTGCGCGCGGATTCCGTCAAGTACGCGTACCTGATGCCGATCGATGCGACCAACGCACTCGCGAACGGCTCGGTCGACGCCGTGTCGCTGTGGGAGCCGTTCGTCAGCACGCTCGCGCTGCGGCAGGGCGCCCGTCCCGTTACGACCGCGCAGGGCCTGATGCCCGCGCTCAGCTTCGTCGCCGCGAACGAGCAGGCGGCCACCGCCAGGCGCGCGGAGATCACCGATTTCCTGAAGCGCGTGGTGGCGGCGCGCCAGTGGGTCGACAGTCATCCGCGCGAGTACGCGGACCTGTGGGCGAAGCGCGCGAAGCTGGAGCCGGACGTCGCGTACCGCTGGCTCAACAACGCGCACCAGCGTGTGGGCCCGGTCGACGACACGGCCGCGAAGGATGCGCAGAACACCGCCGACTTCCTGCACAAGGCCGGCGTGATTCCGGTCGCGTACGACACGGCGAAGCTGCTCGACCGCTCGTATGCGGGCGCGTTCGCGGCGCCCGCGCAGAAGACGGCCGCCGCGCAGTGAGCGTGCTGCAGCACGCAGCCATTTCCGATCGACGACAAGAAGGACCATCGACATGCCCGTCGACATCATCGGCATGATCACCGCGACGCCCGGCGCGGAGGTCGACGTACCGGGCGGGGCCGCCGTCCAGCCCGACTACGTGCGGCGCTTCGCGCAGGCGCACGAAGCCGCCGGCTTCGACCAGATCCTGGTCGGTCATTTCAGCAACGCGGCGGACGGCTTCATCGTCGCGTCGTTCGCGGCCGCCGCGACCGAACATATTCGCATCCTGCTCGCGCACCGGCCGGGCGTGATCGTGCCATCGGCCGCCGCGCGGCAGATCGCGACGCTCGACGTGTTCAGCGGCGGCCGGCTCGCATTGAACGTCGTGTCCGGCGGCGACGATGCCGATCTTCAGCGCGACGGCGATTTCGTGCCGCACGACGCGCGCTACCGCCGCACCGGCGAATATCTCGACGTGCTGAAACGCATCTGGCTGGCCGACACGCCGGTCGATCACGACGGCGAGTTCTATCGGCTGCATGGTGCGTCGCCGGTCGTGAAAGGCGCGCAGCAGCCGCACGTGCCGATCTATTTCGGCGGTTCGTCGCCGGCCGCGCTGGCCGTGGCCGGGCAGCACGCGGATGTCTACATGACGTGGGGCGAGCCGCTCGCGGCCGTGCGCGAGCAGATCGCACGCGTGCGGGCCGCGGCAGTGCCGTTCGGACGCGCGCCGCGCATCAGCGTGTCGTTCCGGCCGATCGTCGCGGACACCGAAGCCGCCGCGTGGGAGAAGGCCGAGGCGATCCGCGCGCGCGTGCGCGCGGCGCGGCTCGCGAACGGCCAGCCGATCGACGGCCATGCGCCGCAGAACGCAGGCTCGCAACGCCTGATGGCCGCGGCCGCGCAGGGCGACGTGCTCGACGAGCGGTTGTGGATGGGCGTCGCGAACCTGACCGGCGCGCGCTGGAATTCGACCGCGCTCGTCGGCACGCCGGAACAGGTCGCGCGTGCGCTCGGTGCGTATTACAAGCTCGGCGTATCGACGTTCCTGATTCGCGGTTTCGATCCGCTCGACGATGCGCTGGATTACGGACGCAAGCTGATTCCTGCGATCCACGCGCACATCGCGGAACTCGACCACCATCGCGATCGCGCGGCGCTGACGGCGTAGGAAACGACGGCCCGCCCACGTCGGTTCGCCCCGGCATCTTCTTTAAGGGATGCCGGGGCGATTTCATTTGCTGCGCGACCGATGCGCAGCTCGCTGTGCCGACGCAACGGCACGTCGACACATCGGCACATCGGCACATCGGCACATCGGCACATCGAATCAAAACGACGGCAATCCCGGCGGATTCGTCTCCGCGCGGGCGACCGCCTCGCTCTGCAACCCCCAGCGCGCCAGCGCCTGCCCGTAGCGGCCGTTGTCGATCAGCGCGTTCGTCGCGAGCGTCAGCGCCGGCGCGAGCCCGCTGCCGCGGCGCGTCGCGATCGCGACGTCCGCGTTCGCGGGCCAGCCCGCGTTGACGACGCCGACCCGCCGGATCTTGCCGTCGCGCGCGGCTTCGTACGCGAGCGACGCGTTCGGATTCAGCTCGGCATCGGCGCGGCCCGACAGCAGCGCGACGCGTGCTGCCGCATCGTCGTCGAAATAGAGCAGTTCGGTCGGCTTCAGCCCTTGCGCGACGTTGCGCCGGCTCCATTCGAGCAGGATGCGCTCCTGGCTCGTCCCCGCGCCCGTGATGACGCGCAGGCCGGCGACGTCCTTCGGTTCGGCGATCTTCGCGATCGGGCTCGCGGTGCGCACGTAGAAGCCGTGCAGCCCGAGCCGGTAGGTCGTGAAGTCGTATTTCTCCTTGCGTTTTTCGGTCACGCCGACGTTCGAGATCACCGCGTCGTACTTGCCCGACGTGAGCCCGAGCGGCCAGTCGGCCCATGCGATCGGCACCAGCACCAGCGTGCGGCCGAGCGCGTCGGCGACGAGCTGCGCATAGTCGGGATCGGCACCGACCACGGTGCGTGCGTCGGTCGCATAGGTCGATACCGGTGGCGCGTGCGGCGAGATCGCGACCGTGAAGGCCCCGTCGCGTACCCAGCGGTAGTTGCTTGCCGCGCGAATCGCCGCATCGTCGCGCGATGCGCGGATCCGGCCGGCCTGGCGCGGATCGAGGTCCGCCGTCGCGGCGGCGGCCTCGGCCGCGTGCCACCGGAGGCCGGCGGCGGCCGCCAGCGTGGCGGTGATGAACTGGCGTCGGTCGATCATCGTCGGTTGCCTCGCAGGTCGTGAGCGGCGTGCATCAGAGCACCCGTGACAGGAACGCGCGCGTGCGCGGATGGGCCGGCGCGTCGAGCACGACGGCGGGCGGCCCCGACTCGACGATGCGGCCGCGCTCCATGAACAGCACGTTGTCCGCGACTTCGCGCGCGAAGCCGATCTCGTGCGTGACGATCACGAGCGTGGTGCCCGAGCGTGCGAGCTCCTTGATCACGTCGAGCACTTCGTTGACCAGTTCGGGATCGAGCGCCGACGTCGGCTCGTCGAACAGCAGCACCTTCGGGCGCAACGCGAGCGCGCGCGCGATCGCGACGCGCTGCTGCTGGCCGCCGGACAGCTGGCGCGGGTACGCATCGGCTTTATCGGCGAGGCCGACGCGCGCGAGCAGCGTGCGCGCGGTGCGTTCGGCGGCCTCGCGCGTGGCGCCGCCGACGGCGACCGGCGCCTCGATCAGGTTCTCGAGCACCGTCAGGTGCGGAAACAGGTTGAAGTTCTGGAACACCATGCCGACCGCCGTGCGGCGCTTCAGCACGTCGCGCTCCTTCAGCTCGTGCAGCACGTCGCCGTCGCGCCGATAGCCGATCAGCTCGCCGTCGATGTCGATGAAGCCGTCGTCGACACGCTCGAGATGGTTGATGGTGCGCAGCAGCGTCGACTTGCCCGAACCGGACGGCCCGACGATCACCGTCACGCTGCCGCGCGGTGCGACGAACGACACGTTGTCGAGCACGCGCTGCATGCCGAACTGCTTCGATACGTTGTGCACGGCGACTTCGCCGCCGGTGCGCGGCACCGGCGCGGCCGCGGCGTCATCGTGGGCCGCCGCGCCGGTTGCCGTTGAGTTGCGCGCCGCCGCATGCCGCCACAGCGCACTGACGCGCGCCAGCACGAACGTCAGCGCCGACGGCGGCGGGTTGCGCAGCGCGCCGCGCGCATAGTGGCGCTCGACCTGTACCTGGATCGCGGACAGCACGGTCAGGATGATCAGGTACCAGACGGTCGCGACCATCAGCAGCGGAATCACTTCGAGATTGCGCCGATAGATCACCTGCACCGTGTAGAACAGCTCGGGCATCGCGAGCACGTAGACCATCGACGTGCCTTTCGCGAGCGAGATCAGGTCGTTGAACGCGGTCGGCAGGATCGCGCGCATCGCCTGCGGCAGCACGATCCGCGTGGTCTGGCGGCCGCGCGGCAGGCCGAGCGCGGCGGCCGCTTCGAGCTGCCCCTGGTCGACCGCGAGAATGCCGCCGCGAATCACTTCCGCGGAAAACGCCGCGTGGTTCAGCGAGAGGCCGAGCACGGCCGCGAGGAACGGGCTGATCAGGTCGGTGGTCGGCGTGTCGAACCACACGATGTCGGTGAACGGCACGCCGAGCCGCACGTGTTCGTACAGGTAGCCGAGGTTGTTGAGGATCAGCAGCAGCACGATCAGCGGAATCGACCGGAACAGCCACACGAAGGTCCATGCGCTCGCCGCGAGCAGACGCGAGCGCGACAGCCGCGCCAGCGCGACGAACCCGCCGAGCGCGAAGCCGAACACCGCGCCGAGCAGCGTCAGCACCAGCGTGCGCGCGAGCCCGGACAGCACCGGCGGCGACAGGAACCACTCGGCGAACACCGGCCAGCCCCATTGCGGGTTGCCGAGGATCGAATACAGCACGAGTGCGATCAGCACGAGCGCGAGCACGGTGCCGACGGTGCGCGACCGGTGCCGGGCCGGCACGATCCGCAGGTGCGTGCCGGCGTCGCGGGCGCGGGAGGGGGAGAGCGGCGGCACTGCGCCGCCGAGATGGGTCGTGTCGCTCATGTCGGTGAGGGTCCTCGATCGAGTTGGCCGGAAGCGCCGCGCGAGGCGGCGCGTCGGCGTCATGCGTGCGCTTCGGCCGCGTCGTCCTGTTGCTGCACCGCGCCGGGCGCCGCATGGCGGCTCGCCTTGCGCGGCAGGCCGAGGTGGTCGCGCAGCGTGCTGCCCGGCAGGTCGCGGCTGTAGCGGCCGCGCGCCTCGAGTACCGGAATCACGAGGTCGATGAAGTCGTCGACGCCCTGCGCCTGTACCGGGAAGCCGAGGATGAAGCCGTCGCCGGCACCGGCGTCGTGCCAGCGGATCAGCTCGTCGGCGACGTGCTCGGCCGTGCCGATGAAGTTCGGGCGCGGCGTCGCGACGGCGAGCGCAGTCTCGCGCAGCGTGAGGTGCTTGCGCTTCGCGTCGGCCTTGATCCGGTCGGTGGTCGAGCGGAAGCTGTTGCGGCCGATGTCGCCGAGTTCCGGGAACGGCGCATCGAGCGCGTACTGCGTGAAATCGTGGTGGTCGAAATAGCGGCCGAGATACGCGAGCGCTTCGTCGATCGTCAGCAGGTCGCGGATCGCCTGGTATTTGTCTTCCGCCTCGGCGGCCGTGCGGCCGACGATCGGCCCGATGCCCGGGAAGATCTTCACGTCGCCGGGCTGCCGCCCGTGCTCGACCCCGCTTTGCTTCACGCGCCGCGTGAACGCGGCCGTTTCGTCGAGCGACGGCGAGTGCGTGAACACGGCGTCCGCGTACTTGCCCGCGAGCCCGATGCCGGTGTCGGACGAGCCGGCCTGGAAGATCACCGGCTGCCCCTGCGGCGAGCGCTGGATGTTCAGCGGGCCGGCGACCTGGAAGAAGCGGCCGTGGTGATCGAGCGTGTGGAGCTTGTCGCGATCGAAGAAGCGACCGGTCGCGCGATCGCGCACGAACGCGTCGTCGTCCCAGCTATCCCACAGCCCCTGCACGACCTCGAGGTATTCGTCGGCGATCTCGTAGCGCAACTCGTGATCCGGATGCGCCTTGCCGAAATTCTTCGCGGTGCCTTCGAGCGGCGTCGTCACGACGTTCCAGCCCGCGCGCCCGCCGCTGATCGTGTCGAGCGACGCGAGCTGGCGCGCGACCGTGAACGGCTCGCTGTACGACGTCGAGATCGTGCCCGCGAGGCCGATCTTCTTCGTCGCGACCGCGAGCGCCGACAGCACGGTGAGCGGCTCGAAGCGGTTCAGGAAGTGCGGGATCGACTTCTCGTTGATGTAGAGGCCGTCCGCGACGAACGCGAACGCGATGCCGGCGGCTTCCGCCTTGCGCGCGATGCCGATCGCGAAGTCGAGGTTGATGCTCGCGTCCGGCGGGTTGCTCGGGTGCCGCCATGCGTTCATGTGGCTGCCTGCGCCTTGCAGCATCAGGCCGAAGGGAATCGATCGTCGGGTCGTCATGGGCGCGTCACGCGTTCTGGTCGGGGGAAAGGGAGCTAAGGGAGCGGTCGGCCGCGAGGGCCGCCTGCACGGGGGTGATCGACTGCGCGCCGCCGAGCCATTCGGCCGACGCGAGCCGTGCCGCGTAATCGGTCACCGGCGAGTCGATCACGAACGCGTCGACGTCGAGCCGCCGGCTCAGCGCGTCGAGCGCGCGGTGGATGCGCTCGGGCGTATCGGCCAGCACGGTCGGGCGCAACTCGTCGACCCGGTAGTCGGACGCGCCGCTTTGCCGCGCGAATTCGGCCGCGGCCTGCGCGCTCGGCAGGTTGAAGCTCTGGCCGCCGGCGAACTGCAGCTTGAAGATCTTCAGCGGCCCGATCAGTCGCTCGGCCTCCTCGCGGGTCGGTGCGGCGACCGCGTACAGCGCGACGAGCGCTCGCGTGCCGCCTGCGTCGCGGTAGGCGGCCAGCGAGCGTTCGAGGTTCGCGTCGTCGCCGTTGAAGTGCCCCGCGTAGCAGAAGCGCCAGCCGTGGCGGGCGGCGAGCGCACCGCTGTCGGGCGAGCCGCCGAGCAGGATGCGCTCCGGCGCGTGCGGCGGCACCGGCATCGCGACCGCGCCGGCGAGCGGATGATCTTCGGCGACGCCCCAGCCCAGGAACGCATCGAGTTCGGCGAGCTGGCCCGCGAAGCCGGGCTTCTTCGCCTTGTCGTGAAACCACTGCAGCGCGCGCGTGGTCAGCGGCAGCCCGCCGGGCGCCTTGCCGACGCCGAGATCGACGCGGCCCGGCCCGAGCGCGGCGAGCAGCTTGAAGGTTTCGGCGACCTTGAACGGGCTGTAGTGCTGCAGCATCACGCCGCCCGAACCGATGCGAATGCGCGACGTGTGCGCGAGCAGGTGCGCGACGACGATCTCCGGCGCGGAGCTGGCGAAGCCGGGCGCGCCGTGATGCTCGGCGACCCAGAAGCGCTCGTAACCGAGCTGTTCGGCGCGCTGCGCAAGGGTCGTCGTGAAGCGCAGCGCGTCGGCGGCGGTCGCGCCGTCGGCGATCGGACTCTTGTCCAGCAATGAAAGCGAGTAAGACATGGTGTTCGGCGTTCCTGCGAAGGCGTGAAGGGGCGGCGCTCAGCTCTTCGGCAAACCCGGCGGATTCGTGCGCGACTGGTCGATCGCTTCGGACGCGAGGTTCCAGCGGTCGAGGATCTGCTGATAGCGGCCGGTCTTGATCAACCCGTTCAGCGCGACCGTCAGCGGATCGGCGAGCCCGCTGCCGCGGCGCGTCGCGATCGCGATGTCGGCCGTGCGCGGCCAGCCGCCGCTGATCGCGCCGACGAGCCGTGTCTTGCCCTGCTGCGCGCTCTGGTAGGCGAGCACCGAGTTCACGCTGAACACCGCATCGGCGCGGCCCGACTGCACGGCGACGATCCGCATCGCCTGGTCGTCGTAGTACTGCACCTGCACCGGTTTCAGGCCGTGCGCGACGTTCTCGCGGTCCCACGCGAGCAGGATCTTTTCCTGGTTGGTGCCGGCGTCGGTCACGATGCGCAGCCCCGCGACGTCCTTCGGCTCGCGGATCGACTGGATCTTGCTGTCGTTGCGCACGTAGAAGCCGACCTGGTCCTTGCGGTAGGTCGAGAAATCGAATTTCTGCTTGCGCTCCTCGGTGACGGTGACGTTCGAGATCACGGCGTCGACCTTCCCCGATTCGAGCGCGAGCGGCCAGTCGGCCCATGCGAGCGGGACGATCTTCAGCTTGCGGCCGAGGCTGTCGGACACCAGCTGGCCGACGTCCGCGTCGAAGCCGATCACCGTGCGCGCGTCGGTCGCATACGTGCTGATCGGCGGCAGGCTCGGCGCGACGCCGATCGTCAGCGTGCCGGCTTCGGCGAACTTGAACGACGCGGGCACCGCGCGCTCGACGGCCGCATCGGCCGTGCCGCGCGGGCGGCCGCGCTGCTCGGGGCTCAGGTCGAAGGTCGCGGCGGCCGCGGCGATCGCGGTCACGCCGATCAGCGCGGCGGCCAGCGTGCGGAGCGCACGCGGCGTGAAGGGTACGGCTCGTTGCATGGATGCGTCCTTGTTGTGTTGTCGTCGGGAGCGAGGGAGCGGAATCGGATGACGCGACGCGTTCAGCGCGGCAGCACCGCTTCGGGCAGCGGCGCCCACAGGTCGGCGAGCGTCGACGTGCGCGACGGATCGGCGAGATCCTTGCCGAAGCGCAGGTGGAAATACGCTTCGGGGTCGATCGACGAGTCGAACAGCCGCGTATAGCCGGTGCGGTCGTACAGCGCCCACGCTTCGGGCTGGCGAAAACCGGTGGTCAGGTACACGCGCCGATAGCCCTGCTGCGCGGCGCGCAGTTCGAGCGCGTCGACGATCAGGCGCGCGAGCCCCTGGCGGCGCAGGTCCGCGCGGGTCCAGATGCGTTTGAGTTCGGCGGTCTGCGCGTCGTAGCGCTTGAATGCGCCGCCGCCGATCGTCTCGCCGTCGCGCAGCAGCAGCACGAACGCGCCTTCGGGCGGCGCGAACAGCTCGGCCGGGTAGCGCGCGAGTTCGTCGCGTGCGGACGCGCGGCTGTCGGGGCGGTACGCGTCGTAGCGCGTCGCGTATTCGTCGATCAGCGCGTCGATCAACGGCTGGGCGCGGACGTCGAGCGGCGTCGTGTCGATGATGCGGTCGTTCGTGGCCATGGGCATCGCGAAGGGCGCGCGATGCGGACGTTCCTGGCGGGGGCGGGGCACATCGCCCGGCCGGTCTGTTCCGTTATCGCGACGCGGTTGTCGTGATGACGGCGGCCGCGGTGCTTCCTGCGCTGCATCCGGCGTGCCGCCGCCGTTTCGAACACGTTAGCGGCGCGGCCGGCAAAGGCGAACGAAGCAATTTCGATAAGGATTTCGCGGGGGGCGTCAGAAGGCTTGCAGGGGGAGTGGGGTGGGGGATGAGCAGCGCATGCGTTGCAGCTCGTGCTCACGCATGCGCGATGCCGAATGACGCTCGACTATGCGGCTCGCACTTCGGCGAGCAGATCCGGATGACGATCCAGAATCCTGAGCAGCTTCACAAGGGCAAGTGGAGGGTTCGTCTTGCCGGTTTCGTAGCGGGAGAACGCATTGACGCCGCCACCGAATATCTCGGCCGCTTCGCGTTGATCCAGCATCAGCTTCTTGCGCACCTTCGCAATGAACCTCGGGTCGACGATGGTCGAATTCACTTGCTTGTTGAACTCGCTGATCGCTTCACCGAGCCGGGTGGCCTCGTCGATATCCAGCACCGACTCGCCGCAGGCCGGACAGAAGTCGCCGGTGATATCGCGAACGACGGTCGAGCGACCCTTGTACGTGTAAGGGATGTCTCGTGTATCACGGATCAGTTTTGCGGCACCGCACGCAGGGCACTTCATTTTCATCGCTCCTTGAACGACACGATCAGCACATCGTCGATCACGGTCAGTTTCAGATATACGTCGCCATTCACGGTGCAACGCCGATAGACGTCCTGCCAGATCGTGTGGTCGGCGTAAGTCGTCATGCTCTTGTAGAAATCGACTGTATCCAGCGACATGACGACACCGATCGCCTCCGTTTCCGTGAAACCCAGTCGGCGGGCCCCGAACACCGCACTCGTCGTCAACCGGACGTTGCCGGTTCCGACGAGTGCCTTGACCCGCGACAGCTTGCAATGAGGCGTGTACTTTTCCATCCGCGATCATAACCAAAAGAGTTAATTTGTC
This sequence comes from Burkholderia sp. BCC1996, assembly GCF_905339955.1. Classification (NCBI taxonomy): domain Bacteria; kingdom Pseudomonadati; phylum Pseudomonadota; class Betaproteobacteria; order Burkholderiales; family Burkholderiaceae; genus Burkholderia; species Burkholderia sp. BCC1996. Next base: position 438,177 of record NZ_CAJPHM010000001.1, read on the forward strand.
AAGTTGGTTAATGGCGCACGCGTGCGGTCCGCCACCTTTGGCAGACTGCACGGAAAAGAGACGGATTGGTAACTGGCCTATCGGCCAACGCGCGGCGGCGTCGACGCCTCCGCAAGCTGAAACAGGCAATCGCCGCGCTGCACCTGCGCGGGCACGCGCTTGCACACGACTTCGCCGTCGCCCTTGAAGCGGTGCAACACCGGTTCGCGCAGCGGCGTATCGGGGAAGTGCACCCACGCGGCCGGCTGGCCGGCCTTCACGTGGTCGCCGAGTTCGACGAGCGGTTCGTACAGCCCGCGTTCGTACGCGTAGACGAAGTGGCGATCGCCGTCGACGCGCAGGAAGCGCGTGACGGTCGGCGGCGCATCGGGCACGAGTGCGCCGTGCAGCAGGCCGATGTAGCCGAGATAATGCAGCAGCCCGTGGCGGCCGAGCCGGATCAGCGACGGATCGGCCATCCCCGCACCGCCGAGTTCGGTCACGATCGAGATCGCGCCCTGCCGGCGCGCGGCCGAGGCCGAATGCACCGGGTTCGGCGCGTGCAGCAGCGCGTTCGGCAAGCCGAACGCGACGAGCAGCCCGTTGAGCTTCGCCGCTTCGTCGTCGTCGAGCGGGTCGATCGCGAGCATGTTGCCGCCCTGGTACAGCAGCGAGCTGCCGCCCGAATGCAGGTCGACCAGATACTGCGCGCGCGACAGCAGCGCATGCTCGATGTAGTGGGCGATCATCTGCGTCGGCGTGCCGGTCGGGTTGCCGGGAAAGCTGCGGTTCAGGTTGCCTTCGTCGAGCGGCGACACGCGCAGGCCCGCGTCGGCCGCGGGGAAATTGGCCATCGGCAGCAGGATCAGCTGCCCGGTGACGCTCTCCGGGTCGATCTCGCGCATCAGCTGCGACACGATGATCTGGCCTTCGTATTCGTCACCGTGGTTGCCGGCCATCACGAGCGCGACCGGGCCGTCGCCGTTGCGGATCGACGCGATCGGGATCGGCAGCCAGCCGTACGCGGAGCGATGCACGGAATGCGGCAGGCGCAGATAGCCCGCATGCTTGCCTTGCGCATCGAGATCGATTTCGCAGTGGATGGGATTTCGGTGTGAGGAGGAGGCGGTCATGGCGACATCGTTCGGAGAACGGGAATCCGCCATCTTATCGGGAAACGACCGCCGCGCGGCGCGTGGCGCGGCCGATGTCGAGCGCCGTCCGGCGGCCCGTGCGCGAACGCGCGGCAAGCGCAACCGGAGCAGCCGCGCGCGATGTTGCAGCGCTGAAACGCATGCCGGCGTGCGGGGCGGCCGCCTGCGCAAGCCGCGTGTTGCGTCAGCCCCTTGCGGCGACGGGGCCGGCGCGCGAGCGCGTCAGCGGCCCGATGTTTCAGCCTCGATACGGCCTTCTTCCCACAGCGTCCAGAAACGGCTGCCGGCGCGATACGGATTCGCGCGCCGCGCCGCGTGGTCGGTGACGCCCTGGCGAAACGCGCCGTACAGCGTCAGCGGCGGATTGGCGACGCACGCGGCTTCACGCGCCGCGGGCATGCGGCGCTCGGAAACGAGCCGCCGGATCAGCGAGGCACCGTCGATCACGTCCAGTTGATCGATCGTTTCCGCACGGCTGAGAACTTCGACGGTATTCATGAGTGGCCTCCCTGACATCCTGTTTCCCGGTCAAGGAGCAATAAGAGTGCCAACCACGAAATGCCGCGCGCCGTCGCGATCGTGCGGGCTTCTGCAGCGAACGCTACGCGTGGCGCGCGCCGATGTTACGGAACACGTCACGTGACATGGGCGGCCGCGGCGGAACATCTGCGCGCACGCGTCGAACCATGCAAGGCGTTTCCGGAATGAATCGCGGGAAGCGAACGGGCAAGCCGGACAGCGCGGCGGCCGTCGGCGGAAACGAGCGCGCGCTCAGCTCGCGGCCGCGGGCGTCACGCGGCTGCTTCCGGCCGAATAGAAGCGGTAGATCCCCTTGCCGGCCGACTTCGCGTCGTACAGCGCGCTGTCGGCCTGCCGGATCAGTTCGTCGGGCGAGCCGTGCCCGTCGTCGAGCGCGATGCCGATGCTGATCCCGAAAACGACGGTCTCGCCGATCGACAGCGTGTACGGCGCCGAGATCTGCCGGATGATCCGCGCGGCGAGGGCCGAGCACGCCTGCATGGTGGTCGCGTCGAGTGCGACGATGAACTCGTCGCCGCCGACCCGCGCCGCCAGTTCGCCGGGCGGCAGCGTCTTGCCGAGCCGCTCGGCGACCTGCATCAGCACTTCGTCACCGGCCTGGTGGCCGAAGCGGTCGTTGATCGCCTTGAAGCCGTCGAGGTCGAGATACATGACGGCGAGCGCGGGGCTCGGCACGTGCGGCGGGTGCGGCCGGTGCGCGAGCATCCGTTTGAGTTGCGCATGCAACTCGTGGCGGTTCGGCAATCCCGTCAGCGCGTCGTGCCGCGCGAGGTGCCGGATATGCTGCTCGGTCTGGCGGCGCGCGGTGACGTCCTCGACGATGATCACCGCGTTGCCGTCCGGCACGCGGTGGCGCGTGAGTTCGAGCTGGCGGCCGTCGGCGAGCGCGATGTCGAGCGGCTCCGGTTCGTCGTGGTTCAGCCAGAGGTCGCATTGCACGGCGAGACTGGCGCCGTCGGGATCGGTGAGCGCGTTCGCGCCGAGCGCCGCGACGACGTCGGGCAGCGGCGTGTCCAGCATGATCTCGCGCGGCGAGCCGAACAGTTGCGCGGTGCGCCGGTTCGCGACGATCACGCGGCTTTCGCCGTCGATCATGCACAGGCCGTGCGGCATGTAGGTGAGGGCGGCGTCGAAGCGCGCGACGAGTTCGGCGTTGCGCTGGCGTGCGGCGATCAGCGCGACCAGCACGCGGTAATGGCGTTCGACGACCGTACGCATGGCCGCGAGATAGATCACGAGCGGCGGCAGCAGCAGCCATGCGCCGGGCCGCTGGACCAGCAGCGCGCCGACGCCGATCGGCACGACGCCGAGCGTGACCTGCGTCATCGCGAGCCGCGGCAGCGCCGAATTGCGCGACGCGATCCCGCCGAACACGCCGCCCGCGACCATCACGGCCAGCGTGCCGAGCTCGACGTCGGGTGCATCCACGCAGCCCATCACGCCGAGGCCGAGCACGAAGCACGCGGCGAGCGACACGGGCGCATAGCGCCGGGCCCAGTATTCGGCGCGATCGTCGCCGGCGGCACGACGTACCGCATACGCACGTGCGATCGCGAGCCGCGCGGCGAGCAGGCCGACGTCGACGACGAGCCACACGAAACACCAGAGTTGTTGCAGCCGGATCAGCGCGATCGCCGCGACGAACGCGCTGGCGAGGCCGGACAGCGCCATCGGACGCACGTCCTCGAACAGCGTGACGAGCATCGACGGGCGCAGCGCGGCCGTCACGTAGTGATCGCCGCAGGGGGGCGTGGCGAGAAGGGCGTTCAGGAGGCGTGCCTTGACTGCCATGGCTATTTTGACCTCGACACGATGCGGTGCACCGCCGGCCGCCCCGCCCGGCACGGGATGGCCGGCGAACCGGATGCGCACGACATTAACATGAAACATCGGCCGCGAGCGCCGTGCGGGGACGTCGGCGCGTCGTCGTCAACCTCGTCCGCGCGCATCTTGCGGATTCGCCGATGCGCAGGCAGGATCGTTGCAGACGGAACGATCTCGGGCAGCCGCGCGCGGACCGTTTCGGCGCGCGCCGCACGGGGGCCAGCCGATGGCGCACGATCGGCCGGCAGCCACCGATGCGGCCGGCGCGACACCGCGCAGTCGCACGCGTGTGCCGCCCGCGACCGCGCGCCGCAGCTCGTCCGAATCCCGTTATAAGAAATCCAATAAGCAATTCATGCGAGAAATACTATAGGCGATATATCAAAAACAATGCCAGAATGCGCGCCGCTCCGAACGCCGCGACACCCGATCGCCGTCCGAGCCGCATCAGGAGGTTCCCCCCAATGAAAAACCACGGCCTGTCACGGCGGGGTTTTCTGAAAGCCAGCGTGCTGGCGGGCGTCGCGGTCTACGTCGCGCCCATCGGCAGCCGCGCGTTCGCGGCGCTCTTCGAAGAAAAACTCCTCACCCCCGTCAAATGGGATAGCGTCACCGGCATCCCCCAATTCCGCATCGACGGCATCGCGAAGGTCACGGGCTCGAAAGTGTTCGCCCGCGACGTGCGCGCGGCCGACATGCCGCACTGGCCGCAGCAGCAGTCGCACGCGCTGATCCTGCGCGTCACGCAGGCCGACCGCACTTACGAGGGCTTCGACCTGTCGCTGCTCGGCGACGAGCTGAAGCCGGACCGCGTGGTCACGGCCGACGATCTCGCGCGCGACGGCGTCGCGTTCCCGACGTTCTACGGCGACGACATGCTGTTGCCCGCCGGCAAGACGCCCGCGTATCTCGGCCATGCGGTCGCGATCCTGATCTACCACGACTTCGCGCGCTTCCGCTTCGCGAAGAACGCGCTCAAGTTCCGCGACGACGTGATCCGCTACGGCGCGGTCACGGGCCCGCTCGAGCGCGATCCGTGGGGCACCTTCCGCTACGTGCGGGTGGGCGGCAAGACGGCCTACGACGACGATGTCTATTCGAGCCTGAAGGACGCGCCGATCTTTCCGAGCATGATGCGCAAGCACCTGCCGGTCTGGCCGGACGGCAAGGAGCACGGCAAGCTCGACGAGCAGGGGATGTTTCTCGCCGGCCGGATCGCCGCGGAACTCGACCGTCCGTCGGCCGACTGGCTCGTGTTCGACCGCGAGTACAACACGCAGTCGGTCGACACCGCCGCGCTCGAACCCGACAACGCGAACTGCTGGTACGACGCCGCGACGCAGTCGCTGCACCTCGTCGTGCCGACCCAGTCGCCGCTCGAAGTGTCGGAAAACGCGGCCGCGATGGTCGCGAAATGCCGCTTCCCGGTGAAGAAGCTGTTCGTGCATCCGTGCTACACGGTCGGCTACGGTTCGAAGGATCACTTCAACGTGCCGTTCTACGGGCTCGTCTGCGCGCTGTACGCGGACGGCCGCCCCGTGCGGTTCGCGAACGACCGCTACGAGCAGTTCCAGACGTCGCTGAAGCGTCACGCGTTCAGGATGCATTACCGGATCGCGGTCGACCGCAACACGGGCCTGCTGCAATCGTTCAAGGGCGACTTCGAGGCGAACGGCGGCGGGCGCTCGAATTTCTCGCCGTCGGTGGCGATGGTCGGCGCGACGGCCGCGCAATCGATCTACTACTTCCCGAAGAGCGACCTCGCGGCGGTCGCGATCGCGTCGCGCGCGATCGATGCCGGCTCCGCCCGCGGCTACGGCACGCTGCAGAGCATGGCCGCGACCGAGATGGCCGTCGACGAGATCGCCGCGCAACTGAACCTCGATCCGATCGAGTTCCGCCTGCGCAACGCGCTGCGTTCGGGGATGAAGAACACCCAGGGCGCGATTCCCGCCGGCGCGCTGCGCGTCGACGAAGTGCTGGAACGCGCGAGGCAGCATCCGCTGTGGACGCGTCGCGCGGCGCGCAAGGCCGAATTCGAGGCCGCGAACCCGGGCAAGCGCTACGGTGTCGGCTTCGCGTGCGTGCAGAAGGACTTCGGCACGGGCGCCGAGGCATCGTTCGCGAAGGTCGAATTCGACGAGAACGGCAAGGTGTCGCTGCAACACACGGCGGCCGAGATCGGCACCGGGATGTCGACGTCGCAGGCCGTCGCGGTCGCGAAGTGGCTCGGCCGCCCGGCAACCGAGGTGCGCGTCGCGGTGACCGAATGGCCCGACCTGCCGGTCGAGACGAGCGGCGATCCGTACCTGATGTCGCAGGCCGACCAGGATCGCCTGAGCGCGAATCCGCGCTGGTCGCCGGGCTATGCGTCGCCGTCGAGCGCGACCAACTCCGCGTACTACTTCACGCACAGCACGCGCGAAGCCGCGCGCGCGGTGTTCCGCTACGGGCTGTGGCCGGCCGCGATGTCGATCTGGACGCGCGGCCTCGGCGGCGGCCAGGCCGCGCCGTACACGATCCGCATCGAGGACGCGCGCTGGGTCGACGGCAAGCTGAGCGCCGACGGCCTCGAGCCGCTGACGTTCGAGCAGCTCGCGAAGCAGGCGCATGCGCTCGGCCTGCCGACCGGCGCCGTCGTGCACGTGTTCAACCGCTGGCAATGGACCGACGCCGAGTTCGACGTGGGCGGCGCAGTCGAGCGTCTGCCGATCGACGGGCTGTCGCTGCGTGTCGGCGCGCCGAAGACGGGCGCCGACGGCCCGCTGCCAGGCACCGTCGCGCCGGCCGGCGCGACCGCGCTGCGCGGCACGCTGGCGCCGACCGCGAACGGCTATCGCGTGCTGGACCGCAAGCGCGTGTTCATCCCGCCGACGAGCCGCGACAACGCGGCCGTCACGTACTACACGGCGGTCGGCACGCTCGTCGAGCTGGCCGTGCACGAAGCGACCGGCAAGGTCGAGCTGCTCACGCATCACTCGATCATGGAGTGCGGCAACCAGATCTCGCCGCAGCTCGTGTCGGGCCAGCTGCAGGGCGGCCTCGCGATGGGCATCGGCCATGCGCTGCACGAGTACCTGCCGCTCTACGAAGACGGCCCGGGCAACGGCACGTGGAACTTCAACCGCTATCAGCTGCCGCGCGCGAGCGACGTCGCCGTGTGGTCGCAGACGGGCGACATCCTGCCGCCGCTGTCCGAGACCGATCCGCCGAAGGGCGTCGCCGAAGTGGTGATGATTCCCGTCGTCGGCGCGATCGTGAACGGCATCGCGCACGCGATCGGCCATCGTTTCACCGACTTGCCGGTGACCCCGCAAAAGATTCAGGAGGTGCTCGCATGACGACCGCCCAAACCGCCGCGTCGGCCGCGACCGCCAGCGCGGCCGCGACCGCCGCGTCCGCGCCGAACGCGGCTTCGGCCGCGCCGGCATCCGCATCCGCCACCATGCCCGCCGCATCCGCCACAGCTTCGGCCGCCGTCGAGCGTCCGCTCGTGCGCTTTCAGCAGAAGCCGCTGTCATTGAAGATCAACGGCAAGTCCGTCGGCCCTATGCAGGTGCCCGAGGGGCTGATGATGATCGAGTTCCTGCACGAGTACGCGGGCCTCACCGGTTCGCGGCTCGGCTGCGGGCAGGGCATCTGCCACGCATGCGTCGTGATCGTCGACAAGCCGGACGGCACCAGCGAGGAAATGCGCACCTGCATCACCGGCGCGCACTTCTTCCACGGCCGTTCGATCCGCACGATCGAAGGCCACGCGAAGCGCAACGAAGCCGGCGAAGTGGTGGAACTGTCGCCGATCCAGCAGAAGTTCCTCGAGCACTTCAGCTTCCAGTGCGGCTACTGCACGCCGGGTTTCGTCAACGCGGCGACGGTGCTGATCGAGCGGCTGGCGCGCGAGCCGGTCGCGAAGGCCGACGTCGAGCGCGCGATCACCGACGCGCTGAACGCACACCTCTGCCGCTGCACGGGTTACGTCCGCTACTACCAGGCCGTGAAGGACGTGATCCTGACGACGCCGGGACTCGTGAAGGACGCCGCATGAAACGCACATTCGCCCATCGTGCCGCGCGGGCCGCGGGCCTGCCCGCGCTCGCGGCCGCCTGCGCGCTGCTGCTCGCCGCCTGCGGCGGCCACGACGCGCCGGTCTCGAACGCGGCTTCCGGCGCGCCCGGTGCCGACCCGGTCGCGCGCGGCCGCTATCTCGTCAAGGCCGCCGACTGCGCGGCGTGCCACACCGCGAAGGACGGCGCGCCGTTCGCCGGCGGCGCGCCGCTCGAATCGCCGTTCGGCACGTTCTACGGCTCGAACATCACGCCCGACAAGGATCACGGGATCGGCAGCTGGAGCGCGGACGACTTCTACGCCGCGCTGCACGACGGCAAGGCTCCGGCCAAGCGGCTGTATCCGTCGATGCCGTACACGTCGTACCGGCAGCTCACGCGCGCCGATAGCGACGCGATGTACGCGTACCTGAAGACGGTGAAGCCGGTCGCGCAGGAAAACCGCGCGCACGCACTCAAGTTCCCGTACAACCTGCGCTTCGGCATGGTGTTCTGGGACATGGTGTTCCTGCAGGACAGCCTGCCCGACGCGTCGCGCGGCCAGTCCGCCGACTGGCAGCGCGGCCGCTACCTGGCAGGCGCGCTCGGTCACTGTGCGGAATGCCACACGCCGCGTGCGTTCACGGGCCAGCTCGACGGCGCGAAGCCATTCGCGGGCGCGGCGCTCGGCCGCGTGGCCGCACCGGACATCACGCCGGCCGGCCTCGCCGCGCGCGGCTGGACGGGCACCGACCTGCAGACGTTCTTCGGCGTCGGCATCGCGCCGCAAGGCTCGGCGTTCGGCGAAATGTATCCGGTCGTGCACCTGAGCACGCAGTACCTGGCGAAGGACGACCTGCGCGCGCTGTCCGTGTACCTGCTCGGCGATACGCCGCCGGCACCGCAGCCGGTGAAGCCGGTGTCGGCCGACGCCGCGCAGCTCGCGGCCGGCCGCTCGGTGTATCTCGCGGTGTGCGCGGGCTGCCACGGCTTCAACGGCGAAGGCAAGCCGCACGTGGCGGTGCCGATGAACGGCAATTCGACGCTGCGTCAGGGCGACGCGCGCAACCTGCTGGTCGCGATGCTCGACGGCGTCGACGAACAGAAGTTTGCCGGCTACGAAAACCTGCAGCCGATGCCGGGTTTCGCGCACACGCTGAGCGACGACGAACTCGCGCAGCTCGCGAACTACCTGCGTGCGACGTGGGGCGGACAGCCCGCGAGCGTCACGCCGGCCGACGTGAAGGCCATGCGTTGAGCCGTCGAGCGGCAGGGCGGGGCGTCGCGCGCAACGCAGCCGGTTCCCGGCCGTGTTCCCGCGCGATGCCTCGCCCGATTCCGGGAGGCGGTGTTTCAGTAGCCGCCGCCGCCTCCTCCGCCACCACTACCCCCTCCGTTGCCGCCCGCGCCGCCGTAGCGGCTCATGCCGGATCCTTGCGACATCCCGCCGCCCGACGACGTACATCCCGCCGACAGCACCAGCATCAGCGCCGCGACGAGCGCCGCGGCCAATCTTGCCGATTTCATTTCACTCTCCTTGGACCGCGCAGGCCGCGCGGCAGGGCGGTTCGCGTGAACCGGCGACCGCGCGATGACGAAACGTCTCCGTCAGGCGGTTTATTCCATGTTTTTTGGGTATCGGCGCGTCGCGGCATATAGCGACACGAATCGGCGCGCGGGGCGCACGCGCGTCGGGCGGCGCCGTGCTCGCGTAGCGGCGCACGCGCTCACACGAGCACGCAGCCGGGGCGCCCCGGCGATTCGCCGCATGACAGGTAACGGGGGACGGGGGGCCGGAATGTCGCCGTCGCGGCGGCATCCGGTCAACGATAGACGAGATCGGCGCGGCGGTTCTGCGCCCACGAATCTTCGTCGTGGCCGAGCGCGACCGGCTTTTCCTTGCCGAGGCTGACCGCTTCGAGCTGCGTGGCCTGCACGCCCAGCGTTTCGAGCGCGCTCATCACGGCTTGCGACCGGCGTTGGCCGAGCGCGAGGTTGTATTCGGACGTCCCGCGTTCGTCGGTGTTGCCCTGGATCAGCACGCGGCGCGACGGATGGCTGCGCAGGTAGTCGGCGTGCGCCTGCAGCAGCGTCTGGTATTCCGGCTTCACGGAGTACTGGTCGAAATCGAAGTAGACGCTGCGCTTCGCGAGCGGGCTGTTCGGATTGTTCAGATCGTCGGCCGCCACCGTCGCGACCGCTTCGCTCGATGGCGCCGGCGCCATCTCGGCATTCTCGGGCGTTTTCGCCGCGTGGTGGCAACCCGCCAGCAGCGCGAACGCCGCCATGACCGCAAATCGGTTCGTTTTGCTCATCGTGCGTCTCCTGCGGTTGACTGCATGGAAAGCGTGGTGCGGGCGATCTGCCGCATCACGCATGCGGCGAGACGGCACGAAAGCGCCGGTTTCCGCGCGCGATGCGCTTTCGTAAGCCGGCGACGTGCCAGATGAAAGGACGCCGACGCACGGCGCCGCTGCAACAAGATTAGGAAAAATGTCACAGCGTGACCAGTTTCTTCGTCTTTTTCGCGCGGAAACGACGCGGGACGCATTCTTGCTTGCGCGAACGCGCGCAGCATGCGCCGCGCATGCGTGATGCGCCTTTCCGGTGCGGGCGTGTCGCGCGTCGCCGGCGCGCTCAGGACTTGCTGGCGCCCAGCCGATATTCCGATGGCGCAATGCCCATCCAGTCCCGGAATGCACGTCGGAACGCCCGGTCACTGCTCATCCCGATCCGCGCTGCAATGTCGGCCAGGTGCATATCGGTGGACGTGAGCAGATGCTGCGCGGCCTCAAGCTGACAGAGCGCGCGCAAGTCTCCGTACGAGCAGTGTTCGGCTCGCAGGCGCCGACGCAGTGTCGCCGTGCTCATGTGGAACAGCTGAGCCACGGTTTCGCAGCTGGGTGCGTCCCCTCGGTGCTGCAGCGCGTCGAGTAACAGCAGGCGCACCTGATCCGATAATTTGAATTCGGGAATCGCTGCCAGACCGAAATCGAATGGAAAGTAGTCGATGATGGCTTCCAGCTCGGAATACGAACGGACCACCTTATGGTTCAGCAGACGAGCAGGGAAGCTGAACGAGTTGACCGGTTGATCGAAGCGCAGTGGCGCGCCGAACACGTCGATCAGTTGATGCAACGGATCCGGTGGCGGATACGCGAGCGCCACTTCCTTCAGATTCAGCGGGCGGCCGATCAGCCAGGAAAACAGCTGATGGTAGAAATAGAGGCCGGTAAGATCGACCAGTAGCGCGGCATGGTCCCGGCTGCCACGCCGGGTTTCCATCGTGAACTGCGCGGTCGCACCATACTCGACCGTCGCCAGCCGGCCGCCGCGTTCCTCCATGGCTTCGTTGAATCGCGCCGCTCGTTCTACGGCCTTCCCTAAAGTCGAGCAGTGAATCACGCAGTAGCACAGCATGTTGACCGCGAGGATGCCGAGCGGCCGATGCCCGTCGCGCTCGCAGCACCATGTTTCCAGCGTGCCGATGCCATGTCGATACAGCCGCGAAAACTCCGGTGTCGGCAATGCGGCCACCACGCCTTTCAGCACGGCGTCCAGTGGCGTATTGATTCCAGCGCTTCGCCACAGTTCGGGCAGCACGTCGCCGCCCATTTTCCTGAGCTCATTGAGCAAGGGCTGGGCATAACCGATCGGAATCGTGTTCGAGAATTCGCGCTTGTGCATGATGGCCTCATGTCTGAACAGCACATCGAGCTTGTGCTGGCCTGGCACACGCGTCAAGCATTGATCGTTTTTGTCCGGTGGATTGCCTGTTTCCAGCCTTGGTTGGTGGTTCGCACTGTCATTAAATGGCACCTCATATCTCGACCAGGCTCGGTGCCGATATCGCCATCGACGCCCCTGATCCTCGTGAGGAGACTGACATGGTGTACTACGACCCCTACGACCGGGAACTGATGAAAAATCCTTGGGACGCGTATCGCCAATTGCGCGATGAGGCTCCCGCCTATTACATGGAAAAGTACGACGCGTGGGTGCTGTCGCGCTTCGACGATATTCAGAAAGCCTCGCTCGATCGGGAGAACTACACGGCGACGGCCGGCATTGCCACGGGCAATCTGCTGCAGAAGCGCCTGATCCCGGACAGCAGTACGTTCATGTCGATGGACCCGCCCGAGCATACCGGCTTTCGTAAAGCGGTTGCCTCCGCCTTCCGTCCGACCGAGGTACAGGCGCGGCTGCCGGCATTCGTCGCCGAGCGCATCGAGAAATACGGCGCACCGCTGCTGAGCCAACGGGAATTCGATGCGGTCAAGGCATTTGCGTTACCGGTCGCGACGGACGTCGCGGCGCACCTGACCGGCATTCCGCTCGAGGACGGACCGATGCTGGTGAAGTGGGTCGAGGTGTTCGAGCCGTTCTTCCACGACATTCCACCGCAGGGTACTTCGGATGCATCGGCGACCAGCGCCGACGCCGCCGGAGGCCAGTTGATCGACTACTTTCTGCGACTGGTGGACCGTCACCGCAAGCAAGGTCCGTCGCCCGACAACGTGATCGGGATGCTGCTTCTGGCAGACATCGACGGGCACCGCCTGGATGACCTGACGATCGCGCAAAACGCGCTGCCGCTTTTCATCGGCGGGATGGAGACGTTTCCCAAGCATTTCGGCAGTCTGTTGTACTGGCTGGCCGAGTTTCCCGAGCAGCGCGCCAAGGTCGCGAGCAATCGCGCACTGTGTGGGAAAGCGGTGGAGGAAGCCATGCGCTTCGATGCGCCCGCTCCAATGCTTGGACGCCGGGCGGTGAATGCCGTGACGTGGCATGGCCACACGATTCAGCCTGGTCAGGCGGTGATGTTCCTTTATCAGGCCGCGAATCGCGACGACCGTACTTTCGAACGCCCGGATGAATTCGACGTCGAACGCGCTTTCATACCGCAGGTTGCGTTTGGATCAGGCATCCACGTATGTCTTGGCATGCACGCGGCTCGGCTGGAAAGCCGAATGATGCTCGAATGGCTGCTGAGCCACGCCCCCGACTACAAGGTGGACAAAACCCGAGCCGTACGTGGCCTGCTTGCCGGCATGCATGGGTTCCGCAGTCTCTTCATCGAGGTATGAGCATGAGTCAGGTAGCGCGTGCGTACCACATCGAGCACTACGGCACGATCGACGGCATCCGGATACGACAGCATGATCGACCCAGGCCAGGAGTCAACCAGGTTCTGGTTCGAGTGCGCGCCAATGCGTTGAACTATCGCGACCTTCTGGTCATGCGCGGCATTCCGGTCGGCGCAGATCTGCCGCCGGGGAGAGTGCCGTTGTCGGATGGCGCCGGCGAGGTCGTCGAGGTCGGGGAGAACGTGACGCGTGTGCGTGTCGGCGAGCGCGTTGCCGCGATCTTCCGTCAGGACTGGATCGACGGTGATTACCGGCACGAAGGCGCGCAGACGGACCTCGGCAGCGGCATCGACGGGATGCTTGCTGAATTTGTCGTCCTGGACGAGCAAGGCCTGGTACGCCTGCCGTCGCATCTGTCCTATGAGGAAGGCGCGACGCTTCCAACCGCCGGTGTGACGGCATGGATGGCTATCGTCGGCAAGGGACGGGTGACGGTAGGAGACACAGTGGTGCTGCAGGGAAGCGGCGGCGTTGCGGTGTTCGCGTTGCAGTTCGCCAAGCGCGTCGGCGCCCGAGTCATCATGACCACGTCAAGTGCTGAAAAAGGCGAGCGGCTGAGCGCATTGGGTGCGGACGAGATCGTCAACTACAAGGCATGCCCCGATTGGGCGGACGAGGTCCTGCGACTGACGGACGGTCGCGGCGCCGACGTCGTGGTCGACAGTGGCGGTGGAGGAACGCTCGCCGATTCGTGTGCGGCTGCGCGCATCGGGGGAAGGCTGGTGTTGATGGGATTGCTTGCCCAAGGCGAGGAGGCCGGTACCGTATCCGAATTGTTCTACACGATGTTCGTGCGTGATCTGACCGTCGTCTCGGTACACGCGGGCAGCCGGACAAATTTCGAAGCGATGAACCGAGCCATCGAGCAGCATGGCCTTCGCCCGATCATCGGTGAGCGCTTTCCGTTCGGGCGCGCGCCCGACGCATATCGCTATCTGCAGAGCCAGACGCATCTCGGTAAGGTGGTGATCGGGCATGACGGGTAGGCTGGTCGTTGGGAAGCCCTCGCTATCGATCACACGCTCAGCAAATCGATCCATGTGCCCGGAGCGCCGTATTGATTTCCCGCGGCTTCCCTTATTGGATCGTCGTTGTGTAGCCGGGGAAGGTGGATGACTGCTTTCAGGTGATATCCGCGACCCGCACCTTCCGGTGCGGGCGTATCGCGCGTCGCCGGCGCACTCAGAACTTGTGCCGCAGCCCGAGCGCGACCACGACCTGGTTGCTGTTGGCCGACGGCGTCATGGTCCAGACGGTCGCGTTGAACGCGGGGTTGCCGTTGCCGCCGCTTACGCTTTGATAGACGGCTTCGAGATACGCGTCCGTACGTTTCGAGAACGCGTAGTCCGCCTGCGTGACCACCTGGTTCCATTTCGGGCGCGTCTGGCCCGTGCGCGTGTCGAAACGCCCCATCGTGTACGTGTACGCAGCGGCCATGCTGAACGCCGGCGTGACGAAGTAGCGGCCGTCGACCGTGAAGTTGTCGAACACGAGCGATTCACCCTTCAGCGGGGTGATGCCGCTGCCCTGGAGCACGCCGCTCACGCCGTCGGTGGCCGAGTGCGACCATGCGGCGCCGACCGAATGCGGGCCGAACGCATAACGGCCGGCCAGGGCCCAGATCTGCTGGTTGCCGCCCGTGATCGTCGCCGAGCCGTCGAGCGTGCTCAGTGCGCCGTCCGGATTCGGCGCGTTGCGGTCGCGGCTGATCTTCAGGTAACCGGCGCCGAGCTTCAGCGGCCCGTTCGCATACCCGAGCCCCGCGCTCCACACGGCGTTGTTCGAGAACGCGCCGGCCGTGTTCGAGAATCCGAACATCGCGCCGAGCGTCAGCCCGCGATACGTCGGGCTCGTGTACTTCACCGCATGGTTGATGCGCAGGTTGCGGTTCGAGTCGTCGTTGTCGTACGGATGCACCGCGAGGTTGCCGCCCCAGCCGGGGCCCGACGCGCCGAGCGGCGTCACGAAATCGAGGATCAGGTCGTACTGGCGGCCGAACGTGAGCGTGCCGGCCGTCCGCGAGCTCAGGCCGAGCCACGCCTGACGGCCGAACAGGTCGACGCCTTTCTGCGACAGCTTGCCGGTCGTGCCCGAGAAGCCGTTCTCGAGCGTGAAGACCGCTGCCGTCCCGCCGCCGAGATCCTCGCGGCCGCGCAACCCCCAGCGCGATGCGTTCAACGCGCCGCTCGTCATTGCGACGCTGCCGCTGCCCGGCGAACCGGCGCCTTGCGTACGCTGGTTGGTCGCATAGGTGATCGACGTATCGATCAGGCCGTACAGCGTCACGCTGCTCTGCGCTCGCGCGACGCAGGGAATCAGGAAGCCGGCCGCACAGGCGGCAATCACGCTCAGCGGGAGCGCACCGGTACGACGGCCGCGGCGGGCGGCAAGCGGCACGGCGACGCGCGCGCCGGCGGGCTTGGTTGTTTTATAGGAATGCATATGACTTTTTTCGTTGGTCTCCGGCCCGATCGCCGGTGGGTCGTATCGGCGCGCGGGCCGACGGATCGAGTGGGCATTATTGGAGAACGTGCGACCGGCGATTAAGGCGCTGCACAGGAAAGGTCCTCTGCGGGATCGCGTGGAATCGCGGCGTTTCGACGCGGGGGGGTCGGTCGAATCTGCGCGAAATACGGCCGTCTCGCGTGCGGAACGATTCGGCAGCGCCGGGGCGGTTCAGCGTGAGCGTCGGCGCGGTCGGGAGCAGGCGGCGGAGCGCGGCGGGGTGGTGACGCGTCGCGAAAGGTCGTGTGTCGCCGGTCGGCGGCATCGTGTATTTCTGACCCGATGCGCGGCAGCCAGCAAAATTTTCCGCCCGAAGCGGCAACGACCGAATGGCGGCATCAGGTTGATTGCGTTCGTAGCGCGGGTCTTCCCGCGCTGCCGCAACCGGCCCGACGACTACGTAATGCGCGGCTTTTTCACGCGCGCCCGTTCGGCACAATGGACCATTGCGCGTGGCCCGCCTGCCGCTGTGCCGGCACGTCACGCATGCCGCGGGAGAACGGACATGGTGTTGATGGCTGTGGGCGGGGGCGGACCGGTGAACGTGCCGCAGCCGCAGGATGACGACGATCCGGCACCGAAGAACGGGGCCGGCAGCACCCCGCCGGCGCAGACGCCGGAACAGCAGGCCCTCGCGGCCGCGCAGGCCGAGACGCAGCGCCTGCTGCAGCTCGCGCAGGCCGAAATGGCGACGCTCAAGCGCCTGCACGACCAGGGCGCGTCGCAGGCCGATCTCGACAATCAGGTGAAGAAGGCCGAAGCGGCATGGGGCTCGGTGCAGGCGGCCGTCGAGAACCAGATGCGCGTCGCGGCCGACGGCGGCGGCGACACGAACAAGGCGATCGCGGGCGTGGCCTCGGATCTGCGCAATGCGACGCCGAACGATCCGGTGCTCGGCTCGGTGCTCGACGATGCGCAAAAGGCGGTGTCGGCCGAATCGGCGCCCGAGCGGGCGACCAACGTGAAGGCGTTCCAGTTCGCGCTGGCGATGCAGAAGGACCAGGCCGCGAACGCCGACGTGAAGCAGTACGACGCGCTGCCGGGCGGAATCCGGCGCGCCGATCCCGACACCGGCGTGCAACTTCGCCAGGCGGCCGGCACGGCCGACACGAATGCCAACAACGCGTACACGGCCCTCACCACCGCGTTGCGCCACGAGTACAGCACGTCGGCCGCGACGCTGCGCCTGAACGACGCGAAGGCCGACTACGCGGCGTGGCAGAAGGAGCCGGGCGGATTGCGCCGTGCCGACGAGGCCGACGTCACGCAGGCGCTGGCACAGGCGCAGAGCCAGTACGACAAGGTCGTGACGGGCGGCGATGACACCGCACTGACCTACGTGACGGCCGACGAGCAGAAGCAGGTCGTCGCGTCGGTGAAGCAGAATCACGACGGCATGTGGTACACCGGCCTCGTCGACGCGCTGGGCGAGGAAAGCCAGCTCAAGCGCACGATCGCGACGATCAATCCCGACGATCCGTCGCTGTCGCCGCAGATGAAGCAACTCGCGCAATCCGATCCGGTCACGTTCGCGCTGTTGCAGGACACCGGTGTGACCGTCGATCCGAACGATCCGAAGCTGTCGCCGCAGGAGAAGGCGCTCGCGCAGCAGAATCCGCTCGCGGAAGCGTTCGTCAAGCTGACAGGCGTTCCGGTGAGCACCGACGGCAAGAGCGACGCGGACGCGAAGGCGCTGAACGCGAAGATCGACCAGGCGGGCGGCGTGTTCGCGTACGCGATGGCGCAGGCGCAGGCGGACAAGAACAATCCCGGTTACCAGAAGATCCAGACGCTGCTTGCGGCGGCGCCCGAGGTGCGGCTGCAGTACACGAAGCAGCAGGTCGCTCAGTTGATGCAGGGCCCGGGCAGCAATCCCGGCGCGGCGCTCCAGGTGCTGAAGACCAACATGGACGCGTCGTTCTCGCTCGACGAGCGCCAGACGCTGTGGACCCAGGCCGGCCAGCCGCATTTCGACGCGAAGTTCATCCATTCGCAGATCGATCCGCTGATGCAGAAACCCGATGCGGATGCAACGGATCAGGCGAGCATGCGTGCGCGTTACGACGACACGATGAACGCCGACAAGGCCGGCAAGTGGATGCAGGACATCCTGAACAATGCGCCGCCCGAGTTCGCGGGCGTCGTGCTCGATACCGTCGAGCACGATTTCGGCAACAAGTGGATGCAGACGAACACGGGCACGCCGCAGCCGTACGGGCAAGGCACCGAGTTCTACAAGGGGCTCAGCAAGGCGGTCGGGCTGGCGGACCAGCAACCGACCGCGAGCGGCGTGCCCGTGCGGCGCGAGGACGACGTCGCGAACTGGCTGCTTGACGACAAGGGCAACGCGAAGACGCTGATCTACACGCTGCGCGGCAGCAACACCGGCTACGGTTTCGACACGGTGCGCGAGGCGCTGTCGTCGGGTGTCGATCCGGCGCTGTCGAAGGCGCTGCTGTCGAAGATGCAGAACGACGGCCGGTTCCAGGCGGGCTTCGCGAACGACTTCCAGCTGCGTTACGACCAGGGCACCAAGAGTGCGCAGAACAAGCAGAACAAGGACGCCGCCAACGCCAGCTACAAGCTGTTCCAGGCCGATCCGGACAAGCAGCTGAACGCGTATTTCGACGACTTCCAGAAGAACTTCGACGACAAGTCCTACACGTTCACCACCGGCTCCGACCAGATGACGAACTTCGTCGGCGCGGGGCTCGGAATCCAGCCGGACGACCCGGCCGCGATGCCGACCGACCGCAACGACGTGCCGTCGATGGCGATGCTCGAGCAGCTGATCGTCGGCAACGGGCAGTTGCAGAACGGTGTGGCGGTCAACAGTCGGTCGCTGTACGCGAGGAATTCGGCGGCGACGCAGATGATCCAGACCGTCGTCGACCAGATCCGCAAGGTCGGCGGCGACCACGCGGTCGTGTCGCTGGTGCCGATCTACTACGTGTCGAAGGGGACCGGTACCGCGCCGAGCGCATTGTTCAAGGTGCAGGTCGCGAACCACCCGGACCAGTACAAGCTGATCGACGATCGCGGCTGGAAGTACGACACCGTCGACGACTACCAGCACAACAACGCGCTGTCGGACGACGGCAAGCTGTACGTGCCGAAGAGCCTGACGAACGGCGCGGCGTCCGGCGGTTACGCGCAATACGAATCGATCGACGCACACAAGACGGAGTGGTACCAGCACGTCGAACACTATCTCGAGATCGGCACGGGTATTCTCGCCGCGGCCGGCGGTGTCGTGCTGGTCGCGAGCGGCATCGGTGCGCCGGTCGGCGGCCTGATGCTCGGCGCCGCGTGGACCGCGGTCGGCGCCGGGATGGCGGTCGGCGTGCCGGCCGCGATCGGCGACCTGAACAATCTGAGCGAGCACGGGCAGTCGATCGGCTTCGGCAATGCGCAGGCGCGCGGCGACTGGATCAGCCTGATCGGCAGCGGCGCGGGCATCGCGGGCGGCGGGCTCGGCGTCGCGGCGAAGTCGCTCGCGGAGGCGTCGTCGCTGCTGCGCACGACGGGCCAGGTCTCGGACATGGTCACGCTGGCATCGCGCGGCGAGGGCGTGACGGCCGACGTGGCCGGTCTCGGCCGTTTCGCGCAGGAAGCCGATGCGTTCCAGTCGGTCGCGCAGACGACGGGCCGCACGGCCGGCGTGCTCAACGTCACGGGCGGCGCGATCGGCGGCTATCAGATGGTCGACCAGGGCGTGTCGCTCGTGAAGAACTGGGACGCGATGTCCGACTCCGATCGCGCACAGCAGTTGCTGAACCTCGGGATCGGCGTCGCGCAGATGGGCCTCGGCTCGCATACGCTGATGGAACGGCCGATTCGGGCGATCACGAAGACGCCGGCCCCGCCGGCGACGCAGCGGCCGATCGCGATCGACGTGGCGAACGCGATGTTCGCCAACGGGCTGGCGAACCAGCGCCTCGCGGTTGGCGAGATCAGCAACCCGTGGCAGCACGCCGAGGAACAGGCGGCCAGCTTCGGCGAGCCCGCCGGCGACGGCGAGCCGGTGTCGCCGGCGGAAGGCGGGCTGCGGTCGCGCTTCACCGCGTGGCTGCGCGCGCGCCGCACGCAGGGCACGCCGGACGACGGCGACGCGATCCTGCTGCGGCTCGCGCCCGATGCCGAAGGGATCGACGGCGAAGCGACGCCGGCCGTTGCCGCCGCGATCGCGGGCGATGATGCGACGCCGGCCGGGGCCGGCACGCCGGCCACGGCGGGACGCCCCGCGTCGTGGCCCATTCCCGCGCATGTGGCGGCCGATCCGGACGCGCTGGCCGGCGTGGTCGGGTCGATTCTCGACAGCGGCAACCGCCTCGAGGACGTCGAATACTACGTGTACGCGCTGGAGGACGGCGAAGGGAACGTGCGCAAGCCGGACGAAGACGGGCTCCCCTCGACCGAACGCGGCAACCTGACGGACGACATCCGGGCGGCGAACGCGGACGCGCGGCGCGCGGCGGCCGGAGACGATCCGGTGAAGCTCGCGGCCGCCGCCTCCAGCGAGGACGGCACGATCGGCGTCACGCGTTACGCGTCGTTCCACGACGCGATGATGGTCGCCCGCGGCGGCGTGGCGGCGGGCCGCTACCAGGTCGCGCTGGTCGACCACGGTGCGCTCGCCGCGGACGGTACGGTGCCGCCCGAAGCGGTGGTCGCCCGGGTCGGGCTCAACGACGCGGGCGACGCGCTGATGCTGTCGATGAACGACGCGTACGATCGCACGCTGCGCGTGATGTACCCGCGCGGGTTCGATCCCGCCAAGCCGTTGATCCGCAGCGAGGACGGCCGGCGTGTCGACGTGATCAACGCGCCGCCCGGCATGGACGAAACGCAATGGGGCGCGTATCCGCGCCGCGAAGCCGACCTCGCGATCTATTCGAACCATCCGGACCAGCCCGAGAACCGGCTGCCGGCGGGCGAGCGGCCATTGATGCCGGTGCCGCCCGGCTACTTCGCGGTGTACGCGCATGCGTGGTCCGATGCGTTCGCGAGCGCGACCGGCAAGCCGATGAGCGCGGAAGACCTGGCCGAGCTGGTGCGCCAGAGCGGCTGGGACGGCAAATCGCCGGTGATCCTCTATGCATGCGGCGCGGGTACGCGGGTGAGCCCGCTCGCGCAACTGCTCGCGAACGTGCTGGGGGTGGACGTGTACGGCGCAAGCGGCTTCGTCGCGTGGCGTTCGCCGCGCTATCGCAGCGACGGCAGCCCGGACTCCGGCTATACGACCGGCATCGTGGTGGAGCCCGGCGCCCCCAGTCTCGCGGGGAAGCCGGACCATTCGGTGCAGCATGCGCCGCGCACCTACCGCTTCTCGCCGGCGCTGGCGGTCATCGACCAGGGCGCGCACGCGGTCGACTGGAGCACCGTGGCGCCGCGCCCGGTGTCGAATCGCTGGGGCGGCAGCGGCGCGTCGGGCGACGCGCGCGTGCCGCTCGGCGTCTACGTCTGGCGCGTGCTGACGAATCGCGGCGGCGCGGTCATCAATCCGCGCAGCCGCCGCCCGGCGAGCGCGCTCGAGATGACCCACGCGCTGGAGGAACTGGCGTGGAAGGGCTATACGCCGGGCACGCCGATCGCGCTGGAGGGGCCGCACAGCGGCGCCGATCCCGAATTGCTGCAGGAATTCGCGGACCTGATCCAGGCGCCGGTGTTCGGCCGGCTCGGCGACGACGACGCGGCCGGCTGGCGGCGCGCGATCCCCGATCCGGGCCGCCGGCTCGCGCGCTTCCAGATCGAACCCGACGTGAACGGCAAGTTCTCGCCGGGCCGCGCGCAGCCGGTTCGCGTCAATCCGCTGGAATTGCGGCCGGTGCCGGGCTCGAATGTCGTGAACCTGCTGGGCCACGCGACCGCGCGGCAGTTCCTGAAGGTGTCGGGCTTCGACATCGCCGAATCGCATGGCACGAAGCCGCGCGACGTGAGCTGGGACAGCGCGATCGCCATCACGAAAGACGGCAACACGATGTCGCCCAGGGAATTCGCGCGCAGCCTGCTCGAGGATCCGGCCTACGCGGAAGGCAACGGCGTGCTGCTGACCGGCTGCTATCTCGGCTCCGGCGGCTACCCGTTCGCGCAGGAGCTCGCGTATGAACTTCAGGTGCCCGTGATCGCGTCGATCGCGTCCAATTCGATACGCGGCACCGGCGCGCTGGAACTGCACCCGAACAGCGACGACATCGTCGTGCCGGCACACGATCCGGATGTGTCGACGCGGCTCTACCTGCATATCCCGGAGGCGCCCGACGCGAACGAACCGCCGCTGGTGTTCGCCCGGCGCGGCGAACCCGTGCAAGGCGCGGTGGCGCACGGGTACGACGGCGCGCCGGTCGAACCGGTGCGCCCGATCGACGCGCAGATCGATCCGGACGCCGACAGCGGGCGGCGCGGCAACACCGGCACGCCGGGCGATGCCGCGCGGCCGGGCGCGACGGCACATGGGCCGGCCCAGCCGCAGCCCCGCGCGCATCCGCGTCTCGCGCCGGAGCCGGACGCGGGCGAGCCGCCCGTCGACGAGCCGGTTCCGGTCGTCGACGTGGCGCCGGGACAGATCTTCACGGCGGACGAGTGGGCCGCGCGCACCGAGCAGGCCGCCGAGGCCGACGCCGACGACGGCCTGTCGGGGATTCCGCAGAAGACGTACCGGAACAACAGCCGCGTCTATACGGACCGCACGATCGCCAACGACGGCGTGATGACGACGACGATTCGCGGCGAGTCGGTACTGCAACCGGGCTTCGACGACGTGACCGGCGTCGACGCGACGCAGCACCCCGAATTCCTGCGTCCGGCCGACACGCTTCTGATGCCGGCCGGCGACCCGCTGCATCCGGTCGGCGCGCGCGGGCTGATGTCGCCGCCGGGCCATCACGTCGTGTTCGGACACGGCATGTCGGCCGATGCGATGCTCGGCCCGGAAGGCCGGCCGGTGACGCCGGACGAGGTGACCGAGCGTGTCGCGCCGCAGCTCGAGGCGGGGCAGGACGTGACGCTGTATTCCTGTTTCGGCGGGTCGGACAAGCACGATCCGTTGCGCGTCGCGCCGGGCCAGGTGCGGGCCGCGAGCGGGACGTTCGCGGCCGCGCTCGCGCAGCGGCTGTCCGAACTCACCGGGCGGCCGACGTCGGTCTGGGCGCCGCAGGACATCCTGCTCGTCAAGCCGGACGGCTCGGCCACCGTGCGCGTGACGCGCCGGACCGGCGAGGTCGACAGCGACCGCCTGCCGATGCAGCGCTTCGTCGGCGACCCCGCGCGGGCGGGCCGCCCGGCACTGCCCGCCGGACCGGACGCGGAGCCGGCACCGAGCGCCGCGCATACGGCGCCGCCGCCACGGGCCGAGCGGCCGGCGCGTCCGACGGTGCCGCGCGTGCCCGATCCGACGTTCGCCGATCCCGGCTACGACTTCACGCCGATTCCGGACGGCACGTTCGAATCGGTCACGCTCGACCATCCGTTCCGCAGCGCGCTGGCCGACCGGCCGGGCGTGATCGGCGATGCCGCGCGCGTGACGCAGGCCGGCGGCACCGTGAGCCAGCACTGGCCGAGCTATTTCCTCGACGGCCCCGAGCCGACCCGTGTGATCGACGACGTGATGCAGGCGTTCGACGCGGCTGGCCTGACGAACCTGCGCGTCGAATTCGTGACGGGCGACGGCAGCATCGTGCTCGGCAGCGGCACCGATTTCGGCGCGCTCGATCCCGAGGCGGGCTGGTTCCGGTTCAGCGGCACGGTGCCGGACGCCGCGGCGTCGGCAGCGCACGCGACGGGCCGCACGGCCGCCGAAACGCGGCGCGCGTTGCCGGACGGCGTGACGACGGTCGCGCACGACGATCTCGGGCAGGCGCTCGATGCGGCGCAAGCCGGGCCGCGCAATCACGCGTACGTGCCGGCCGATGCGCTGCCGGACGACACCGCGTTCGCGCAGGGCGACCTGACGCCGGCGGAACGCGTCGCGGCCAGCGCCACCGCGCATCTGGCCGCGGTCGAGGCCGCCGCACCGGCCGACGTCGTGCTGCTGTCGGCGCTCGGCCACGATCCGGCGAGTGCGCTGCGCATCACCACGCCCGACGGCGGCTCGCTGTTCAAGCCGGCCGGCGTCGACATGTACGTCGTGCGCACCCGCGATGCGGCGACGGGCGACGTGTCGTACCGGCTCGTCGGCGTCGATCGTTCCGGCTTGCCGGAAGGCTATGCGGCCGTGCATGCCGGCGGAACGCGCGCGCTCGGCGCGGTCGACGGCAACCCGACCTGGCCGAGGTTCGGCCACGCGGGGCCGGCCGGCCGTCTGGCGAGCCCGGCCGGCGACCCGGCAAGCAACAACCCGTCCGCCGCGGCGACGCCGGCCACCGTTTCCGGTCATTCAGCCGCCCCGGCCGCGCCGCAGGGGGCCGCAGCGGTCGAGGCGGCAAATCAGGCGCGCGCGGCCGACTGGCTCGACACCCTCGGCCGCCGCACGCTCAAGCGTGTCGACGGCCGGCATGCGCCCACGCTGGACGGACTCGCCCGGCAGCTCGGCCCCAACGCGCATGTGCTGGTCACCGCGCATCACACGCCGCCCGACGGCGCCGCGGCCTATACGCCGCCGGCCTTCGTCGCGGTGCTCGAGACCGACGCGAACGGCGCGCTCGGCCCGGTGCGGATGCTGAACGGCAAGCGCGTGCCGCCCGCGCTCACCAAGGCGCTGGAAAATGCCAACAGCGGCGGCCGACGCGCACGCGGCAAGTTCGACTTCCATGTGTCGCCGGTCGCGCACGACGAACTGGTGGCGTTCGGCGGCCCGTCGAAGATCGAGACGCCGGACGGCAAGACGTCGTGGGACGTGACGGCGTCGGGCCATGCGATCGAGACGACGCTCGCGGGCGACGTGTCGAAGCTGCAGGATGCGCCGGTCTTCAAGCGGCCGCGCCAGGCCGTGCGTGCGGTTTCCGGCGCGCAGCGCTGGATTCACGTGGTCGACGACGAGACGGGCAAGGTGCTCGGCCATGCGGAACGCAACACGAATCACGAGTGGAAATATTTCGAAAAGGCGTCGGTCGGCGATACGGAGATTCCCGAGCAGGATCTGCGCACGGTGTTCCGGCGCCGCCGCCGCGGCGGCATTCCGGTCGGCCGGTCGCCGCGCCGCGGGATCCGCTTCGTCGTCAGCGACGTGGCGCCGGCCACCGTCGACCGCATCGGCGGGTTCCGGCCTGCGAAGGCGGCCCCGGCCGTCGAGAAGAAACCGATCCGCTCGGCCGGCGACCTGTTCCAGTCGATCGTGCCGGTGCGCCGGCCGCTATCGCGCGCGGAGCAGGGCGACGACGCGAACGCCGCGCCGCTGGCGCCGGTCGATCCGCATCTGTTGCCGTCGGACCAGTCCGCGCTCAACGCGGTCGACTTCAGCGGCAACAGCGTGTCGCACCTGCTGACCGCGATCCGCAACGGCGCGCTGGACGGCGGCCGCCATGTGATCTACGTGTTCAGGACGGACGGCGCGGTGGCCGAGGCGCTCGGCGATCCACTCGGCGTGATCGCCGAGCGCGATGGCGAGATGCGCTGGTTCGACAAGATCCCGCAGGTCAACAACAAGAACCATCCGGGCGTGCCGCTCGACGCCATGCCGATCGGCAACGATCGCTTCGGCACGGACGTGCATTTCCTGCTCACGCAACTGTCGCCGCGCGATTTCCTGAACAGCGCGCGGCCGACGCGCGTCGCCGCGCTCGAGGCGCGCGCGAAGGCGCTGCACGATCAATGGAAGGCGGCGGAAGCGCGCGGCCTGCACTCGGCGCCGTTCCGCGCGCTCGCGGCCCGCACGCGGCACGGCTACAACGAGGTGCTCGCGGACTTGCGGCGCCTGGGGAGCAAGGGCACCGCGCCCGAGCCGCTGTCGATCGAGCCGTACCAGCCGGGGCTGTCGTCGGCGACCTCCGTCGAGTTCAGCCTGCGCCACGGCGCGGCGAAGCCCGAGCAGTATTTCGCGACGCACCAGCAGATCGAGGCATACAACAAGCAGGCGCAGCGGCCCGGCGACGTGAACCTCGTGCTGAAGGGCGAGCCGCAGGCCGTGATGGTCGACGTCGGCATGTGGCGCACGCTGCTCAACAAGCTGTACGTCGCGCGCGACGTGTCGACGTCCGCATCGCGGTTCCTGCCGGTGCCGGGCAAGCTGCGCGCGCGGACGCGCAACCTGGGCGCGGCGACCGTCGCCGACAAGCGGATCCGGCAGATCTTCACGCGCTCGAGCGAAGCGTTGCAGGATCGCATGGTGCCGATGGCGCGCTCGTTCTCGCTGAGCGACGATCCGGCGTTGATGGGCGCGCTGGTCGAGCGGTATGGCGGCGTGATGCCGGTCGTCACGCTCGTGATCGATCCGCATTCGCTCGCGGCGGTGCTCGGCAAGGCGCACGATCCGGATTTCCTGCGCGCGGTGCGCGCGCTCGGCGACCAGAAGCACGCCGTGTTCGACGGCGAGAACGGGATGATCCATCCGGCGCCGGGCTCCGACGGGAAGGCGCTCGCGCTCGACGATCTCGCGCATCTGCATCGCTGGCTCGACGAGGCCGCGCGCACCGGTTTTGCGATCCGGCTCGAGACGGCGCCGTCGCGCGCGCTCGTGTCCGGCGCCGACTACCGGTTCCAGTCGGGCACCAACGACACGTATCACGATTACGTGCGTGTGATGACCGCCCTCGAACGCTGGTCGAACGCGCATCCCGACACGAAGGCGCCGAACGTGATGGTCACGTTCCACGGCTGGGACGCGGTGCCGGAATCGGTGCCGGGCGGCGGACACGAGAAGCTGCTGCGCGCGGTGCTCGAGCGCAAGGGGCTCGAATGGGTGCACATGGGGCTGTCGTACGGCACCCACGGCGCGGACTTCATCGGCAACCAGGATCTCACCGGCGCGCTCGCGAAGCTGATCGTGGAGAACCGCAACCGGCCCGAGATCATCGACCGCCTGCATGGCGCCGATGCGCTCACGCGCGTGTTCGAGCGGGTCGACCAGCAGACGCTGGCGAACCAGCATCAGCTGCTGTTCGCGGAAGTCGAGCGGCTCGGCGCCGCGGACGGCATGACGCCCGCGGACATCGCCGCGCTGCGCCAGAAGCTCTACGAAGGCAACACGACCGTCTGGCTGAACCAGGCGCGCAAGGCGACGATCGAGCATGCGATGCCGCTGTGGGACGCCGACGGCAACCCGCCGCGCACCGGGACGGACGAGGGCGCACGCAGGTTCGGCGGACGCTGGCTGGCCGACTACGGCGCCGGCGTGCCCGACCGCGTGACCACCGGCAAGCGGCCGGCCGCCGCCGACCCGCTCGACCACTGGCGCGCGGTCGTGCACGATCCGGCGCTGATCAACGACGGCACCAAGCCGATCGGCACGAGCCGCCGGGAAGCGGCGCAGCTCGCGAAGGTCGACATTCCCGACGCGAAGCGCGCGCAGGCGGAACTGCATGCGCTGCGGGTGCACGACGAACCGATCGGCGAGAACACGCCGCCGCCGTCGTCCAGGCGGATCGCCGGCGACATCGCGGCGGCCACCGTGACCGGCGGTGCCGGCGCGGGCGTGCTCGTCGCGGTCGGCCGGGAGTCGGTGCGCACCGCGACGAACTCGCTGTATGCGGGCCTGCGGGTCGGGCGCGTGTTCCAGGCGCTGCATCACGGCGCGGTCGCCAGCCTGAAGAACGGCGATCCGCGCGTGTTCGATCGCGTCGTCGACCGGCTCGTGCGCGGGCTGCAGGCACAACTGAAGGCGAACGGCTTCGACGTGGACGCGCGCGGCGCGCAGCTGGAGCAGATCGCGCACGAAGGCAAGGCGATGGCCGCCCAGCTGCGCGCGCTGAACGACGACGGGATGCTGTCGTTCGACGATACCGTCGCGCACACGAAGGCGATCGCCGCCGACATGCTCGCGCAGATGCAGGGCGTGGTCGGCGGGACGTCGCTGAAGCTGCTGCATCACGGCAGCCCGCGCCATTCGGTCGGCCGCGTCGGCCGCGTGCTGGCGCTCGGCGGCTACGGCGGCTCGATCACGATGAATGCGTTCAGGGCGATCACGCACGGCGACCTGCTGGCCGGCGGACAGGCGATCGGCGGCGCGTTCAGCGCCGTCTATACCGGCATCGTTTACAAGGGCAGCCTGCGGGGCGTGAATGCCGAGAACCGCAGCCAACTGGCGCGGATCGCGAGCGCGACCGGCGACTACCTGACCTCGGCGGTCGGCATCGCAACCGGCGTGCATACCGCGCTGACCGTGGATCCGGTGACCGGCACGCTGACCGCGATGTCCGGCGCGCTGCTCGGCGCCGGGCGGCTGCATGCGCATTTCCCGAACGCGACGCCGTGGATGGAGCGCTTGCCGACCGGCATCGCGCTGGCGCCCGTGGCGATCTTCGGGATCATGCAGGGGATCAGCCTGTACACGTCGGCAACCGCGTCGGACGATCAGAACAAGACGCCGGGTTCGTCGCCGAAACCGTCGGGTTCGAGTGCCGGGGCGCCGACGCCGGGCGCGTCGTTTGCGCCGTCGCCCGGCACGACGAGCGCACCGGTGCAGCCGAATGCATCGGCAACGCCGTCGGCATCGGCGACGGCGAGCGCGCAGCCGTCGGGTACGCCATCGCAACCGGCGCAGCCTTCGACGGGGTCACCGAGCCCCGCGCCCACACCGCTGACGGTGACCGTGGCGGCCGGCGATTCGTTGTGGACGATCGCGCAAAGTCACGAAGGATCGTTGCTTGCCGCGGCACACGTGCCAGCCGACCAGCAGCAGCGGATGTCGGACGGTCAGCGGATCAATGTCGCGCTCAACGAGATCCTGCAACTGAACCCGAACCTGGCGAGCAAGCCGGGCGAGATCGATCCGGGGCAGCTGGTCGTGGTCGGGTGACGAGGGCGGCGCGCGGAACGTGTGCGGGGCGGATGCAAGCGACGCGTCGCGCGTGACGACGAGCGACGGGCGGGCGCGCCACGACGCGCATGCATGCGTCGTCGTCGCCGGCCCGCGCGTCAGCGCAGCATTGCCTCCGCGCCGACATCGTCGGACCGCGGCAGTACGGTCAGGCCGTCGCGCAGCGCATACGCGATCACTTCGGCGACGTTGTGCAGCGCCAGTTTCGACATCAGGTTCTGTCGATGCTTGCGTACCGTGAGCACGCTGAGATTCAGCCTGATGGCGATGTCCTTGCTCGAGTGCCCGTTGGCGATCAGCACGAGGATTTCCTGCTCCCGGGCCGTCACCGGCGGCACGGCCGCGGCGCCGGTGTGCTCGAGGACATGGGCGAGCGAGTCGCTGATGTAGCGGATGCCCGACAGCACCAGCGCGACGGCACGCAGCAGCTCGTCGCCGTCTTCGTGCTTGAGCATGTAGCCGTCGACGCCGATCGCCACGGCCGCCCGGACCGTGGCCGGGTTCTGATTGCCCGTGACGACCAGGATCCTGGTCTGCGGCGATTGTGCCTTGACTTGCTTCGCCAGTTCGATGCCGGGGAAGCCGGGTAGATCGAGATCGAGCAGCAGCAAATCGGCCTGCGTATCGCACACCAGCCGACCGACCATCCGGCCGTCGCCGGTCTCCCCCACGACGGTCCAGTTCGCTCGCGTCTTCAGCAGCAACTTCAGCCCGTCGCGAATGATGGCGTGATCTTCGGCAAGCACGATTTTTTTCATTTTTCTTTCGCCTTCCCCCGGGGCACCCGGAAGCTCGTTCCTTTGCGACAATACGATGCAACCCCGTTGCGACGTGTCACGCGGCGGGCGAGATCGACGCCCGCCCCGTTCAACGCCGGACCCGCTACGCGATTTTGAAATGGCAAACAGGATAGCGCAAGAATACCGTGCCGACGTGCAGCTGGAACTGGTCAATACGCTGTACCGACAGTCTCCGCCGATCCTGTTCGGCAACATCGCCGTCGTCAGCCTGACTACCTTTCTGTTGTGGCACGAGGTGTCGCGGCATGCGCTGCTCGCGTGGGCCGCGGCGATCTGCGTGCTGACCGCGATCCGTACCGTCATGGTCTGGCGGGATCGCCGCGCGGGCGAACATCCTGCCGGGACGGCCACGCGCCGCGCGCGGAAATACATGGTGTTCGCGGGCGTGTCCGGCTGCCTGTGGGGCGCCATGGGCGTGCTGTTCTTTTCGCCGGACAACACGATCGTGACCGCGCTGATCTGCATCGTGCTGGCCGGCATGACCGGCGGCTCGGTGGCGTCGCTCTCGTCGTGGTGGCCGACCTACGTGGCTTATGCGTTGCCGACGGTGCTGCCGTTCGCGATCCGCTCGTTCGCGTACGGCAGCGCGCTGTTTTCGGTGCTGGGCTTCCTGTCGCTGTTCCTGCTCGCGGTCAATCTCGCCTTCAGCCGGACGCTGCAGCGTACCGTGCGCGATGCCGTGTCGCTGCGCTTCGAGAACGTCGACCTGATCCGGCAACTGACGCAGGAGAAGGAGCGGGCCGAACTCGCCAATCGAAGCAAATCGCAATTCCTGGCCGCCGCCAGCCATGACCTGCGTCAGCCGACGCATGCGCTCGGCCTCTACATCGCGACGCTGCGGGCGATGGCGCGCGCGCCGAGCGTCGACGGAACCGCTCTCGACGACATCGCCGAACGGCTCCGCACCGCGTTGAAAGGCATGTCGCAATTGCTGAACGTGTTGCTGGACATTTCCCGGCTCGACGCGGGCGTGATCGATGTCGAGCCGCGCCGCTTCGCGCTGCAGCAGGCGCTCGACGCGCTGGACAGCCAGTTTCGTCAGGCCGCGCTGGCCAAGGGGGTGACGCTCAGGATCCGGCCGACCGCGATCTGGCTGGAAACCGATGCGGTGCTGCTGCACACGATCCTGTCGAACCTGCTGTCGAATGCCGTGCGCTATACGCAGCGCGGCGGCATCCTGCTGGCCTGCCGGCGTCGCGGCACCGACGTCGAGATCCAGGTCTTCGATACCGGCATCGGCATCGCGGGCGATCAACTGCCGCATATCTTTCGGGAGTTCTACCAGATCGGCAACGCGGCGCGGGACCGCGAGCAGGGGCTGGGCCTCGGGCTCGCCATCGTGCAGCGCACGGCGGCGCTGATCAATGCGAGCGTGCAGGTGCGTTCGACCGCGGGCCGCGGCTCGCTGTTCTCGGTGCGGCTGGCCATGGCCGACCATGCTCCGTCGCGCGCCACCGGCGCGCACCCGCCGGGCGAGCGTGCGGACCCCGGGCGCAGGCAGGCGCGCAAGACCATCCTCGTCGTCGACGACGATCGCGACGTGCTGGCCGGCATGCAGACGCTGCTTCAGACCTGGGGGCATACCGTGATCGCCGCGCCATCGCTGGAGCGTGCGATCGAGCTTGCCGTGCCGCGGCGCGCCGAACTGGACATGATCGTGACGGACTTCAGGCTGGCGGGGCACGTGACCGGCGCCGACGTCGTCCACCGGGTGTTCCGCGTCATCGAACGCGAGATTCCGGCCATCATCATTACCGGCGATACGTCGCCCGAGGGCATCCATGCCGCTTCGTCGAGCGGCTTCAGCGTGATGCACAAGCCGCTCGACCCGCAGGAAATGCAGACCTTGATCGACGCGTCGGCGTGACGGCGCCGCGATGTCATCGCACCGCGCCCGCTCGGCACCCGCACGCGAATGCGACGCGTTCGCGACGGCAGCCGGCGCGGCCGGTGCAGCGGCGACGGCACTACTGCATCTGCGGTATTTCCCAAACGAAACGGGTGCAGTACCTTCGCACCTGCTGGCAATCGTAAAAAACAGTCGCGCGGGGTAGCGAAGAAGGCAGGACAGCCGGGGAGACCAACCCACGGTTCGGGCCGCACGTCCGATCGAATCGGCGCGGCGCCGGCACGGCCTGATGCCGCGGAACAGGATCGGTTGCAGTGCGGCCGATCCTGTTCCAGGCGTCGTCCTTTCTGAAAGCATCGCGACAGGGTGCCGTGCCTGCACCCTGAATCGCGCTCGCCTTGCGCACGAGCCGACCGGCCTCTCGCGGTCGAATCCTTGAACGGCCATGGCGCGGCCTCGCCGCCCGCCTGCCTGGAGCGCAACGGTGATGGACAATCTGCCCAATATCATGGTGGCCGCGTTCCCGGCCTTCGCGGTGCTGATCGCCGTGGAAATCGGACTCGCGGCGGTGCTCGGCCGGTCGCTGTACCGGACCCGCGACACGCTGGCGAACCTCGTGCTCGCGGCCGGCGCATTCGTCGCCAGCGTGCTGACCGGCGGGCTGGTGCTGGCGGCACTGAGCTGGGTGTACGCGCACCGGCTCTTCACGATCCCGACGAACGTCTGGTGGGCGTGGGTGCTGTGCTTTTTCGCCGACGATTTCAGCTACTACTGGTTCCACCGCCTGAGTCACGAGGTGCGCTGGTTCTGGGCGTCGCATTCGGTCCACCATTCGTCGGAACAATACAACCTGTCGGTATCGCTGCGCCAGACGTGGACGGGCACGATCACCGGATCGTTCCTGTTCTGGGCGTGGATGCCGTGGGTCGGGTTCCATCCGAAGATGATCCTGTTCATGCAGTCGGTGAGCCTGATCTACCAGTTCTGGATCCACACCGAAGCGATCGGCAAGATGCCGCGCTGGTTCGAGGCGCTGCTGAACACGCCGTCGCAGCATCGCGTCCATCACGGCAGCGATTTCGACTATCTCGATACCAACTATGCCGGCACCACGATGATCTGGGATCGGCTGTTCCGCTCGTACACGCCCGAGCGATTCACGCCGCACTACGGGCTGACGTCGAGCATCGGCACCGACAATCCGTTCAGGATCGCGTTCTACGAGTGGCGCAATATCGCGCACGACCTCGCGAAGGCGGACAGCCTCCACACCGCGATCCAGTATCTGATCCGGCCGCCCGGCTGGAGTCCCGACGGCAGTTCCCTGACGACGCGCGATGCGCGGCGTGCCGCACAGCAGGTTTCCTGAGAAGGCGATATGGCTCACACACGCGATCCACACGACCGGCGCCACGATGCGGCGCCATCCAGCGCCGGCCGCCGGCAATTCCTCGAATACGCGGGCGCGGGGGTGTTGTCCGCGATGCTGCCCGGTTGCGGCGGCGCGGACACGATTCAGCGGTCGACCTACGACGCGACCATCGCGGCGGGGCGGCAAACGATCCAGGCCGCGCTCGATGCCCATCCGCGGAACCTCGCGGGCATCTCGGTCGCGTTGCTCAAGGGCAATCAGGTCGTGTGGGCGCAGGCGTTTGGGAATGCGTCGATCAACCCGGCGGTCGCCGCCACGCCGACGACGCGCTACAACATCGGTTCGGTATCCAAAGTGATCGCGGCGCTGGCTGGCGTGATCCTGCAGGATCGCGGGCTGATCGACCTCGACGCGCCGATCGTCCGGTACGTGCCGTCGTTCACCATGCTGTCGCCGCAGTATGCGCAGATCACGTCGCGTCATCTGCTGTCGCATTCGTCCGGGCTGCCCGGCCAGAACGTCGACGACATGTTCTCGTATGCGCCGATTCCCGGCTATGCGGCGACCGCGCAAAAGGTGCTCGCCAACGAACACCTGAATCATCCGCCGGGCCAGTTCGCGGTGTACTGCAACGACGGTTTCACGATCTTCGAGCTGGTGGTCGCGGCAGTCACCGGGCTGAGCTTCGCCGATTTCGTTCAGCGCGACATTCTCGCGCCGCTGAACATGACGAATTCCGGCTTCCTGACCAGCGTGCCGACGAGCGGCCAGTTCGCGCTGGCGTACGCGAACGGCATCCAGTACGGGCAGGAATTCGCGAATCCGTACGCCACCGGCGGCCTGTCGACGACGCCGCTCGACATGATGAACCTCGCGCAACTGTTCATCGGCAACGGCGTGTTCCAGGGGCGGCGCATCGCGTCGGCGGCCGGAATCGCCGACATGCTGACGGACCAGACCGACCGGTGGCAGATCAAGTCGACCCGGCTCGGTTACTCGTATGCCTATGGTCTCGGCTGGGACGACGTCGACGATCCGGTCCTGCGCGCGGCCGGCGCCGCCGGCGCGTACAAGAGCGGCGGCACGCAGTTCTTTTCAAGCCATTTCTACGTGCTGCCGGCTGCGCAAATGGCGCTGATGATCACCGGCAGCACCGGCTATGACGCGGCCGGCATCGCGCCCGCGATCCTGCTGCAGGCGTTGCAGGAAGACGGCAGCATCGCCGGGGCCCCCGCGAAGGTGAATGTCGCTGCACC
The DNA here is from genome assembly GCF_905339955.1 of Burkholderia sp. BCC1996. NCBI lineage: Bacteria > Pseudomonadati > Pseudomonadota > Betaproteobacteria > Burkholderiales > Burkholderiaceae > Burkholderia > Burkholderia sp. BCC1996. Next base: position 471,556 of record NZ_CAJPHM010000001.1, read on the forward strand.
GCCGGCGGCTGCGTCGCCGGACGTTTCCGCGGTCGGCGGCGTCTACGGCAACGAATCGGCGCCGATGCAGGTCGCCGTGAACGCGGACGGCAGCCTGGCGTTGACGCAATGGAACGGCACGGCGTGGATGGACGCCGGCCCGAGCAGCGCGCCGTACGTGTATCGCAGCGACGGCTGGTGGTGGAGCGACGGCGATACCGTGTCGTACCGGTTCGATATCCTGCCCGGCACGGACGACGCGGGCAACGCGGTGAGCAACCGGTATCTGACCAAGCGTGTCGTCGACGGCTCGGGCTATGTGTTCCGCGTCACGCCGTATGCGCAGCAACTGCCGGTGCTGCCGCGGCTCGACGCCGCCTGGCAGGCACGTGTGAACACGTCGTGGAACGTGATCAACGAATCGGCGCAGTCGGTGTTCTCGGGCGGCAAGCTGCGGGTGTCGCTCGGCAGCCTCGACGCGTTGCCGGGCTATGTCCTGTTCGCCTACAGCACCAGCGGCGGCGCCCACTTCAACTACCAGTTGTTGAAGCCGCTGGCCGACGACCGCTGCGGGATGACGGTGCAGATACCGGTGATGCCTGGCCGCGATCTGTTCGAAATCAGCATGACGAACGTGAGCAATGTCGAGACGATGGCGGCTTCTGGATGGCTGTGCCAGCGCGTGTGAGGGCCGGCGGGAAGGGCGCGAGGCGCGACGATCGGCGGCATGCCTACGTGCCGGCAAGCCGACGCCGGTGTCGAGGCTGGGAGCGCGTGCCTTCGTGACCTTGTGCCGCATGACGATCGACAGGCAGTCAACCTCGAGGGCAAGCTCGAGCGGTCACGGCCTCGCTCGCAACGTCACATCGGCATTCGGCGTCGCGCCCACCTTTTCGAGCGCCGCAACCGCGGCGTCGTTGCCTTGCAGGATGGCGTTCTGCAGTGCGGTGCGGCCGAGCGCATCGACGTGATCCGGATTCGCGCCACGGGCGACGAGCACCGGCAACCTGCAGGTGCGGTTCAACAGTGGCGTGATCCAGTATCGGCAGGGCACCGGCGCCTGGACCGACGCGTAGGCGGCCCGCCCGGGTGAAGCCGGCGCGGGACACGCGAGCGTGCGCCGGCGCAGTTGTCATGGCCGAGTCGATCAGCGTCATGCTGCCGCTTGTTTCAGCCGCGACGGCCGCTCGGCGGTTGAAAGGGGCTAAAGGAATCGAACAAGATCCCGAGTTGTCCGGTACTAGGTGTCTTCCCTGAACGGGATTGCCATGGCCGCTCACCGCGGCTGCCGCAGAGCCGGCGATGACGGCGTACGGCCTTGACCCGCAAGGCTTCCGGGCGGAATGGACGCATCCGGCAGCCTGATGGACCCATGCCTGAACGTAATGACTTTGAGCAATTTTGGCAATTTTCAAACAATGCATCGAATCCCATACTGCGGCTCATCCAATCACCGCCAGCCTGAGTGGCGAACCGCAGAGGACTCGAGATGCAACGAAACACAAGTGGGCAGCCGACCGTTCGCGATGCCGTCGTGGACTTGATGCGGCGCCTCGGAATGACGTCGGTGTTTGCCAATCCCGGCTCGACCGAGCTGCCCATGTTCCGAGACTTCCCGGAGGACTTCCGGTACGTGCTGGGATTGCAGGAAGCGGTCGTCGTCGGTATGGCGGATGGATATGCCCAGGCGACCGGCAATGCCGCTCTGGTCAATCTGCATTCGGCGGCCGGTGTCGGCAACGCGATGGGCAACATATTCACGGCTTTCAGGAACCGGACGCCGCTGATCATTACTGCCGGCCAGCAGGCCCGTTCAATTCTGCCGTTCGATCCGTTTCTGTCGGCATCGCAAGCAACCGAGTTGCCGCGGCCTTATGTGAAGTGGAGCATCGAACCGGCTCGTGCCGCGGATGTTCCGCTTGCGCTCGCCCGTGCTTATCACGTGGCGATGCAGGAGCCGCGTGGCCCGGTGTTCGTTTCCATTCCGGTCGACGACTGGGATCAGCCGGCCGACTTCGTCGAGGCGACACGGGTCAGCACCCGGTTCCGCCCCGATCCGGCATCGATCGCGGAGATCGGTGACGCGCTGGACAACTGCAAACGGCCGGCCTTCGTCGTCGGCGCGGAACTCGATCGTGCCGACGCCTGGAGCGAGGCCATCCAGCTCGCCGAGCGCCACAACGCGCGGGTTTATGTCGCGCCGATGTCGTCACGCTGCAGCTTCCCTGAAGATCACCGACTTTTCGCCGGATTCCTTCCGGCGATGCGCGAAAAAATCGTTCGGATTCTGGATGGGCATGACCTGATCTTCGTCGTCGGGGCGCCGGCTTTTGCGTATCACGTCGAAGGCAGTGGGCCGCATGTGCCTGATGGCGCGGCGTTGTACCAATTGATCGACGATCCGGCTACCGCGGCGTGGACCCCGGTCGGCACGTCGGTGGTGGCGAACGTTCGCCTGGGGCTGGCGGACCTGCTCGCCCGTCCGGCGCCGCGCGGCCGGCCGTTGCCGGCGCCTCGCGAGGTCGTCGAGCGAGCCGAGCCCACGGCGGTCATGTCGGTCGCGTATGCGTTGCAGACGCTCTCCGAGGTGCGCGACGCAGCGGATATCGTGGTCGAGGAGGCGCCAAGTTCGCGGCCCGTCATGCAGCGTTATCTGCCGTTCACGCGCAGTCAGACGTTTTACACGATGGCAAGCGGCGGTCTGGGCTACGGCATGCCCGCCGCGGTGGGCGTGGCGTTGGGCAAACCCGGCAGCCGCGTGATCGGCCTCATCGGTGACGGCTCGACGATGTATTCGCCCCAAGCGATCTATAGCGCGGTCCAACTCGATCTCCCGATCACCTTTGTCATCCTGAATAACGCCCGCTACGCCGCCTTGCAGGAATTTGCGCCCGTCTTTGGCTTCTCCGCGTCGGATCCGGTACAGGGCACCGACCTCGCGGGGCTGGATTTCGTTTCTCTGGCCAACAGCATGGGTTGCGAAGGGGTGCGAGTGAGCGACGCGCCGTCGCTGAAGTCCGCGCTGGAAGACGCTTTGTCTTCGGGCAAAACGCGCCTTGTAGAAATTGTCGTGGCCTGACCGCGAGTCGGTGGTTCGACAGGCTGGCTTTTCAAACATATTCCAGGAGACGGCAATGAATCAGGTATCGATGTTGATCAACGGCGAGCGCACGATGGCGCGCGATGGGGCGACATTCGAGCGCCGTAATCCGCTCGATGGCACGGTTGCATCGACCGCACCCGCCGCGACCGTCGCCGATGCACAGGCCGCAGTGCACGCTGCGGCCGCCGCTTTTCCCGCTTGGTCGGCGATGGGGCCCGGCGAGCGACGCGCATTGCTGAATCGAGCCGCAGATGCGCTCGAAGAAAAGCGCGACGCTTTCGCGCTGGCAATGGCAACCGAAACGGGCGCGTCCCGCCTGTGGGCCGATTTCAACGTCAAGCTCGCGGCCGACGGGTTGCGCGAAGCTGCTGCGATGACCACGCAGATTTCGGGCGAAGTGATTCCGTCGGACGTGCCTGGCAATCTCGCGCTCGGGGTTCGGCAGGCCGCCGGCGTCGTGCTCGGGATCGCACCGTGGAACGCGCCCGTCATCCTCGGCGTGCGTGCCATCGCGCTGCCGCTGGCTTGCGGCAATACCGTCGTGCTCAAGGGTTCGGAAATTTGCCCCGCGACCCACGGCCTCATCATCGAGGCGTTGCAGGACGCCGGGCTGCCGCGCGGCGTCGTGAACTTCGTCACGAATGCGCCGGCGAATGCCGGCGCCATTGTCGAAGCGCTCATTGCCGAGCCCGCGGTCAGGCGGGTGAACTTCACGGGCTCGACCCGCGTCGGCCGCATCATCGCCACCCAGTGCGCGAAGTATCTGAAGCCCTCGGTACTTGAGCTCGGCGGAAAGGCTCCGTTTCTTGTTCTTCACGACGCCGATATCGACGCTGCGGTTCAAGGCGCGGCATTCGGGGCGTTCGCAAATTCCGGTCAGATCTGCATGTCCACCGAACGCATCGTCGTCGACGCGAACATCGCCGACGAATTCGTCGCGCGCCTGGCCGAAAAGGCGAAGAGCCTGCCGCTTGGCGATCCGAGAAAGGGCCCGGCCGTACTCGGCTCCGTTGTAGACATGGCGACCGTGAGGAAGTGCAACGACCTGATCGACGACGCGCTGGCGAAAGGTGCGACGTTGGTCTGCGGAGGAAAATCCGAGACCACGCTCATGCCGGCCACGCTGCTCGATCACGTCACGGCCGACATGCATATCTACCGGGAGGAGTCGTTCGGGCCGGTCAAGGCGATCGTCCGCGTCGAGGGAGACGAAGCGGCCATCGCATGCGCGAACGACAACGAATATGGTCTGTCGGCGGCAGTCTTCAGCCGTGACGTCGCGCGTGCGTTGACGGTAGCGAAGCGTATCGAGTCCGGGCTTTGCCACGTCAATGGGCCGACGGTTCACGACGAGGCGCAAATGCCGTTTGGCGGGATGAAGTCCAGTGGTTTCGGGCACTTCGGCGGCAAGGCGGGAATCGCGGAATTTACCGATTTGCGCTGGATCACCGTGCAAACGACGCCTCGTCACTATCCGTTCTGATGGTTGCCACGGTCGGGGCGCGTCTTGTTCGCGACGGACGAGACGGGCCGCTGGATCGTGGGCGCGAACAAAACAACAACCCTGTACCGGTGAGTAGCCTTCGCTCGTGGAACAACGAGCGATCGGCTTAAGGAGACTGCAATGCCTATTGTCAATTTGGAGTGGTCGCTCGATCGCACCCGGTTCGAGTCGGGCCATCACGTCGGAGAACGGATTACCCAGGCCTGCGATTCAGGCTTCACTGCTCTGGTCTGGGGGGCGAAATGAACGATCGTAATCCCGGTCTGCCGATCGTCGACATAGGCCGCACCCTTGATGACGGACCGTTCTCGGCGTTTCAGCGAATGGTCGTCTTTCTCGCCGCGTTCGCGATCGTGATGGATGGCTTCGATGGGCAACTCATCGGGTTCGCCATTCCCAGCTTGATCAAGGAATGGGGCATTACGCGCAACGCATTTGCGCCCGCCGTTGCTGCCGGCCTCGTAGGCATGGGTATTGGTAGCGCGTTCGCCGGCCTTTTCGCGGACAGGTTCGGTCGGCGCTGGGCCATTATTGGAAGCGTGCTGGTATTTGGCCTGGCGACGAGTTCGATCGCGCTATCGCCGGACGTCATGACCATTGCAATCCTGCGCTTCTTCGCGGGACTGGGTATCGGTGGTGCGCTGCCAAGCGCGACGACCATGACGGCGGAATTTACGCCGGCTCGCCGGCGGACGCTCGCAGTCACCGCAACCATCGTGTGCGTACCGCTGGGGGGCATGCTTGCGGGACTGTTCGCGAGCGTCGTGCTTCCTCACTATGGCTGGCGTGGGCTCTTTCTCATCGGCGGCACGCTTCCCGTGGCACTGGCGTTCCTGCTGTATCTCGCCATGCCGGAATCGCCCCGTTATCTTGTCCGCCATGACGAACGCTGGAACGAACTGCGTCACCTGCTGACCCGCATGTCCCGCTCGATTCAGCCGGACGCCGTGTTCGCCGATCAGAAGGAACAGAAAGCGGTACAGCGTCCGGGCTTTCGTGCTCTGTTCGCGGACGATCAAGGCCGTGACACGATTGCAATCTGGATCGCTTTCTTCATGAACCTGATCGCGGTCTACAGCGCATTCAGCTGGCTGCCGACGATGCTTGCAGGCGAGGGGCTCAGCCCTTCGGTGGCAGGTTCGGGCCTGACCGCCTACAACCTGGGTGGCGTCATCGGCGCCCTGGGCTGCGCAGTGGCAATCGGCCGGTTCGGGTCACGCTGGCCTTTGCTCGTGTGCTGCCTGATGGCATCCGCGAGCGCGCTTTTCCTGCGCGGTATCGACGTCTCTGCCCACACGACGTTGCTTGTGTTCGGAATTGGTTTGCACGGCCTCTTCGTGAACGCAGTTCAGTCGACGATGTATGCCCTTTGCGCCTACGTCTACCCGACCGAGATACGCGCGACCGGGACCGCATCCGCGCTTGCATTCGGGCGGCTCGGAGCGATTCTCAGCGCGTTCGCCGGGGCATTCGTGATCACGCAGGGGGGAGCGTCCGCGTACCTGGGCATGCTTGGTGGGGCGATGTCGATGGTCTTTATCTGCCTGATGATCGTGCGTCGTCATGTGCCGCCCGTCAATCGCGCCTGACCTCAGGCTCCAGCTTGACAGAGGCGCGCGAATCCGGACTCCAGCGCGCCTCGTGTTCTTCGCATCACGATCTACTCTGTCAGTACGTCAATCATGACCACAGGATTTCCCGGCATTTTCTCCGTCAGCGACTATCGTGACGAAGCCAGACGGCGGCTGCCACGAATGGTGTTCGACTATCTGGAAGGCGCGGCGGACGATGAATCGGGACTGAGGCACAACCGTTCGGCGTTCGATAAATTGCAGTTGTTGCCGCGCCGGCTGTCGGATGTCAGCATACGAGAGCAGTCGGTGGAACTTTTAGGCCAGCGGATTCCATCACCGCTGGTGATCGCACCCACGGGCCTGAATAGCGCATTCTGGCCCAAGGGCGACCTCGCACTTGCGCGTGCGGCGGCCAAGGCCGGTATTCCCTTCGCGCTATCGACGGCTTCCAACATGTCCATCGAAGAGGTGGCAAAAGGATCCGACGGAGAACTGTGGTTTCAACTGTATGTGGTTCATCGCAACCTCGCAAAGAGCCTGGTCAATCGTGCCCGTGCGGCTCGCTATTCGACCTTGATCCTCACCACCGATGTGGCGGTCAACGGTTTTCGCCAACGCGATCTTCGCAACGGCTTTGCCATGCCGTTCAAGGCAAGTGCGCGCGCGGCCGTCGATGGACTGTCGCACCCGCGTTGGCTTTGGTCCTATCTGATGCACGGCATGCCGGAGTTGAAAAATTTCGCTACGGACGATGCATCGGACACGGCCTCCCAGGCAGCGATTCTTCGCAGACAGATGGATGCGAGCTTCAGTTGGGACGACCTGCGCCGTTTACGGGACGAATGGCCTGGCAAACTCCTTGTCAAGGGCATCGTGACGGCCGACGATGCCGCGCGGTGCGTCGAGCTCGGCGCGGACGGCGTGATCGTTTCGAACCACGGCGGCCGGCAGCTCGCCGACCTGCCCGCGACAGCCGATGTGCTGCCGGATATTGTCGAGCGCACCTCGGGAACGACTGTCATTCTCGACAGTGGCATACGGACAGGAGCTGACGTCGTCAAGGCGATCGCCTTGGGGGCACATGCCGTGATGCTCGGGCGCGCCACGTTATACGGGTTGGCAGCCAGAGGGGAAATCGGCGTGAGCGACGTCATCGAGATGATCAAACGGGAAACAGACCGGACGCTCGCCCTCATCGGTTGCCGCTCGGTCGGGGAGCTCGATCGCAGCTACATTTCGAAGCGAACGACAATAGCAATTGATGGTTTGTCGTTGCCTTGATGGGTCGATCGGAATCCGTATTAAGTTTCTGCATTGCCGGCGACGCCGGCACGCGACGTCGCCGCGCGGCCGCGCCTGACCCTGCCCGCGGCCGATGCCGATGCCGAATGCTGTCCGAACGTCTACAGGTACCGGCCGAGTGTCTTCAGGATGCCCGTCTCGAAGGTTTCCGTCGGCTTCCATCTCAGCGGAAACAGCTCGAAGCCGGCACGCAGCGCGCGCGCGCCGCGCGTCTGCTGCAGGTAAAGGCTCAGCAGGACGCGCACGCGTGGCTGCGCGGTCGCGTCGTCGAGGTCGCGGAAGCGCTCGAGCGGCATGGCGTCGCGACGGAGGCCTGGGCGGGGCACGCGGCTCAGCCTACGACGAGCAGCGGCGGCAGCGTCGCGACGTCGGGCTGCTCGTCGAGCCGCCACAGGTAATCGAGCGCCGCGCGGATCTGCATCGGCCTCCAGTGCCGCCGGCAGTTCTTCGTAAACTTTGCCTCGTAGTCGTCGCGCCGCATCGGCCGCGTCGGCGAGCCGGGCAGCTCGTCCACCTGCTTCGCGCAGGTCGTGCCGTCTTCGCACACGGCCATCACCCGGTTCGGCGCCTGCGCCGGATAGCGGGCGGTCAGCGCCGGGTCCTCCTGCACCGTGACCCGCTCGATCAGCGCGCGCAGCGCCGGATCGTGCAGCGCGTCGTGCCGGTAGCTCTCGGTCGTGATGTCGCCGTCGAGCATCGCGCGCGCGACGATATACGGCAGGCTGTGATCGGCGGTTTCGTGGGTCGACGGCGCCCATTTTTCGCGGTCGCGGCCGGCCGTCACGTAGCCGACCGCGGTGGTGTGGATCTCGATGCGTCGGATGCGGCGCAGGTCGCCGACCTGCGCGGCGACGTCGAGCGCGGCCGGAATCGCGGTTTGGGTGAGTCCTTGCGCGGGATAGAACTTCACGAAGCACTTGCCGATCCGGAACGCGCCGTCGCGCCCGCCGAATTCGCGCGTGTCGACGGCGAACGGCCCGGACACCTGCGGAAAGAACCCGGCCATGCCTTCGAAGATCGGCGCGGGGCCGGTCAGCCCGGCGCGCGCGAGCTGCGTCGAGAACACCGCGTTGCGCGCCGCGTCCGCATCGGCGAGCGCCTTCCAGTTCGACAGCTGCTGGACGCGCGTCTGGTTCAGCGCGAGATGGCTGTTGATCGACAGGTTGACCGCCTGCACCAGTTGCGGCGCGGGCATGCGCATCAGCTTGCCGGCGGCGAGCGCGACGGCGGGCAGGCTGTAGCACGTGTGGTCCCAGCCGCGCGGGCTGATCGCGGCGGCATCCATCAGCCGGCACGCGATCTCGTACGCGATCGCGATCGACAGGATCAGGTCGCGGCCGCTCGCATGCTGCGCTTCGGCGACGGCGAGGCACGCGGACATGTTGTCGCTCGGATGGCCGGTTTCCTTGCCGGCGTACGCGTCGTTGAAATCGTAGTAGCGCAGCGCGGTGCCGGTCGCGAACGCGGCGAGATCGGGGCTCGTGCGTCGGTTCGTGCCGACGATCGTCGACACGCCGCCCGGCGACGCGAGCGCCGCGTCGCGCGCGATCTGCACCGGGCGTTCGTCGTGCGCGGCGATCGCGCAGCCGAGCGCGTCGATCAGATGCGCCTTGATCGTCTCGATCGTCGCGGCGTCGAGGTCGCGATACTGCAGGCCGGCCGCGTAGTCGGCGAGCTGTTGCGCGAGATCGGGGCGGCCGGCGGCCGTCGGCAGCGAGCCGGCGCGGGCACGGCCAAGTGGTAGCGCGAGCGCGGCGCCGGTCAGCGTGGAAAGGAAGTGGCGGCGGTTCATGGTTTGAAGACTCCGAAGGTTCCTGAAAGGGCGCGAGAGGCGGGCTCAGAACAGCTTGCGCAGGCCGAGCGCCACGCCCGCGCTGCCGGCGCGGTCGGCGGCCAGCGTGTAGTGGAGGAAGTTGTAGTTGTAGTTGTCGAAATCGAGCGCGGCGCGGCGCGCGTAGCCGGCCGCGAGGTACAGCGTGACGGATTTCGACAGCAAGTAGTTCAGCTGCAGCGTGACCTGCTGCGGGTTGGCCGGGTGCGGCGCGCTCGCCTGCGCGTCCGGCGGATTCTGCGCACGGATGTCCTCGTAATAGAACGCGCCGAGCGCCTGCAGGTAAGGGGTGATCATGTAGCGCACGCCGGCCCACCAGAACGTGTAGTTCGTCACGACCGACCGCGTGGCGACGCCGCTCTGTCCGTGCGTGACGCCGGCCAGCAGCTGCGCGCGGTCGACGGACACGATCGCGGCGGCGGCGTAGCGGCGGAAATGCGCGAAGCCGCCAGGCTGCGGCGTGTTGACGTTGTCGAATGCGGCGGCGAACGAGAATGCGGCGCCGGCATAGTCGAAGCCGGCGCCGTAAGCGGCATTCGACTGGAACGCGCCGGGCGTGCCGCCGAACGAATAGTGCGTTTCGAGCGTCAGCGAGCCGAGCTTCGCCAGGTACTTGGCGACGTTGTTCTCGCGGAAGTTGACGCCGACGATCGCGCCGGCCGGCTCGTACAGCGTCGAGTACGCGCCCGTCGGCGAATAGCGCTCCATGACGTCGAACAGCGTCGAATACTGGTGGCCGAGCCGCAGCGTGCCCCAGCGCTCGTGCTGCAGCCCGATCCACGCGGAGCGGTCGAAGCCGCCCGCGCCGGTGCCGGTACCGTTGTTCAGGTTGATGCCGCTTTCGAGCCGGAATGCGGCCTGCCAGCCGCCGCCGAGATCCTCGACGCCCTTCAGGCCCCAGCGCGAGCCGCTCTTGCCGCCCGACGCCATCCGCACGAGCGATGCCGACGACTTGTCGCCGGGCGCGGCCTGGTGGGTGAGGAATTCCGTATAGATGTCGGCCACGCCGTACAGCGTGATCGTGCTTTGCGCGCAGGCGCCGGCCGATACGAGGCCCAGTCCGCACAATGCGGACATTCGCTTGCCCATGGCTTGTCTCCTTCGAGGGTTTGTTGTTTGTTTGATTGCGGCGCCGCGCTGGTCGAGCAGCGCGGTGCTGCTGCGGGCGGCGCTATCCGGGCAGGGCGGCGAACCGGCTGCGTCGCGGCGGGACGCACGCGCGACATGCGCATGTGCCGGGGTGAAGCACGGCGATGCAGGACGGCGCGTGCATCACCGGGGTGCGCCGTCGGCACGCGCCTGCACGGCCGCGTGACGCGCGAGCACGCGCTTCGCGCGGGCGACGCCAGGCGCGTCGACCATCCTGCCGTCGACGCGCAGCGCGCCGCGCCCGTTCGCGCGCGCGTCGTCGTAGGCGGCCAGCACTGCGTTCGCGTCGCGCACCGCGTCTTCGTCGGGCCTGAACGCGCGGTTGAGCGCGCCGACCTGCAGCGGATGGATGCAGGTCGCGCCCGCATAGCCGAGCTCCGCGGACGCGCGCGCGATGCGCTCGAACGCGTCGAGATCGCGCAGCTCGTCGAGGCCGCCGATGAGGCCGAGCGGCAGGACGCCGGCGGCGCGCGCGGCGATGATCAGCAGTTGCTTCGGCACGCGCAGCACGTCGGCGCTCGCGGCGCTTTCGCAGTTCAGCGCGAAGTCGCCGCCGCCCAGCATCATCGCGACGACGCGCGGCGACGCCTGCGCGATCCGGTCCATCGCCTGGAACGCGCGCGGCGTTTCGACGATCGCGACGATCCGCGTGCGGCCCGGCGGCGCGCCGCTTTCCTCTTCGAGCGCGGCCAGCAGTTCGTCGATCGCCTCGACGTGCGAGCCGCCGCGCACCTTCGGCAGCACGACGCCGTCCACGCCGGCCCGGACGGCCGCGCGCACGTCGGGCACCAGCAGGTCGAGCGGGCCGTTGGCGCGCACCAGCACGTCGCGGCCCGGCGCGCGCAGCGCCGGCACGGCATCGGCCAGCCCGTCGCGAGCGGTCTCCTTGCATGCTGGCGGGACGCTGTCCTCGAGATCGAGGATCAGGGCATCGGCGTCGCTCGCGGCGGCCGAAGCGACGAAACGGGGGACGTGGGCGGGGACGTACAGCAGCGAGCGCCAGACCGGTTGAGACGAGAATTCCATCGATGATCCATAAAAATGAAAGTCACTTTCATTTTTGAGGCAGATGATGGCATTCGTCAAGATTATCGTTAACGCCTAGTTTTAAAGGGGATTTTCAGAAATGACGAGCTAGTGAATCTGTGTTGATTCATGTTGCTGTCGTCGATGATCTGCGTATAATGAAAGCAACTTTCATTTTTAGATGCCGGCAGCCGCGCCGCGGTACGACTCTGCCGGCATCGCACGAGGTGGACATGAGCAAGATGGAGACAAGCAATCCCGCAGAGGGCGGCGTGGCCGCGGTCAACCGCGCGCTGACCGCGCTGCTGGCGTTCGGCAACGCGCCCGGCGGGCTGATGCTCGCGCAGGTCAGCGAGGAAACGGGGCTCAACATGAGCACGCTGTTGCGGATGTTCGAGTCGCTCGAGCAGTTCCGCTTCATCAAGCGCCTGCCGGATGGGCGCTACGTGCTGGGGCCCGCCGTGTTCCAGCTCGGGATGATGTATCGCGAGTCGTTTCAGCTGCGCGAGTACGTGATGCCGATCCTGTCGACGCTGTCGGCGGAAACCGGCGAGACGGCCGCGTTCTACGTGCGCGAAGGGGATCAGCGCGTGTGCCTGTTCCGCATCCAGGCGCAGCGCTCGGTGCGCACGCACCTGCGCGAAGGCGACCGCTTTCCGCTCGACGTCGGCGCGGCCGGGCGCGTGCTGCTCGCGTTCAGCGGCACGCGCGGCGGCGACTACGAGAAGACGGCCGAGCAGGGCTACGCGGTGTCGATTGCCGAGCGCGACCCGGAAAGCGCGGCGATCGCGTGCCCGGCGTTCGGCGTCGGACGCGTGCTGAGCGGCGCGATCTCGCTCGGCGTGCCGCGCTATCGCTTCAACAAGAAGGTGCTGGCCGACTACCTGCCGCGCGTGCAGGCAGCCGCCGCCGAGCTGACGCGTGCGCTGGGCGGCGATCTGCCCGCCGCGGGCGCGGCGTTTCGCGCGGCCGACCAACTCGGCGAGCTGCTCGAGTAGCGCCAGCGCGCGCACTTCGAAGTCCGCATCGAACGACACACCCACCAACTAGGAGACAAGCATGTTCGTTCCCGACCCGCAGGCCGCTCACGCGGCCGGCGCGCGCCGTCGCGCGTCCACCGGCCCGATCCATCCGAAACCGTTCGACGCCGGCGCGCGGGGGCCGCTCGCGGGCGTGCGCGTCGTCGATCTGTCGCGCCTGATGGCGGGCAACATGCTGAGCGTGCAGCTCGCCGATTTCGGGGCGGATGTCGTCAAGGTCGAGAGCGAGCGCGGCGATACGCTGCGCGCGGTCGGCGCGGGCGGGATCAGCACGAACTGGAAGGTGTACGGACGCAACAAGCGCAGCGTGTGCGTCGACCTGCGCGCGCCCGAGGGGATCGACATCGTCCGCCGGCTGGTGCGCGACGCGGACGTGTTCGTCGAGAGCTTCAAGCCCGGCGTCGCCGAAAAGATGGGGCTCGGCCCGGACGACCTGCTCGCGATCCGTCCCGAGCTGGTGATCGCGCGGATCTCCGGCTGGGGGCAGACAGGGCCGTACCGCCACAAGCCGGGCTTCGGCACGCTCGCGGAAGGGTATGCGGGGTTCGCGGCGATCAACGGCTTCGCCGATCGCGAGCCGGTGTTGCCGCCGATGTTCCTCGGCGACATGACGGCCGGGCTGTCCGGCGCGATCGCCGTGCTGGTCGCGCTGCATGCGCGTGACGCGCACGGCGCGGCGGGGCAGGTGATCGACGTGTCGCTGTTCGAGCCGCTGCTGTCGATCCTCGGGCCGGCTGCAGCGAACTACGTGATGACCGGCGAGATCAAGGCGCGCACCGGCAGCCGCTCGTCGAACACCGCGCCGCGCAACGCGTATCGCACGCGCGACGGCAAGTGGCTGTGCCTGTCGAGCTCGACGCAGGCGATGGCCGAGCGGCTGTTCCGCGCGATCGGCCGAGCGGACCTGATCGACGATCCGCGCTACGCGACCAACGTGCAGCGCGTGCAGCACGCGGAGGCGCTCGATGCGATCGTCGGCGAATTCATCGCCGTGCGCGATCTCGACGCCAATCTCGCGTTCTTCGAGGAAGCAGGCGTGACGGTCGGGCCGATCCAGGACATCGCGCAGATCGTTCAGGATCACTACGTAATAGAGCGCGAGGCGCTCGTCGAGCTGCCGGACGACGACGTCGGCAGCCTGCCGATGCACAACATCACGCCGCGCCTGTCGGCCACGCCCGGCGCGTTCCGCCGGCCTGCGCCCGCGCTCGGCGAGAACAATCGCGAGATCCTGCTGCCGCTGCTCGGCGAACGCGAATACGAGCGGCTCGCCGGGCTGGGCGTGATCCGCACGCGCTAGGCGCGCCGTGCGAGGCGGCCGCGAACGACGGCCGCCGCACACTGGACATTGCATGGAGGAGACACCATGAAGCCACGCTGGACCCATCGGCCGCCCGGCTCGAACTGGGGGGATTTCGGCCCTGACGATCAGAAAGGGCGCTTGAACTGGCTGACGCCCGACGCGGTGCTGCGCGGCGTCGCGGAGGTGCGCGAAGGCCGCGTGTTCTCGCTGAGCCTGCCGCTCGACGTGCCGCGCGGCGGCGGGCTGAACGCGCGGCGCCGGCCGCCGGCGATCATGCCGGCGCTGCTCGGCGACAGGCCGTACTTCGGCTATCGGGCGGACGAACAGGTTGCCAACGCAACCGATGTGGTTTGCGACGATTCGTTCTGCATGCACTCGCAGTTCTCGACGCAGTGGGATGCACTGTCGCACGTCGGCTCGCTGTTCGATCCGGCGGGCAACGGCGAGCGCGCCCGCGTGTTCTACAACGGCTACCGGATGGACGAGCACATCCGGGTGCCCGAAGCGGGGGCGCCGCGCGGCGGTGCGCGCGCGCTCGGCATCGAGGTGATGGCGCAAACCGGCGTGCAGGGGCGCGGCGTGATGGTCGACCTGCGCCGCCACTTCGGCGACGAGCGGCGCAAGATCGGCTACGCGGAATGGATGTCGGTACTGCGCGCGGACGATGTGGTCGTCGAGCGCGGCGACATCGTATGCGTGCATACGGGCTTCGCCGATCGCCTGATCGAAGCCGACGCGCTCGGCGAGCCCGCCGCGCCGGACGTGTGCTGCGTGCTCGACGGCAACGATCCGCGCCTGCTCGATTGGATCGACGCATCGGGGCTTGCCGCGCTCGCGGCGGACAACCATGCGGTCGAGGAGCGCCCGCGCCATGCGTCGGCGCGCGAGCGGCCCGGCGCGCTGATGCCGCTGCACGAGCTGTGCCTGTTCAAGCTCGGCATTCATCTCGGCGAGCTGTGGCATCTGACGCCGCTCGCCGACTGGCTGCGCGCGCATCGGCGCAACCGCTTCCTGCTGACCGCGCCGCCGCTGCACCTGCGCGGGCTCGTCGGGTCGCCGGTCAATCCGGTCGCCACCGTATGAACGCCGGCGCCGCGCGCACCCGCGCCGGCGCCCTGTCCGCCGCTTCGCGCAGACCGCGCGGGCGAATCACCGAGGAATCGCCATGTCCCATTCCCATGCGGCGTCGATCGCCGCGCGCATCGACCGCCTGCCCGCGACGGCCAGCATCTGGACGCTCGTGATGTTCCTGAGCGTCGGCGGTTTTTTCGAGATCTATGACCTGTTCCAGATGACCTACCTGCCGCCCGGGCTGATCCGCGACGGCATCTTTCACGCGGGCTCGCACGGCGTACTTGGCATGTCGGACCAGGGCGCACTCGGTGCGGCGACGTTCGCCGGGCTGTTTGTCGGCGAGATGTTCGTGTCGCGCCTCGCGGACCGCATCGGACGGCGCGCGCTGTTCACCGGTGCGCTGCTGCTCTACACGGCGGCAAGCCTTGCGATGTGCGTGCAGACGCATGCGCTCGGCATTCTCGTGTGCCGATTCGTCGCGGGCTGCGGCATCGGTGCGGAGCTGATCACGATCGGCGCGTTCCTGACCGAGCTGGTGCCGAAAGCAGTGCGCGGGCGTGCGTTCGCGCTGTGCTTCGCGATCGGCTATCTCGCGATGCCGGTGCTCGCGCTGGTGTCGTGGCTATGGGTGCCGCGCGATCCGCTCGGGGTGTCCGGGTGGCGCTGGGTCGTGCTGCTCGGCGGCAGCGGCGCGGTCGTCGTCTGGTGGCTGCAGTCGCGGCTGCCGGAGTCGCCGCGCTGGCTTGCCAGCACCGGCCGCGAGGCCGACGCCGAAGCCGTGCTGCGGCGGCTCGAGCAGGCGGTCGAGCGGGAATCCGGCCGGCCGCTGCCCGCGGTCCGGATGCCGGCTGTCGCAACGCCGGCCGCGCGGCGCGCGCCGTCGATGTGGGATGCGCGGCATCGTGGCCGCACGGCGATGCTGATCGTATTCAACGCATTCCTGAGCATCGGCTTCTTCGGCTTCAGCCAGTGGCTGCCGACGCTGCTGGCCGCGCAGGGCGCGAGCGTCACGAAGAGCCTCTGGTATGCGTTTGTGATCGCGTTCGCGTATCCGGTGTCGCCGTTCGTTGCCGGCGTGCTCGCCGACCGCGTCGAGCGCAAGTGGCTGATCGTCGCGTCGGCGTTCGGCGTCGCGCTGTTCGGCACCGCGTTCGCGATGTCGGCGCAGGCGCCGTTCGTGATCGCGTTCGGCCTGCTCGTCACGCTGTCCAACACGGTGCTCGCGAGCAACGGCACCGCGTACCAGTCGGAAGTGTTTCCGACCGAGATCCGCGGGCGCGCGCTCGGCTTCGTGCATTCGATCGGCCGCCTGACCGGAATCGCGAGCAGCTTCATCGTCGCGCTGCTGCTCGAGCGCGCCGGGGTGTCCGCAGTGTTCGTGCTGATCGGCGGCAGCATGCTGATCGTGATGGTGTCGATCGGTGTGTTCGGGCCGTACACCAACAACCGGGCGCTGGATGAGATCACCGGCCGCAGCGACGATGGCGCCGAGAGCGCGGCGGCGGTGCGCGGGCTCGCCGCATTGCCGACTCGGCGTGTCGATGGGCGGCATAAAGGAGCCGGGGATGGGGCGGTGTAATGGCACCGGCAGCAACGGGGCAAGGCGCGGATTCGAACGGTTTCAAGACGGCAGACACCGTCGGCGTAGTCGATCGAGCGTCGCCGCGTCGTGACAGGATTGCCCGGTTCAAAAACGCATCGCAAGGCAATGCCACTTATCCCGGGAGCCGGAATTCGCGTCCGTCACGAATCTCCGGCTCAATCTGGATGCACGTGATTCCATGCTCACCGGCGAAACCTGAAGCGGCAGCGCGCCTGCCGGTATTCGTGCCGTGACACCGAGACGCGAATCACGCAGATTCGCCGGATCTGCCCCGATCGTAGAACATCGCGAACAATTCGGATTGCGATCCGACACCCAGCTTCGCGTAAATGTGCTTCTTGTGCGCACGTACGGTCTCGAACGAAATCGACAGCTTTTCCCCGATCGCGCGTGACGAAAATCCGCTCAATGACAGCATCGCGACTTCGATTTCGCGCGTGGTCAACGCGCCGCGCCCGCTCTTTCCGGTCAGCATCCCGAAGCGCGCCTGCGGGTCGGGCGCTTCGCCTTCGGTCACGCGCGGCGCATCCTTGATCGCGAACGTCTCGAAGCGCAAGCGCTGCTGCATCAACGACAGGACCCAGGGCGTGTACAGCGTGAGCAACGCAATCTCGCGATCGTCGTACTTGCTCGTCTTGCCGAGCGAAAAGCCCAATGTGTGATCGCGATCGATCATGACGTTGAAATGCACTTCGTCGCCGACGATGTTTTTCTTGAAGTACCGCTGGTAGTACTCGGTCATCCGGAAATTGTCCGGCGCGACGTCGGCGAGCGTGTAGAAGCCCGACGCCTGCGTTTCGAACGCGGCGAGATAGAACGGATCGAGTTGATAGAGGGCGGCCAGATAGTCCTGAAACATCAGGTCGATCTTGCCGTCGGGCATCGCCTGCTCGGCAAGCACGAGAGGCGGCGCGGCGCGCGCGAAACGCAGCGCGACCCAGTTGTCGAACTCGAGATGCCGCTCGAGCACACGCGTGAGGCGTGCCCAGAAATGCGGGCCATCGAGGGCGTCGATGGCCGAGCCAATCTCCCGATGAAAAGCGAGATCTCGCCATTCGAAGTCCATCGTGTGCTCCGGTGAGGGTAACCCTGGCGGGGAATTTCAGGTCAAAAATAATAACCCGATAATCGGCCTCACTTCGACAGGCAGGGGTAACACGGCCTGTTTCGCTCGACCGCGCGTCGTATCAGAAGGGCAGGGCAGACGACGCGCCGATGAAAGGCTATTGGAAGGAGACGGTTTCATGCAGGTAGAACTCGCGCAACTCTCGCTGATCGACGGCGACGTCGCGCACAACACGCGCAAGGTGATCGACACGATCGGGCGCGTCGACGTGGCAGGCGGCACGAAACTGATCGTGTTCCCCGAGACGACGTTGTCGGGCTTTCCGACCCGGGACAATGTCGCCGAAGTCGCACAGACGCTCGATGGCCCCGGATTATCCGCGGTACGCGACGCGGCACGACAAAAGGGCATCGCTGTCGCCGTGGGCCTCGCCGAGCGCGACGGCAACCGGTTTTACAACACCACGGTACTTGTCGACGAGCAGGGCGACATCGTGCTGCGCTATCGCAAGACGCATCTGTGGGCATCGGATGTCGGTGTCTTCACGCCGGGTGACCGCTTCGCGACGTGCATCTGGAACGGCCTGACGGTCGGCCTGCTGATCTGCTACGACATCGAATTTCCCGAAACGGCGCGAGCCGTCGGCGCGCTCGATGCCGATCTGCTGATCGTCACGAACGGCAACATGGACCCGTTCGGCCCGGTGCATCGCCGCGCGATCGCGGCACGCGCGATGGAAAACCAGATGTTCGCGGTGATGGTGAACCGCTGCGGGGCCGGCGACGACAATCTGACGTTCGCGGGCCTTTCCGCGCTCGTCGATCCGTTCGGCGAGACCGCGATCGAACTGGGCAGGGACGAGGCGGTCGTGCGGGCGAACCTCGATCTCACGCGTCTCGAAGCGAGCCGCGAACACTACAGCTACCTGCACGACACGCGCGTGGCGCTTGATCTCGCGCCGCTCGAACAGTCGGACGGACATCGCGCGTTCATGATCGAAGCGCGTTGTCAGCGCGGCGAATAATCCGGTTTCGCAGTCCATTCACGGCATCGCGCGGGCGTCATGCGTCGCCCGGGCGTGCCCGTTCAATCGAAATGTCGGCCGAAGGCACACAGGCATTCGCATCGGCCCCGAAGGTCCAGGAGATAACATGCAAGCGTCGTCATCCCATGAATCGCCGAGCCTGAAGCGCACGCTCGGCCTGCCGTCCGTGCTGCTGTTCGGCCTCGCCTATATGGCGCCGCTGATCGTCTACGGTACCTACGGCGTGCTCGCCAAGGCCAGCGACGATACGGCCGCGCTCGCCTATCTGCTTGCGCTGATTGCCATCGCGTTCACCGCGCTCAGCTACGGCAAGCTCGCGCGGCTCTATCCGACTGCAGGTTCGGCTTATACGTACACGCGCAAGACGTTCAACCCGCACCTGGGCTTCATGATCGGCTGGGCGACGCTGCTCGACTATTTCTTCCTGCCGATGGTGATCTGGTTGATCGGCGCTGCATATCTGAACGCCGCGTTTCCACATGTGCCGACCTGGATCTGGATCGTCGCGTTCATCGTGTTGACGAGCGGCCTGAACATCGTCGGCATCGAACTGGCTGCGCGCTTCAATATCGTGCTGATGATCGTGCAGCTCGCGATCGTCGTGATGTTCGTGGCGCTGTGCTGGCACTATGCGTCGGCCGCGGCCGGGCCGGGCGGCATCGCGATGGCGGAGCCGTTCTTCAAGCCGCACGTGCCGTTCGGCGCGACGATGGCGGGTGCCGCGATCGCTGCGTATTCGTACCTCGGCTTCGACGCGGTGTCGACGCTGACCGAGGAAACGATCGAGCCGAAAAAGAACATGCCGCGTGCGATCTTGCTGATTGCGCTGATCGGTGGGGCAATCTTCGTGATCGCAGCGTACACGATGCAGCTCGCGCACCCGGGCGTCGAATTCAAGGACACGGATTCAGCCGCGTTCGAGGTCGCGAAGATGATCGGCGGCGATGTGTTCGTCACCGTATTCCTCGCGGGTCTGATCCTCGCTCAATTCGCGTCGGGGATTTCCGCGCAAGCGAGCGTCGGCCGGCTGCTCTATGCGATGGGGCGCGACGAAATCCTGCCGAAACGCGTCTTCGGATTCATTCACCCGCGTTTCAAGACACCGGCGATCAACATCGCGCTGGCGGGCGTGGTCGGCCTGATCGCGCTGAAGCTGGACGTCGCCACGTCGACGTCGTTCATCAACTTCGGCGCGTTCCTTGCCTTTACGGCCGTCAATCTCTGCGTGATTCGCCTGTATCTGTCGGGTAATCACGGCGAGCGCCGGATCGGGGTGTTCGGCGGGCTCGTGTTCCCGGTGATCGGCGCGGTGTCCGATATCTGGCTGCTCGTGAGTCTCGAGAAGGCGGCACTGGTCCTCGGCATCGCGTGGTTCGTGCTCGGGCTGGGATATCTGTGCTGGATTACGCGGCTGTTTCGTCAGGCACCGCCGGAAGTGGCGATTTGATCGAGGTGAGGCGGGCTGCAGTGAGGTTGCTATCGACCGGTGCCCGTCGTCGACGTGCGAAATGGCTTCCTGGCGTTGGAATGAATGCCGGTGCCCAGGCAGGCCCGCCGGGCCGTGCTCACGCAGCCGGGCGACCAGCCGCCGAATCTGCCGCGTCGTCAGGCCCAGCCGTTCGGTCGCACGCCATGACTTCAGCTTGCCGTCCGCCACCTCCTGGATGACCTTGAATCGGTCCAACTCGCGCATCGTCATCGTGATCCGTTCTGTTCCAGCCATCAAAGCCTCCGGCGCTGG
This sequence comes from Burkholderia sp. BCC1996, assembly GCF_905339955.1. Lineage (NCBI taxonomy): Bacteria > Pseudomonadati > Pseudomonadota > Betaproteobacteria > Burkholderiales > Burkholderiaceae > Burkholderia > Burkholderia sp. BCC1996. Next base: position 491,896 of record NZ_CAJPHM010000001.1, read on the forward strand.
ATTCCCAGCGGCCGATCAGCTTACGATGGGTCGAAAAGCGGACATTTGAACTTGGCTAGAAGCGGACATTACAACTTTGCTCCCACACCAG